>JBAWEQ010000001.1:0-1656 GCA_049591295.1 Acidobacteriota bacterium
ATGAATTACCGGGCTACTGTCCCTCGTCCCTCCGGGACGCTTGCGTTTGAGCCCCATCGGGGCGATAGAAAGTAGACCGGTGCTTTAGCGCCGGGCTGCCATCGTGGCACGATTCTGACCATCAAAATAGTTTTGAGACAGTTTCGGAAAGCCTACCCCACAGGCTTAATGACACTTTCACGGCTAAAACCTGGGGTTTACAGGATTAGTCGAGACAACAGCGTGCCCATCTCAAACGCAACATGCGGAGCAAGCATTCACCTCTGCGTGGGAGAAGATTGTCAGTGCGCGGAGCGAAGCAATTTTTTCCCTTTAAGAACGCCGAGATTGATTCGCCGCTGTACTCCTCGCAATGACATGAATCCAAGGATTTCCCGGGTAAGTGAACTGCTTCCCTGTGCCACCGGCAGCCCAAAACTCTTGCAATCCCTGGTCCCAAAGAGCATGTTTGTTCTGGAATTCAGCGATTTCCACCGAGGCCCGAATCCTTGATCAAGCTGCGCAACAGCATCAGTCTGAAGATAACCGTGCTGGTGTTGTGCGGCGCTTCAGCGGTCTTTGCCTTAGCCCTTGCGTACAGCTATGTGTCCTCACGTCGGATGATCCTCGCACAGGCGGAAAAGAGTGCGAGAAGCCTGACTTTATCGGTAGCGCGCAGGATAGAGCAGGAATTCCGCGCTGCCGGGAAGGTCCCCAAGGCCCTGGCCGCTGTTCTGGAAACGAGCAACCCGGATAAAGACGCTTTGCTGCGTCTCCTTCGCCGCCTGGTGAAGGAGAGTAGAGAGGTGTACGGGTCTACAGCAGCTTTTGAACCTTATGCGTTCGATCCGAAGCTCCGCTGGTTCGCTCCTTATTACTATAAGGGAAAGTCCGGGATCGAGTACGAGCAGCTCGGATCGGAATCGTACGACTATTTCACCAAGGACTGGTACCATCTCCCGAAAGTGCTCAGGGCCCCGGTCTGGACCGAGCCGTACTTCGATGAAGGCGGGGGTGGGGTGATGATGACCACCTGCGGTCGCCCGTTTTTCGAACAGGGAAAGGACGGCGTCTCCAAAGTGAAAGGTGTTGTCACGGTAGATCTTTCTCTCCAATGGCTGACCGATCTGCTCTCTTCCGTACATGGAGGCCGAACAGGATACAGTTTCATCATCTCCGACACCGGTGCGTTTGTAACTCATCCCGACCCCAAATTGATAATGTCCGAATCCATGTTCAGCCTGGCCGAAGAGCGCCACGCTGAAGTGTTGCGTACTGCGGGTCTTGCAATGATACGGGAGGACTCGGGCTTTATGAATATCGGTTCCGCGTTGACCGGGGATGACTCGTTCTTAGCTTATGCCCGGATTCCATCACCGGGCTGGTCCCTTGGAGTGGTCTTCCCGAAAAGAGAGCTATTGGCCCAGATGAACAGCCTCCACCGGAGGACTGTTCTCCTGGCAGCAGGCGGGCTGATTCTTCTTCTGGTGGTAAGCGGGCTGGTTGCCCGGTCCATTGCCCGGCCCCTGCGCAGGATGGCCGCGGCTACGGACCAGGTCGCCCAAGGAGATCTGGACATCGATCTGTCGGATATCCACGGCGAGGACGAAGTCGGCCAGCTTGCTCAGTCATTTATGCGTATGACCCATGGGCTGAAAGAGAGGGACAGGATAAGAG
>JBAWEQ010000002.1:0-2973 GCA_049591295.1 Acidobacteriota bacterium
CCTCCAATCGCGCCAATCTCACACGAATCTGGGCGCGAATTCCGTTAACCTATTCCTGCGCGGGTCCTTAGGCCAAGCCTGCCGAATCGTCGTGTTGCCCTCCGGGGCCCCACCCCACCCTTGGGGCTTCCTCCCCCGGATCAAGTCCGGGGTCGGAGGCAACCCAAATCCCTTGGTGGGTGAAGACCGTCGCTCACGGAAACAAGCATTCTTACTGCTTTTGGCAGTCATTCCCATTTCCAAGCGCGGGATTTGGGTTCACCGGGAGTCCTTGCGGCGCCTTCCCGCCCGAGCTACCGTGGATCCGGCCGGTCATCGGCTGGAGGCGCCATGGAGATAAAACCGAGGCTCGTGGTGCACGGCGGCGCCGGCGTCATCCTGCGGGAGCGGCTGACGCGGGAGCAGGAGGCGGAGGTCCGCCGCGCCCTGCGTTCGGCGGTGGAGGCGGGACGGGCGCCCCTGGAGCGGGGGGGCTCCGCCCTGGATGCCGTTCAGGCGGCGGTCCAGAGCCTGGAGGACTGCCCCCTCTTCAACGCGGGCCGGGGCTCGGTCTTCACGGCCGAAGGCCGGAACGAGATGGACGCGGCCATCGTGGACGGCGCCTCGCTGGCCATGGGCGCCGTGGCCGCCGTCCGGCGCATCCGCAATCCCGTGGCCCTGGCCCGCCTGGTGATGGAGCGCTCGCCCCACGTGCTCCTGTCGGGCGACGGGGCCGAGGCCTTCGCCGCCGCCTGCGGCGTGGGGTTCGAAGAGCCCGCCTACTTTCACACCGACCGGCGCTGGCGCGAGTTGCAGGAGACGCTCGCCAAGGAGGGGGTGAAGCCGCCCGCGGCCCGCGGCACGGTGGGGGCGGTGGCCCTGGACGCAATGGGCCACCTCGCCGCGGCCACCTCCACGGGCGGCATGACGGCCAAGCGCTACGGCCGCATCGGCGACTCGCCCGTGCCCGGCGCCGGCACCTACGCGCGCGACGGGCTCTGCGCCGTCTCCACCACGGGCCACGGCGAGTTCTTCCTGCGCACCGTGGCGGCCCACGAGCTGGCGGCCCTGATGCGTTACCGGAGGCTCCCCCTGGCCGCCGCCGCCCGCGCCGTCCTCCGGCAGATCAAGGCACTCGGCGGATCGGGCGGACTGATCGCGCTGGACGCCCTCGGCTCCATCGCCATGCCCTTCACCACGCCGGGCATGTACCGTGGCTGGACCGGCCCGGCGGGGCGCATCCGAACCGCCATCTTCGGCCGGCGCGCGGAGGGCAGGCCGTGACTCCCCTTCAGAGGAGCGGCCTGGCCATCGCCGCCGCGGGAGGGCTGATCGCCGTCGTGGGCCTCCTGGTGGCCAGCGGCGCCCTCAAATGGTTCGGGCGCCTTCCGGGGGACATCCGGATCGAGCGCGACCACGTCCGCATTTACATCCCCCTCGCCAGCATGCTCCTCCTCTCCCTCGCCGCGAGCCTCCTGCTCCACCTCCTGCGCCGGTTCTGGTAGGGCGCCGCGGATACCGGATCGCCCGCACCCCACTCCGCGGATTTCGCCTCTTTGTCCTCCTTGACCGAGCCATCCCGATCGGATATATTCCTTGCAGACTAGTCTGCAAGGCAGACTTTATTTTTGCGGAAAGGGCTCGGGGCATGGAAACGAGGGAGGGCGGACGCGGCATCGAACGGAAGGCCTTCTGGGCCTTTCACAGGGACGGGCTGGTGGATCTCTTCGTGGGGCTGCTTCTGGCCTTCAGCGCCCTCGTGAGGCCAGACCACCTGTGGTGGGTCTGGAATCCCGCCGGGCTGGCGCTCATCATCGGGGGGCCCATCCTGAAGAGGAGGATCACCGAGCCGCGGGTGGGCTTCTTCGTCCCCCGCCAGGCGACGCGGGACCTGGACGCATTTCACCTGGGTCTTCTCGCGCCCGTGTGCCTGGTCGCGGCCGTGGCGTTGTTAGGGCTCTTCCTGGGCATGAAGGCCGGCCGCTTCCTCTTCCTGATGCCCTGGTTTTCGCTCCTGCTCGGAGCCGCGCTGGCGGCCGGCCTAGTGGCGCTCTCCGGGTTGCTGAGGCTGAACCGTTTCCTGGTCTACGCGCTCCTGATCCTCTCGGCCTTCCTCCTGGCCCGGCTCACGGGCACGCCGCCGCGTCCGTGGGCCTTCGGTGCCGGCTGCGCCATCACCCTCTGCGGCCTGGTCCTGCTGGCCACCTTTCTGAGGCGCTACCCGCCGCAGGAGAAAACGGATGGCTGAGGAGAGTCCTTCGAGCGAGCGGGGCCGCGCCCTGCTGGAGCTCGACCGGCTGGTCCACGAACCGGCGCGCCACCTGATCCTGGACCTCCTGGAGGCCGTGGAGGGGGCCGACTTCGTCTTCCTGCTCCACCACTCGGGCCTCACCCGCGGCAACCTCTCCTCCCACCTCGCCAAGCTGGAGGAGGCGGGCTACGTGGAAGTTCAGAAGACCTTCGTGGAGAAAGTTCCGCGAACGGTTCTTCGGCTCACCTCCGCGGGACGGAAGGCCCTCCATCTGTATAGGGCCCAGATGCGGACCTTCATGAGCCATCACCCCTGACCGGCGCGACTCCCCCACCGCGTCCCGCCTTGCGGTCCGGCGAGAACTGGCCGCCGAAATGCTGGCTTCACCTGGATACCGGCGAGCCCACTTTTCCGCTGGCCCCGTTCCCGCGCCTCCGGTGTGGCCCGGCGGGTGGTGCCTAGACTGCGCCCTCGGTGCAGCAGCGGAAGATCCAAATCTTGAGGAAGTCCATCAGAAAGAGAAAGGCCGCCGTCGCGCCGAAGGTGAGGGCGACGAGCGTCCAGGGGACGGCGGCCATCAGGATGCCGAAGGCGGCCATGGCGCTGACGGCGGCGACATCCAGCAGCGTGCTGCCGAGCATCCATCGGCTGGGAAGGGAATGCCAGAAGTGGTGCCGCTCCCGCACCAGGTAGACGGTGCCCTGGCCGGTAAAGGCAAGCATCAAGAACATGAGGGTCTGCAC
>JBAWEQ010000003.1:0-11623 GCA_049591295.1 Acidobacteriota bacterium
CTTCAGGAGATGTACTTCTACGCCTGGGACACCTTCTACCAGGGCAGCGGCCACGCGCTCAAGATGGCCGACCTCTTCAAGACCGTGGTCCGGCGGGAGATCGAGGACGGGACCTACCGGCGCTACAGCCCCGACGGCCGCCGCGCCTTCCCCAAGGAGAGGGCTCTGGACTGAGTCGGGTCGGCGCCGGGGCCTTGAGGTCGGCGGCCCCTTCGCCTAGAATCGGTGAGTTTGGGAAGGGGGCGGAGCCGCCAGGGTCCGGGTGGCATGCGGGTCCGCACCCACGATGGAATTGAGAGCAGGGGGCGAGGTGGAGGTGGGATCGTGGGAACAGTGAAGCCGCAGCCGTTCTTCGGCGAGGAGGCCACCAGGAGTCCGCTGGGCCTGCCCCGGCCGGTCGAGTCGCTCTGTCCCGAATGCCTGTCCGTCCTGGCCGCCGAGCTCTTCGAGCGCGACGGGCGCGTGCTCATGCGCAAGTCCTGCCCCGCCCACGGTCCCTTCGAGGAGCTCGTGGCCGGGAACGCCGAGGTCTTCCTGAGGATGGAGCGCTACGGCGTGGAGGCGTCGGTCGAGCTGACCCGGACGCCCGTCCAGGAGGTGGGCGAGTGCCCCACGGGCTGTGGTCTCTGCGCCGGGCACCTCTCCAGCGCGGCCATGACCATCCTGGACCTGACCAACCGGTGCAACCTGAAGTGCCCCGTCTGCTTCGCCAACGCGAACGTCCAGCCCTACGTCTACGAGCCCGACCTGGAGCAGATCCGCGGCATGATAGAGAGGGCCCTGGCCGTTCGCCCCAAGCGGATGCAGGTGATCCAGTTCTCCGGTGGCGAGCCGACCCTCTCGCCCCACTTCCTGGAGGCCTGCCGGATGGCGAAGGCGAGCGGCATCAAGATGATCCAGGCCGCCACCAACGGTATCCGCTTCGCGAGGGAAGCGGGCTTCGCCGAGCAGGCCGCCGCGGCGGGCCTGAACGCGGTCTACCTCCAGTTCGACGGCGTGACCGACGAGGTCTATGAGGCCACCCGGGGCGTGAAGGGCCTCTGGCCGCTGAAGCTCCAGGCCATGGACGCCTTTCGCCGGGCGGGCATCCGCGTGACGCTGGTGCCGACCGTGGTGAAGGGCGTGAACGACCACCAGGTGGGGGATATCCTCCGTTTCGCGATGCGGAACCTGGACGTGGTGGTGGGGGTGGCGCCCCAGCCCGTGGCCTTCACGGGGCGGGTGGACGAGGCCGAGCGGGCGGCGCGGCGCTACACCTCCAGCGATCTGGCCGTGGACATCGAGAAGCAGACCGGACTCCTGGTGGCCAACCGGGACTGGTACCCCTTCTCCATCACGGCCCCCTTCGCCCGGATCGTGGACAACGTGATCGGCGAGGACGAGAACGGCTTCCTCCCCATGCTCTGCAACTCCCATCCCGACTGCGGCGTCTCGTCGTTCCTTCTCGTGAACCAGGAGACGGGGGAGTCCGTGCCGGTGAACGAGCTCTTCGAGATGGACCGGGCGCTCCGGCTCATTCAGGATCTGGGGCGCAAGACCGGCCAGCACCCGTCCCGCCTCTTCGCCACGGCCCAGTTCTTCTCCATCCTGCTCAAGACCTTCCGCCCCGAGCGCGCGCCCAAGGGGCTGCATTTCTTGCAGTTGGCCAAGACCATCGACGCCATCTCGGGCAAGCGCATCATGGGCATCGCCAAGCGGCGCCGCTACCAGTGGAGGCTACTCCTCGTGGCCTCCATGCACTTCATGGACGCCTACAACTTCCAGATGGACCGGGTGAAGCGCTGCACCATCCACTACTCGGCCCCGGACGGCCGCCTCTATCCCTTCTGCACCTACAACTCCGGCCGGGTGTTCAGGACCGGCGTGGAGCAGGCCCACAGCGTGCCCAAGGAGGAGTGGCTGAAGAGCCGGGGCGGCCGGTACGTGACGGAAGGGTTCGTGGGGGAGTAGCGGGGGACGGGAGACGCGAGACGCGAGACGCTAGACGCTAGACGCTAGACGCGAAGCGCTTCGCTTTTCGCGAATCCCCAATCAGAAGTCCTCATGGGGACAAGGGACAGGAAAGGCCGACCGACGGCCTTCAGGTTCCTTTCGGCGTCACCTCATCACCCCATCACCTCATCACGACCCGATGTTGTCGCCGTCGGCCCTCACCCGGAATGAAGGGCCCCTAAACCGTGTTGACACCCTCCTGGCGGTATGCTAGGCTCCTCGACTGAGTTTCAGACTCGCGGGGGGTCTTCGGGACAAGTGAAGTCAGGGGGTGCAGATGCTTCCCACGTACCTGCCCATTCTGATCATGATGGTTGTGGCCGCCGCCATGGCGGCCGGGCTCATGCTCGGTTCCTGGCTGCTGGGCAAGGTCCGGGGCTCCCGAACGGAACTCATGCCCTATGAGTGCGGTCTGGACCCCATGGACGAGCCCTTCAAGCGGATGTCCGTGCGTTACTACGTCGTGGCGCTTCTGTTCCTGCTCTTCGACGTGGAGACGCTGTTCATGTTCCCGGTGGCCGCGGTCTTCCGCGACAAGATCCGCATGGGCTGGGGCCTCTTCGTCTACGGGGAGCTCCTGCTCTTCCTGGCGATCCTGTTCATCGGGTACGTGTACGTCTGGAAGAAAGGGGCGCTCCGATGGGAGTAAAAACCCTCGATCAGCCGGACCAGGATCTGGACCGGCAGACCCGTGAAGACCTCCAGATGGTCAAGGGCGGGGTCATCTTCGGGTCCCTTTCCAAGCTCGTCGACATGGCCCGGAAGAACAGCCTCTGGCCCATGCCTTTCGGCCTGAGCTGCTGCGCCATCGAGATGATGGCGATGGTGGCCAGCCGGTACGACCTGGCGCGTTTCGGCGCCGAGGCCATGCGCTTCACCCCCCGCCAGTGCGATCTCATGATCGTGGCGGGCACCCTCACCAAGAAGATGGCCTACGCGGCCAAGCGCATCTATGACCAGATGCCCGAGCCCAAGTGGGTCATCGCCATGGGCGTCTGCACCACCACGGGCGGCATGTTCAACGCCTACTCGGTGGTGCAGGGCATCGACCACGTCATCCCCGTGGACGTCTACGTGCCCGGCTGCCCGCCCAGGCCCGAGGCGGTGATCTACGCGGTGATGAAGATCCAGGACCAGGTGATGAAGGAGAAGTGGGCCCCGCTGGGCAGGCGCTCGCACCACGGGCACTACCGCGGACGGGACCCCAAGTACGGAGCGCTTCCGCTGCTGGACACGGGCGTCAAGGCGGAGGTCAAAGGCTACCAGGAGGAGCCCGGCTCTCCCACGTGGAGGAAGGGCTACTATACCGGTTGAGGGGGCGGATCGGCGGCGGTCCAACACGGGCAAGGCAGATCCGGGGGAGCTAGGTAGCTGTGCCCGAAATCGGGCTGAGCACCGAGGTGCAGAGGCAGCGATGGCGGACGTGATCCAGGCGGTCCAATCGAAGTTTCCCGGCGCGATCCTCGAGGTCGTGGAGTACCAGGGCGAGCGCACCCTCGTGGTGCAGCCCGGACGCGTCAAGGCCGTCCTCGGCCACCTCAAGCAGGTCGAGGGATTCAACTTCCTCGCCGACATCAGCAGCGCGCACTGGCCCGAGGAGGGGCGCATCGACGTGGTCTACATCGTGCGAAGCCTCAAGAGCCGGGAGCAGCTGCGGATTAGGACGCCCCTGCCCATCGAGGACCCCACCGTCGAGACGGTCTGTGACCTCTGGGGCACCGCCGACTGGCTGGAGCGCGAGGTCTACGACCTCATGGGGGTGCAGTTCACGGGCCACCCGGACCTTCGCAGGATCATGCTGCCGGAGGATTTTGAGGGGCATCCTCTCCGCAAGGAATATCCCATGGAGGGCGACGACGAGTGGCGGAACTTCGTGCCCCCCGAAAATAGGGAATAGACCACAGAGGCGCGCAGACGCAGAGGAAGAATCAGGAGGGTGTGGCGGGTGAACCCCTTTGAAGTGAAAGGCCTTTTTTTTAAGCTCGATAGTTTTTTCTTCGTGTCTTGGTGCCTTGGTGGTGAATCTTTCTTCGGGACCATGCAATGACCGAGATGAACCGGGAGCGGCTCGACCTCAACACGGACGTCATCACCGTCAACATGGGCCCCCAGCATCCCTCCACCCACGGCGTGCTCCGGGTGGTGCTGAAGCTGGACGGGGAGGTGGTGCTGTCGGCCATGCCCGACGTGGGCTACCTGCACCGCGGGATCGAAAAGATCGCCGAGAACAAGACCCTCCACCAGGTGATCCCCTACACCGACCGGATGGACTACCTCTCACCCATGTCCAACAACATCGGCCTGGCCATGGCGGTGGAGAAGCTCATCGGCTTCCAGATCACCGAGCGCTGCCGCGTCATGCGGGTCATCTGCATGGAGCTGGCGCGCCTGTCGAGCCACCTCCTCTGGCTGGCCACGGACGCGCTGGACGTGGGGGCCGGGACCGTCTACTTCTACGCATTCACGGAGCGCGAGAAGATCTACGACCTCTTCGAGAGGATGAGCGGGGCGCGCTTCACCGTCTCCTACGGCCGCATCGGCGGCCTGGCCAGGGATTGGCCCGAGGGGCTGGAGCGCGAGATCGAGACGTACGTGGCCCAGGCCCACAAGACCATCGACGAGTGCGACAAGCTCCTGACCCGGAACAAGATCTGGATCGACCGCAACCAGGACGTGGGGGTGATCTCGGCGGAGAAGGCCATCGACATGGGTCTCTCGGGGCCGCCGCTTCGGGCCTGCGGCGTGGAGTGGGACCTCAGGAAGGCCTACCCCTACCTGGGTTACGAGCGGTACGACTTCGAGATCCCGGTGGGCGAGCACGGCGACTGCTACGACCGGTATCTGGTCCGGATGGAGGAGATGCGCCAGAGCATCCGGATCGTCCGGCAGGCGGTCAAGGAGATGGACCGCTCCATCCCGCTCTTCCCGGAGGATCCTGAATCCCGCAAGGTGTTCCTGCCGCCCAAGGATCGGGTCCTCACGAAGATGGAGGAGCTGATCCACCAGTTCATCGTGGCCACCGAGGGCCCCAAGACCCCCAAGGGCAAAGAGATCTACTTCGCCATCGAGGCCCCCAAGGGGGAGCTGGGCTTCTACCTCGTGGGATCGGGGACGAACGTGGCCCACCGGTGCCACTTCCGGGCCCCCTCCTACATCAACCTCCAGGCCCTGCCCATCCTGCTCAAGGGGGCCATGGTGGCCGACTGCGTAGCCACCATCGCCTCGCTGGATCCCGTCATGGGCGAGTGCGACCGGTGAGGGCCGAGAGGGGACAGCGGCGGATTTCTTCTGAGGTGACAGGGTGAGCGAGCAGGGCGTGGCGGAGCTGATCAAGAACCCCGAGTTTCTGGCCAAGGTGGACCGTCTCGTGAAGTCCTATCCGAGGCCGCAGACGGCCCTCATCCCGATCCTCCACCTGTGCCAGGCCGAGCTGAGGCACGTGCCCGTCGAGTTCCAGGCCTTCATCGCCGAGAGGCTCGGCCTGACCCCGGCCCACGTGAGGGGCGTGGTCACCTTCTACGAGATGTTCTCCGAGGAGCCCCACGGCAAGTACCTCCTGCAGGTCTGCAAGACGCTGCCCTGCATGCTGAGTGGATCGGAGGCGCTGCTGGAGCACCTCCAGAACAAGCTCGGCATCAGGCCGGGCGGAACCACGCAGGACGGACGCTTCTCCCTCATCACGGTGGAGTGCCTGGCCTGCTGCGACGGGGGCCCCTCGCTCATGGTCAACGAGACGCTGCACAAGAGCGTCAGCCTGGCCGACGCGGACCGCATCCTCTCGGAGCTGGAGTGAGAGCAATGAACCACCAAGACACCAAGGCACGAACAAATTTGCTTTCCAATAGAGATCACCTCTTGGTGTCTTTGTGCCTTGGTGGTGGGTCTTTACCCGCTGAGGGCGCGAGATGACGCAAGTCCTGAAGCTGCTGACGAGGAACGTAGGGAAGCCCAATTCGACTCACGTCGACGCCTACATGGGCTCGGGGGGCTACGAGCCCCTGATGACCGTGCTGCACAAGTGGACTCCGGAACAGACCTTGAACGAGGTCAAGGGGGCCAACCTCAAGGGGAGGGGCGGCGCGGGCTTCCCGGCGGGCCTGAAGTGGTCCTTCCTCCCCAAGGGCAAGGATGTCCTCAAGTACCTGGTGTGCAACGCCGACGAGAGCGAGCCGGGAACCTTCAAGGACCGCCTGCTCATCGAGAACGACCCCCACTCCGTACTGGAGGGGATCATCATCGCCGGGTGGGCCACGCAGGCCGCCGGCTGTTTCTTCTACATCCGGGGCGAGATGCCCGCCGGCGCGCGCATCTTCCAGAAGGCGGTGGACCAGGCCTACGCCAAGGGCTTCCTCGGCAAGAACATCCTGGGATCGGGCTTCAATTTCGACGTCTGGGTGTCGAGGGGAGCGGGCGCCTACATCTGCGGCGAGGAGACGGCCCTCATGGACTCGCTCGAGGGCAAGCGGGGCCAGCCCCGGATCAAGCCGCCCTTCCCGGCGGGCTACGGCGTCTACGGCGTGCCGACCAACATCAACAACGTGGAGTCTTACGCCAACGTGCCCCTCATCATCAAGAACGGCGCGAGCTGGTACACGGCGATCGGAAGCCCCAGCGCCCCGGGCACCCGGCTCTTCGGCATCTCCGGCCACGTGAAGCGGCCCGGCGTCTTCGAGCTCCCCTCGGGCGTGACCCTCCGGGAGCTCATCTACGAGCACGCCGGGGGAATCCTGGGCGACCGTCCCCTCAAGGCCGTCATCCCGGGCGGCTCGTCCGTGCCGGTCCTGCGCGCCGACCAGATTGACGTGACCATGGACCCCGACGGCCTGAAGACCGTGGGGACCATGTTGGGCTCGGCCGGCGTCATCGTCATGAACGACAGCGTCTGCATGGTCAAGGCGCTGCTCAACCTGATGGAGTTCTACGCGCACGAGTCCTGCGGGCAGTGCACTCCCTGCCGTGAGGGCACCCACTGGCTCGAACTGATCGTGAGGCGCCTGGAGGAGGGGGGCGGGAAACCGTCGGACTGCGACCTCATCCTGGACGTGGCCGGCAACATCATGGGCCGCACCATCTGTCCTCTCGGGGACGCCGCCGCCATGCCGGCCATCTCCTTCGTGCAGCAGTTCCGGAAGGAGTTCGAGGCGCACGCGCGGGAGGGCCGCTGCCCCATGCGCGACGTCCGCATGACCGCGGCGATTTAGGAGGAAAGAGATTATGAACCACCAAGACACCAAGACACCAAGAGCTTCTTTTGTCATGCAGAATCGTTTCTTCGTGCCTTTGTGCCTTGGTGGTGGATCTTTCTTGAGGTTTGCATGCCGCTGATCCGGATTGACGACCAGGAAATCGAGGCGCCCCAGGGCGAGACCATCCTCCGGGTGGCGCTCAAGCACGGGATCTATATCCCCTACTACTGCTACCACCCCGCCCTCTCCATCGTGGGCCAGTGCCGCATGTGCCTCGTCGAGGTGAAGGGCGCGCCCAAGCCGCTCACGGCCTGCTCGACCACCATCGCGGCCCTTCCTCCGGACAAGAAGATCGAGGGCAAGTACGACATGGTGGTCTCCACGAAGAGCGAGACGGCCAGGAAGGCCCAGCGCGGCGTGCTCGAATTTCTCCTCCTGAACCATCCCCTGGATTGCCCCATCTGCGATCAGGCTGGCGAATGCCAGTTGCAGGAGTATTCCTACACGTTCGGCGATCCGGCCAGCCGTCTCGAGTTCGAGAAGGTGCACGCCCCCAAGCGCGTGGACATCGGGCCGCACGTGGTCTTCGACGTGGAGCGGTGCATCAAGTGCACCCGCTGCATCCGCTTCTGTCAGGAGATCAGCAAGACCGGCGAGCTGACCCTCTCGGAGCGCGGCGTCTACACCCGCGTGGACACCTTCCCGGGCCGCAAGCTGGACAACCCGTACTCCGTGTGCACGGTGGACATCTGCCCCGTGGGTGCGCTGACGAGCCGGGAGTTCCGCTTCAAGGAGCGGGTCTGGTTCCTGAAGTCGGTGAACTCGGTCTGCCAGGAGTGCGCGAGGGGCTGTTCCGTCCGTGTGGATGCCTACAAGGGCGAGGTCCTCCGCCTGGTGCCCAGGGACAACCCCCAGGTGAACGGGCCGTGGATGTGCGATTACGGGCGCCTCATCACGGAGCGCATGAAGGGGCTCGATCTGGCCGGGAGGCCCCTGCTCCGCTCGGGGTCGGCTTGGCAGGGCTACGAGTGGAAGGAATTCGGGGCCGCGCTGGTGGAGAGGATGGCGGGCTCCCCGGCGCTCAAGTCCGAGTCCTGGGCGGTGGTCCTCTCGGGGCGCCTCTCGCTGGAGGAGATGGCCGGTGCGCAGGCCGTCACCCAGGCCTTCTTCAATCGTTCGGCCGGTTCGGCGCCCGACGTGGCCCGGGGAGAGGACGACGACCTTCTCATCCGCAAGGAGCGGCGGCCCAACCTCATGGGGGCCCGGCTGATGGGCATCCCCGTGGGGGAGCAGAACGCCCCCCTCTCGGGCCTGTTCGCCGGGAAGAAGGCGGCGCTGATCCTCCGCGAGGACGTGGTGGGAGATGCCCAGGGGGCGGAAAAGGCCGCCATCCAGAAGGCGCTGAGCTCCATGGACCTGGTGATCGTGGCCGACTCGGCCTTCACCGAGACCGCGCGGCTGGCTCACGTCTTCATCCCGCTTGCGGGCTGGCACGAGATGGAAGGGCTGTACGTGAACTTCCTGGGGGTCGCCCAGAAGACCGCCCGCGCGGTGGTTCCCCCGAGGGACCGCCGGCCCTTCTACGAGGTGGCGAGCCTGTGGCTCACGGCGGCCGGGCACGAGGCCCCCGAGCCCACCTTCCTGGGCTGGCACGCGAGGGTCAAGGAATCCGTGCCGGGGCTGGCGGGAACCTCCATCAAGGACCTCCTCCCGAACGGGCTGCAGGTCCTCGACACCCCGGCCAAGGAAAAGGCCAAGAAGGGTGAGGGAGCGTGACGAGCATGAAGCGGAACAGCGAGCCGATCCAAGGGGAGGGGAGCAAGTGAACGCCTACTGGCCCATCGTGGTGCCCGCCCTCATCAAGATCGTCGTGATCCTGGGGATCGTCCTGACGGGAGTGGCCTACACCACGCTCGCGGAGAGAAAGGTCTCCGCCTGGATGCAGGACCGGCGCGGACCCAACCGGGTGGGCCCCTTCGGGCTCCTCCAGCCGGTGGCCGACGGGATGAAGTTCTTCTTCAAGGAGGACATCACGCCGCGGGAGGCCTACCGGCCCCTCTACCTCCTGGCACCGTTCCTGACGCTCTTCCCGGCCCTCATCACCTTCGCCGTCATCCCCTTCGGGACCCAGATCAGCGTGGGCGGGCAGACCTATCCCCTCATCATCGCGCCCGGCATGGACGTGGGTGTCATCTTCCTGCTCGCGGTGTCCTCCATCGGGGTCTACGGCATCCTGCTGGCGGGCTGGTCCAGCGGCAACAAGTACTCGCTCATGGGCGGGCTCCGGAGCGCGAGCCAGGTCATCTCCTACGAGCTGGGCATCGCCCTGGCGGTCATGAGCGTGGTGCTCTGGACGGGCAGCTTCGATTTCCGGCGCATCGTGGACGACCAGGCCGGCTGGGGCCACTTCTGGTTCGTCGGCCCGCAGTTCCTGGCCTTCATCGTCTTCACGGTGGCCGTGTTCGCCGAGACCAACCGCCTGCCCTTCGACCTTCCGGAGGGCGAGAGCGAACTCGTGGCCGGCTACCACACCGAGTACTCGGGCCTCCGCTTCGCCATGTTCTTCATGGGCGAGTACGCGAACATGATCACGGCTTCGGCCTTCGTGGTGCTCCTCTTCCTGGGCGGGTGGAATCTCCCCTTCGTCAACTACGCGTGGTTCGGGCCGCTGTGGGGAGGTCTGCTCTCGGCGGTGGTCTTCTTCGCCAAGGTGGCGGCGCTGCTCTTCGTCTTCATCTGGGTGCGCTGGACGCTGCCGCGCTTCCGCTACGACCAGCTCATGTCGCTGGGGTGGAAGCGGCTCTTCCCGCTCGCCCTTCTGAACCTCGTACTCATCTCGACCCTGCTGGTGCTGAGAGGCCACCCATGAAAGTGACAAGGCCCGAACTGAGCTGGTGGGAGCGCACCTACTTCCCCGCCATCCTCAAGGGGATGAAGCTCACCTTCAGCCACATCTTCCGCAAGCGGGTGACCCTCCAATACCCCGAGGAGCGCTGGACGCTGCCGCCCGGCTACAGGGGCCAGCCCGTGCTCCTCACGGGCCTGGACGGGCACGAGAAGTGCACCTCCTGCAAGCTCTGCCAGTTCATCTGCCCGCCTGAGGCGATCCGCATCGTCGGGGGGGAGACGGAGCTGGCGAAGGAGAAATTCCCCGCGGAGTTCGACATTGACATGGGGCTCTGCATCTTCTGCGGCTACTGCCAGGAGGTCTGCCCCGTGGAGGCCATCTGGCTCAAGGACGCCTACGAGCTGGCGGACTACGACCGCACCAACCTGATCTTCGACAAGGAGAGGCTGCTCGCCCTGGGCCGCAAGCCTCCGTACCTCCCCGGCAGGGAGAAGCCTTTGGAGGAGGGAAGATGATTGCCTCCGTCGTCTTCTTCGTAGTGGCCTTTCTGGCCTTTCTGGGGGCGCTCGCCCTGGTCTTCCACCGGCATCCCATGGTGGCTGGCCTGGGCATGGCGCTCTCCACGCTCTCCATCGGCGTGCTTTACGTGCTGCTGAGGGTTCCGTTCCTGGGACTGTTCCAGGCCATCATCTACGCGGGCGCCATCATGGTGATCGTGCTCTACATCGTCATGGCGCTGGGCCCGGAGGAGACCGGCCCGAGGGTCGGTTCCGTCCAGACGGGGTTGACCTACGTGGCGGCGGCCCTGCTGCTGCTGCAATTCTACTGGGCCATCGTCCGCTCGGGGGCAGGGCCGTTCCCGGAGGGGGCCTCGCTTCCGCCCGTGACCGCGGGGGGGACGAGCTACCCCTTCGGCACGATCCAGGCCTTCGGCAGTCTGCTCGTGAGCCACTACTCCGTCCCCTTCGAGGTGGCCTCCCTCCTGCTGGTGGGCGCCATGGTCGGGGCGGTGATTCTCTCCCGCAGGAGCTGGTCATGACCATCACCCTCGGCCACTACCTCATCTTGGCGGTGTTTCTCTTCACGGTGGGCGTCATCGGCGCCCTGACGCGCAAGAGCGCCATCATCGTCTTCCTCTCCATCGAACTCATGCTGAACGCGGCCAACGTGGTCTTCATGGCCATGGGGCGCTACTTCGGCCAGTTGGACGGGGCCGTCTTCGTGCTCTTCATCCTCGCCGTGAGCGCCGCCGAAGCGGCCGTGGGGGTGGCCATCGTGGTGGCCTTCATCCGCAGGCGGGGCACGACCGACATCGACGCCGCCAATTTGATGAAATGGTAATGGCCGTGGTGAGGAGATTAGGAGATTCCGAGATGAGGGGGACGGCGAAGCGGACGAACGGCAGGATGCGGGGGGGTTCATTCTCATCTCCTCATCTCCTCATCCCCTCATGTCGAACTGAGGTGCGGCCATGACTCCCGTGAGCCTTCTCTGGCTGATCCCCGTCCTGCCGGCGCTGGGGGCCTTCGTGAACGGGGTTTTCGGGTGGCGGTGGGAGAAGGACCGGCGCTCGGTGATCTCGGCGGTGGCGCTCGGC
>JBAWEQ010000004.1:0-4783 GCA_049591295.1 Acidobacteriota bacterium
GTGCGGCCCCCGCCGCGGAGCAGCCGGCGCCTCCCAAACCGGCCGCGGCCAAGCCCGCGGCTCCCAAGCCGCCCGCCCCCTCGCCGGCCCAGATCGCCATGAAGGAACTCCTGGCGCGGATGCAAGCCCTCCTGGACGAGGCCGCTACGACCGACGACGATTTCAACCGGGTGCTCGCCGAATTTGAACCCCTCCAACGCCAGATCGAGCAGAAACCCGGAGACACGGAAAGGCGGCTGCGTCTGCTCGCGCTCCTGCCCCCTCGCCTGAAGGTCCAGTTCATCCTCACGCGGCGAGAGCCCTGGGAGCCGACGGGCGAGGTGGTCTCCACCCCCGTGACCGAGCGGCTCGCCGCGGTTTTCGGAGAGGCGGTCCAGGGGATCAAGAATTCCTGCGGCGAGGCCACGGTGGCCGTCCCCAAGGAGCGCCTTCCGGAGATCCTCCGGTTTCTGAGGGACGATCCGGAGTGCGCCATGAACTTTCTCGCGGACCTGACCGCCGCGCACTTCCCCCTCAACGAGAAGAAGTTCGAGGTCATCTACCAGTGCCAGTCTCTCTCCAAGAGCCACTCGCTCCGGGTCAAGGTCCGGCTCGATGACGGAGAGAGCTGCCCCAGCGCGGTAGGCGTGTGGCCCGCGGCCAACTGGCTCGAGCGGGAGGTCCACGACATGTTCGGCATCGCCTTCGAGGGACACCCCGGCTTGAAGGTCATCCTGTTGCCCGAAAACTGGGAGGGCCACCCCCTCCGCAAGGAGTATCCCCTCGGCGGACCCAAGGAGGTGGCCATCCGCACCGACCGCTACGCCAAGCCCGGCTACATGCCGGATTCGGTGGAGGAGGGCGAGCGGATCGCCGCGGAGGTGCGGCGCCATGACTGACCTCCTGCGGGCCGAAGGCACCGCCCCTCTCCGGAAGTCCCTGGAAACCAAGAACCTGGAACTCAACTTTGGACCTCAGCATCCCGCCACCCACGGTGTGTACCGCGCCGTGCTCGCCCTCGACGGAGAGCGCGTGGTGGGGATCGAGTCGATCATCGGCTACCTGCACCGGGGCATCGAGAAATGGGCGGAGTACCGGACCTACCCCAAGGCCACCCCCGTCTTCGACCGCCTCGACTACGTGGGCGCCATCCTGAACTGCCACGGCTACGTGGGCGCCGTCGAGAAGCTGATGAAGGTGGAGGTGCCCAAGCGGGCGCAGTACATCCGGGTGATCCTGGACGAGCTCCAGCGGATCGCCAACCACCTCCTCTGGCTGGGCACCCACGCCCTGGACCTGGGGGCCATGACCGTCCTCTTCTATGCCCTCAGGGAGCGGGAGGTCATCATGGACCTCTTCGAGGCCATGCTGGGTCAGCGCCTGCTCCAGAACGCCTACCCCATCGGAGGCATCCGCCTCGATTTCCCCAAGGGCTGGGATCGGGCCTGCCGGAATTTCCTGGCCGAATTTCCCAATCGCATCGACGAGTACGAGACCCTGCTCTCCTCCAACCGGATCTGGGTGCAGCGCACCAGGGGCGTGGGGGTCATCTCGGGCGAAGAGGCCGTGGCCCTGGGGCTCTCGGGGCCCACGTTGCGCGGTTCCGGGGTCTACTTCGACGTCCGCAAGGCCATGCCCTACAGCTCCTACGAGGAGTTCGACTTCGAGGTGCCGCTGGGTGAGCGCGGCGACGTGTACGACCGGTACATCGTCAGGGTCCGCGAGATGCGCCAGAGCGTGCGCATCGTCCAGCAGGCCCTGGACGGCCTGCCCGAGGGGCCGCTCATGCCCGAGAAGCTCTCCAAGATCATCCGCCCGCCCGCGGGCGAGGCTTACTTCTGCGTGGAGGGCACCAAGGGGATGCTCGGCTTCTACGTGGTCTCCGACGGCACGGACAAGCCCTGGCGCCTGCACGTTCGCGCGCCCTCCTTCGTAAACCTCCAGGGGCTGGAGAGGATGTGCGTGGGCGGCCTGGTGGCCGACGTGGTGGCCAACATCGGCTCGCTCGACATCGTGCTGGGCGAAGTGGATCGGTAGGGAGACATCGATGGATTGGAACTCGCCCTTCATGCTCACCGTCGGCATCCCCCTCTTGAAGATCGTGATCCTCCTGGGGGTGGTGGCCTTCTGCGTCGCCTACACGGTCTGGCTGGAGCGGCGCCTCCTCGGCTTCTTCCAGTCCCGCGTGGGGCCGAACCGCGTGGGGCCGGCCGGCCTCATCCAGCCCATCGCCGACGGGCTCAAGCTCATCCTCAAGGAAGACATCATCCCCACGAACGCCCGGCCGTTCCTCTTCAGGATCGCGCCCATCTTCGCCGTGGTGCCGGCCTTCGCGGGGTTCGCCATCGTGGCCTTCGCGCCGCCCGCCGGCCCCAAGGCGACTTTCCTCATCTCCGACGCGAACATCGGCATCCTCTACCTGCTCGCCATCACCTCCCTCGGCGTCTTCGGGATCGTCCTGGGCGGATGGGCCTCGGGCTCCAAGTACCCGCTCTTCGGCAGCCTGCGCTCGGCGAGCCAGATGCTCTCCTACGAGGTGCCGCTGACCTTCTCGGTGCTCTCCGTGATCCTCATGGCCGGCTCCTTCCGCTTGGACGACATCATCCAGGCCCAGGGCAAGCTACCCTTCCTGGTCCCGCTGATTCTGGCTTTCGGGGTCTACGTCATCTCAGCCGTGGCTGAGACCAACCGCGCCCCCTTCGATCTGCCCGAGGCGGAAAGCGAACTGGTCGGCGGGTTCCACACGGAATACTCGGGGATGCGGTTCGCCTTCTACTTCCTGGCCGAGTACGCCAACGTCGTGCTGGTCTGCTGCGTCGCCACGAGCCTCTTTCTGGGGGGGTACAAGATCCCCTTCCTGCCCTACGAGACCATGCTCGCCGGGCACCCATGGGTCACGAGCGCCGTCGGTCTCGCCGTCTTCGCGGTGAAGGCCGTGGCCTTCCTCTTCTTCTACATTTGGATCCGCGCCACCTTCCCCCGCTACCGCTACGATCAACTGCTCAAGATCGGCTGGAAGGTTCTCCTGCCCATCTCGCTGCTGAACCTCCTGCTGGTGGCGGGGATCAAGCTGGCGATGCTGAGGTGAATGCATGCCCGGAGCGCTGAACCGCCTCGTGCGGATGATGACCTTTCCCGAGCTCGCGAGCGGACTGGCCGTCACCTTCAAATGGTTTCGCAAGCCCAAGGTGACGGAGTTCTACCCCGACGCGAGGCCGGTACTGCCCTACAGGACCAAGGGCCGCCTGCACGTAGAGATCGAGACCTGCATCTCCTGCCGGATGTGCGAAAAGGCGTGCCCCGAGGATTGCATCAAGGTCTATCCGCCGCCCAAGGAGGTCTTCAAGACCGACAAGCGGCCGGCCCAGTTCTACATCTCCCTGGAGCACTGCATCCACTGCGGGATGTGCGTGGACCCCTGTCCCACGGGCTCCATCCACCACTCCATGGAGTTCGAGCTGGCGACCTACAACAAGGATGAACTGCTGTTCAACAAGGAGACCCTGCCCTACGACCTCGCCATCAAGCACTTCCGGCAGGGGCTCCTGGAGAACGTGGAGCAGAAGAGCCCATGATGAACCACCGAGGCGCGAGGACGCCAAGGAGCGATTCCTTCTGATCCGTGGATCTGCTTTGCTTGGCGCCTTGGCGTCTGGGTGGTGAGTTTTTTCGTTCGAAGGAGAGGGGATGACCATCGGCTGGATCCTGCTGTCGTTGATGATCGCGCTCTGCGCACTCGGGGTGGTGCTGGCACGGAGCCCCATCTCCTCGGCCATCTCCCTGCTGATCGGATTCGTCGGGGTGGCCATTCTCTACCTGGCCCTGAAGGCCGAGTTCGTGGCCGCGGTCCAGATCCTCGTCTACGCGGGCGGCATCCTGGTGCTCTACCTCTTCGGTATCATGCTCACCGACAATGAGGCCCTCAGGCTGACCCGGCAGACCCACTTGCAGGCCTGGCCCGTGTTCGTGCTCATCCTGGTCCTGTTCCTCGCCGTCGGTCACAAGCTCTACCACGCCGACTACACGCCCCAGCAGCCCGCCCGCCTGCTCATGGTGACAGACCAGAGCCAGGTCCAGGCGCTCCAGAACCGGCTCGCCCAAGAGGCGTCGTCCGCTCAGCACGCGACCAATCCCCAGCGGGTGGCGCGGGTGCTCTACGGCGACTACCTCTACCCTTTCGAGGCCGCCTCCGTGCTCCTGCTCGTGGCGGTCCTGGGCGCGGTTTTCCTGGCCAAGAAGGAGGTGTGACGTGAGCACGGCGGCCTTCGTCATCCTCGGTTTCCTGCTCTTCTGCCTGGGCATCTTCGGAGTCCTGGCCCGCCGGAACTTCATCGTGGTGCTGCTCTCCATCGAGCTGATCTTCGCCGGTGCCGGCATCAACTTCATCGCCTTCTCCTCCCTCTGGAAAAACCTGACGGGCCAGGTCTTCACCATCTTTCTCATCGGGGTGGCCGCCGGCGAGGCCGCCATCGGGCTCGGCCTGCTGATCGCCCTCTACCGCCTCAAACACACCGCCAACGTGGATGAAGCTCGGGAACTGAAAGGGTAGCGAGATGGAATTCGGAATTCGGAATTCGGAATTCGGAAACGGAGGGAGGGACCTCTCCGCTTCCTCCAGCTCTCCAGCTCCCCAGGCTTCCAGCTCGCGCCGGATCTCCAGCCCGGCGGGAGGTGCCGCATGACTCCCGTGAGCCTTCTCTGGCTGATCCCCGTCCTGCCGGCGCTGGGGGCCTTCGTGAACGGGGTTTTCGGGTGGCGGTGGGAGAAGGACCGGCGCTCGGTGATCTCGGCGGTGGCGCTCGGC
>JBAWEQ010000005.1:0-1744 GCA_049591295.1 Acidobacteriota bacterium
GCTCGATGGGGCGGTGCGCGACCTGCTGACGGAGGCCCTGCCGCCCCGCGGCGAGCGCCCCATCGCCCTCATCGCGCCCCACGCCGGCTACCCCTTCTCGGGCCCCATCGCCGCCGACGCCTTCCGCCAGGCCGCCGGCTACGCCTACGACCTGGTGGTGATCCTCGGAACGAACCACACGACAGAGCCCTTCGATGGGGTGTCGGTCTTCCAGGGCTCCGGCTACCGCACGCCCCTGGGGATCGCAGCCGTGGACCAGGAGGCCGCGCAGGCCCTCGCGAAGGCCGATCCCAGCTTCGCCTACCGGCCGGAGGCCGACGCGCGGGAGCACTCGGTAGAGGTGCAGCTCCCCTTCGTGCAGGTCCTGTTTCCCAAGGCCAGGATCGTCGCGGCGGTGGTCGGCGAGGCGGACCCGGCCCTGGCCGCGCGGTTCGGGCACGCCCTCGCCCGAGTCCTGAAGGGCCGGAACGCCCTGATCGTGGCCTCCTCCGATCTCTCCCACTACCCCGATCAGGCGGACGCCGCAATCGTCGATCGCCGAACGTTGGAGGCGGCCGCCACCCTCGACCCGGCGGCCCTCACGGCGGCCATCCGGCGCTCCATGGGCGAAGGGCGGCCGGGTCTCCTCACCTGCGCCTGCGGAGAGGGGCCAATCCTGGCGGCCATGACGGCGGCCCGCGAGCTTGGCGCCCGGCGGGGCATCGTGGTCAGCTACGCCAACTCGGGCGACACCCTCTTCGGCGAACCCGCGCGCGCGGTAGGCTACGGCGCCGTGATCTTCACGGCCGGCGAGGGCAAGCTGGACACGAGAGCGCTGGAGGGTCCTCCCGCCTCGGGCCCCACGGCCCTCACGGCGGCGGACAAGCAGGCGCTCCTCCACTTGGCCCGGACGACCCTGAGTCAGTATCTGAGGACCGGCACCGTCCCCCTGCCCAGGCTGACGAGCCGAGCCCTCGCGGCTCCGCGGGGAGCCTTCGTCACCCTGGAAGAGAACGGGCCGCTGCGCGGGTGCATCGGGAGCATGGCCTCCGATTCCCCCCTGGCCCTGACGGTGGCGCGCATGACGCTGGAGGCGGCGCTTCACGATACGCGATTCCCACCGGTCCGCGCCGAGGAGGTCCCCAGGCTTCAGATCGAGATCTCCGTGCTCACGCCCCTCGCCAGGATCGCCGACCCCGGTGCCATCGTGGTGGGGCGGGACGGAGTGGTCATCCGCAAGGCCGGCCGGAGCGCCGTATTCCTCCCACAGGTGGCCACCGAGCAGGGGTGGGGCCGGGAGGAGCTGCTGGACAACCTCTGCCGCAAGGCCGGCCTGCCCGGCGACTCCTGGCGCAGCGGCGCGGAGTTCCTCACGTTCCAGGCCACGGTCTTCGGCGAAGGGACGCGCCATTGAGCGGAAGGGGAATCCCCGCCGGCGCGGTGCCTTCTCCGGCTTGGTTCCAGCTCTTCGCCGTGGGCCTGGTCTCGCTCCTCGGGCAGGTGGTGCTCCTGCGCGAGCTGCTCGTGGCCCTCTTCGGCAGCGAGCTCATCCTCATTCTGGGCATCGGTTTTCTGCTCCTGGGGAGCGCCGCGGGCGTGCTCATCGGCCGGCGGGGACGCTCGCCGGCGGAGGCGGGGACCGCCGCGCTCTTCACCCTCTTCGGCCTCCTCCTGCCCCTCTTGGCGGCCCTCGCCCGCGCTTTGCGGCTTCTCTCGGGAACCCCTCGCGGGGCCTATCCGCCCTTCCCGTTGCAGCTCCTGAGCC
>JBAWEQ010000006.1:0-19323 GCA_049591295.1 Acidobacteriota bacterium
CCCGTAGCGGCCGATGGCCACATCGGCCGGCCCTTCGGCCGCAATGAATTGCGGCCGCTACAAAGGCCACCCTTCCAGGGAGGCACAGGCGCCCCCGCCTGTGCGCCCGCCACCGTCATTCCCGCGAAGAGCCTGCCCCGGGCCCCGACCCGGGGCGGGAATCCAGTCCACGCCACCCGCGCACCCTTCCGTCATTCCCGCGAAGCTTGTCCCCGCGAAAGCGGGGAGCGGGAATCCAGCCCACAATGCCGTCTCCACGGTGTTTGGGGGCAACCCACCGTTGTGGGAGCGATCGCCTGATCGCGATTCTTCGAAGGGCAGCTCTCACGCCTCGGGAGAGACAGGCGCCCCCGCCTGTCCGCCAGCGAAGGCCGCTTACAATTCAGTGGCGGATTTACAGAGGCGGAGAGGTGATGACGCCGGGCATTTGGTCCCACGTTCGGCCATCCAGAAGCCTGCCGGCCTTCTTCTTGTTGGTGCCCCCCCATTGCTTGAAGAAAAAGGGCACGGAAGCCTTCAGGCATTCATCGCGCACCCCTTCCGCCCAGGACGGATTCATCGTCCTGGATCGGGGTCCGGACTCACCGCCGGCAATGACCCAATCGATACCTTTCAGGGGCAATCGCGGCAGCGGCCCGAGAAGAGGCTCGCAGGACAAGAACTTGATAGAAGCGCCCGTTCCTCGAAGGTCCCCAATACGCGAGTAATACTCCTTCGTCTCCACGCTCACACCCATCCAGATGTTGGGTGCCCAGGGCAGACGAGAGCTCAACTCGCGGAGGCGCCCAGATCGCTTCGTCAAAATTTGGAAACAGTGCCAAGAAGCCCGGTTCATCACCTCGAAGACCCGCATGATGAACGCTTCGGGCACCTCTTCATGAAAAAGGTCGCTCATGGAGTTCACGAAGATGGTCTGCGGCTTCTTCCACTTCAGAGGCAGCTCTAGGGCCTTTTCATGAAGGGTCACGGCAAATCCGTTTTCATAATTCGCCTGCCCCATGGCCTGAAGCCGCTTCGCCATGCGCTCCGCGTAACAATGTTTGCACCCTGGGCTGACCTTGCTGCAACCGGTCACCGGATTCCACGTCGATTCGGTCCATTCAATAGGGGAGCCCTTGGCCATGCCCTAGAGCCTTCCGTAGTGATCGAAAATCCACCTCACAATATCAGCCGCCACAGGCCTCTGCGCCATAAAATAGAGATAGTAAACAACGGCTCCCTTGGAATTCTTCATGGCACAGGGAGACGGCACATGGGCGAACCCCGCCACATTGCGCAGCCTCTTACGGAAAGCCTCGGCGAGTTCCTGGTTGCTGACCTTTTCGTCGACATCTCCGAAAAGAGTCGCGCTGGGCTTTCGCACGACATCGCGCCATGACTCATCCCCCCAGAAACGGGTCATCTTTGCTTCTTCCCCGGGGTCCACTTTGGAGTAGTCCCGCCTGAGCACATTGCGGTTGATGTGCATGATCGGAAAGTTCAGAAAGATCTCCAGGCTCCGCATTGAGCCTGCTGCTTTTAGGACGTGCCAGTCCAGGTGGAGTCCATAGGGATCTAGAAGGCACAGACCCCTGGTAAAGTCCTCATAACGGACCCTGGGGAAGACGTCCTTTGTGAGGATTTCGTTGCAGTCTCCGGCATGAATATGCACGTTAGACTGTTTGCCGGCGATTTCATGGAGCAGCCCGACCTTGACCTGAGACAGTTCTATAAAGTGATATTCCTGAAAAGGGGGGTCCAGCCACAGGGCGTTCATTGGACTTCCCGGAACCAGCTCTCGCGTCTTCTTTGAAACGTGCACGCCGCCGCCCGCGAAGGCATCAACGTACACGTGCCTCAGTTCGGGATTCCGCTGCCGCGAGAGAATAGTCGAATACTGCGCGGCATAACGCTGCACTAAATCCAGCTTCACTACGGACCAGGGGCCAATCTCGTCGAAGAGCTGACTCCCACTCCGGCGCGGTGCGGCTTCAGATACGCCCGGCATCCTCTCCCTCCCTCTCTTGTGTCGCGTCTTTGCTCCTGTTCCCCCTTCGGGCCGCAACACACAGTGCCCTCTTTCCTTTCCTTAGCGTACCGCCTTCTTCATGGCTTCGGTGATGGCGACGGTTTTGATGCTGACGGTGGTGACGCGGAGGAGGAGGTCGATGACCTTCTCTTTATGGTCGGCGAAGCGGTAGGTGTTGAACTTCTCGCGGATGGTAGGGTCCTTGGGCTTCTTCTCTTTGTACTGGTCGAGAATCCACTCCAGGGCACAGCGGTTGCCGAGTTTGTAGAGCCAGGCTTCAGGGGGGACGCCGCCGAGGGTGGCCTCAGTGTCGATTTTCATGCTGCCGCCCTCCTACTCCTCATGGGGGCCCAGGAAGCGTTCGCCGTTGAAGTGAATGAGATGGCTCGGGGCTTCGGCGACCCACACTTCGGTCTCCCAGGAGATTTCACCCAGGTAGCGGGACATCTCCTTGCGGGTCGGAAAAGCGGTGACGTAGACGAGGCCCGCTTCGGTCCCCTGGAAAAGCCGCTGGAGCTCCATGCGGCGCTTGGGGTCGACCGGACCGTGGCTCGTGACCGCTTCCACGAGAAGGAGCCAGTTCTCCTCGGAGTAATACAGCACGGCATCCGGCATCTTGCCGTGAGTTTCAACGGTCACCCCAAGCTCCCGAAGGAGCGGCTCATTGAAATAGCCCCACTTCTTCCCCGTGTCGCCGACGTACACGACCGTTGCTCCGGGGGAGAATCTCGGCGCGAAGTCATCGAGGATGGCCTTGATGAGCTTGCTGTGCTTTCCAGGCGTGAGAGCGATGACGGTGCTTTCGGAGATGCTGACGGGCACCTTCCGCATGTCGCGATCGCGCCCGTAGCGCCGGCTCAGGGAGCCGCGCATCCCGAGGTACCTCATCAGCTCGGCATCCCACGAAGGCTTGCCGAAAGTGCGGATCAGCTCCAGGGCCTTGTGGTCGATCTGATAGCACCAATTGGGGCTGTTGGTCGGCCGCTCGGGCTCGTCGGGATTGGGCACGGCCATGCCGGCCTGCACGAACTGATGCATGGTGAACCGGCGGAAGGTCTCTCGCGAATTCGGGGCGTATTCCTTCCCGTAGTGCTTCCTGGCGAAATCCATGATGGGCGTTATGCCGATGAGTGGATCGGAGGACTTGGACCAGGGGCTGCCGGGCTTCAGGTCGAGAAGCGCGAGAAGCGTCAGCGCCGACCGCACGTTCTGTTGGGCGCGAGGAAAGTCCAAGAGCTTCAGTATGGCGAGCGCCTCTTCGATCTTTCTCTGGGCTCGCACGGGGTCCGTTTCCTTGATCTTGGCCATTTGCTGAAGCCTCCTCTCCACAAGAGCATCAATGGCATCCTGCCCCGGCTCTTCCCCCTTGGATAGGCATTCCCCGAGATCGGCCAGCTCGTCCCGGCCGGGATAGGGCAGGTTTCGAAGATCGGCGGCGTTCACCTGCGTGTGTCCGCTGAACTGGCGAAAATAGGCATCCACGAGGGTCGAGTTCAAATAAACCGTCAATCCCCTGGCCAATTCAGGCGGCAGGCCTCGTTGCCCGGCGTGGAAGACGTTCACGTGGTTCTCCAGTCCGAGCCTGTCGCCGGGAACGGCGTCAGGGGTCAGCAGGGCCGCGACGATCCTGCGCCGCTCTTCCTTGGAGGAGAATCGTCGAACAAGCACGTAATGGCCCTTCGGCATGAGCCACCGGGTGGCCTCTCCGCAATCCTGGATGTAGTTGGGTTTCTTGGCATCAGCCCTGGGCCACTCCACGCGCAGCCCCCGAAAGTGAAATGGGTAAATGAGCGGGACGGCCCCAGGCCCCGGATCGTTCCCGAGATAGTCCCTCAGCCGAAATTCGACCACCGGGCCCGTGGACACCTCGATCCCCAGGTCCCTCAGCGTGTGCCCGAAACTGCGCACGCGTTCCCGAACGCTCACGTCCATCCTGCTCGTGGTGAGATGAATCACCATGTCCCGGTCCTCGGGGTGAACCAGTTCGGAGGGTGTGATCTCCCATTGCGTGATTCCCTCAAAGCTTTCGTCGTTGCTGGAGGAAATGAGGACGGGCAGAGGCGCTCCGCCCTTTACGCAACTCATAATCACGTTCTCCTGGAGGACCTCGTCTTCTTGGAAGGCCTTGTCTCTCGCATCGAAAACGTGGACGTGTCTGATCCTCGTCTGCGACAGAAGCAGCTCTCGAAACGGCCTGAAATAGGGTCCGTTGCAGAAACTCCTGGGCGTGATCGAGACCATCTCTCCGCCCTGCGCCAGCAGTCTCACGGCCAAGGCCAGGAAGGCCGTATACAGGTTGCTCGTCTCCACCCCTATGGTTCGCAGGAGCTTGCGATGGTCGGAATCGCTGGAGATCTTCTTGTAGGGCGGGTTCAGGATGGCGTGGGTGAAGAAGCGGGGCTTTTCGTAAAACAGGCCGCCCTGAAGCGTCGCCGTGGCAGCCTGAATGAAGTCTTCCCTGGAGCTCTCCGCCTCAAACAGAATCCCGGCCTCGGCGCACTCCTCGTGGCACGCCGCGAGAGTCGCGGCGAGGTACTCGGAAAGAACGGCATCGCGCTCGAAGAGCTTCACACTGATTCGGGCCGGCCGGACCGACCGGCGGCAGACCTCCTCCACGAAAGCCGCTGTGAGCGAACCGACCCCGGCTCCGGCATCGAGAAGACGAACCTCTTCGCCCATGGCTTCCGGAAAGAGGGAGGCCATGAACCGGGCCACCGGCGTCGGCGTCATGAACTGCCCCATCGCCGAGCGGGCTCCTGGCTCCAACTTGGCGACCGCCTGCGTGCGGAGAGCGTCCACGCGATCCAGCAAGGAGCTGGATGCCGAATAAGTCCCCGGGAATGTGTTAGGACCGGCGCCGAGCCTCATCTTACCGCCTCTCTTGGTTCAGTATTCTTTGAAAGGGGCAGGATCGTGCCGATTCATGCTGCCATTGCAGAAGCGCGCCGTCGACATACCGGCGGCGCTTGGCGGGGGTCTCGATCTCGTATTCGGGGACGAAGACCAGGTCCTTGGATCGGCCCAAGCCCTTGAGGAGGTCCTTGAAGGCCTCGCGGACGACCATCTCGCGCGAGGTGCCGGACACCCGGCGCAGGTCCTGAAGATTATTCAGGTACTCCTGGATCAGTACGTCGCTCACGGTGTCCCCCTGCTGGCAGTATACGCGGTGTCAGGCCGGGGGCAAGCGGAATACCTGGGGCCGGATCTTGGAATGCCACAATGGTCTCACTCTTTCCGCTGCGTGGTGGCCCTTCCTTGCGTCTCACGTCTAGCGTCTCGCTACCTCGTCGCGAACTCGACCGACAGGGGAAAATGGCCGGAGACGTGGCGGGGGAGGAAGTCGTGGGTGAGCGGGCGGGAGGGCATGGCGGTGGGGAGGAAGTCGTAGCGGCCGCCGGTCTGGTGGGTGAGGGAGAGGGCGGGGCGGCCACGCATTTCACGGCTCGCGGTCGAAAAGGGTAAGAGCCTCTCTCCTGGGTCTCTCCCCCGGGTCATCCTCCGGGGGCGGGTCGTCGTGACGGTCGGCTGGGACGGCAAACCCGATCGCTTTCTCCCTGAGCACCCCCTCGATCTTGGGAAGTTCCTTGCGGGCGAGGACGAGGAGCGCCTGTGTGCTCGCGGGGTATCCCTCCCCGTAGACGGCGATGCGCCGCGCGAACTGGAGGGCCGCGTTGCGGATGAGGCCTCCGGTGAGGGGCAGGGAAGCCAGGGGGCGGAGGTCGAGATCGAGGGTGACGTCGATGCCGTTGCGGTCCAGCTCCAGGTTCCAGAGGGACATCCTCTGCCGGCGGTCGGGGATGGGGAACTCCACCAGGTGCTGGATGCGGCGGTGGACCGCCGCGTCCAGGGCGTGCAGGAAGTTGGTGCAAAGGATCACGGGCACGGGCGGAGCTTCCAGGAGCTTGAGGAGGGTGTTCACCTGGCTGATCTGCCAGGAGAGGACCATGGTGCCCCGGGCGCAGAGGAGGGCGTCCACCTCGTCCAGCAGGAGGATGGCTCCGGCGCCCGCCGCCTCGTCGAAGGCCTTGCGGAAGGCCTTCTCCGTGTCCCCGTGCCACTTGGTCTGGAGGCGGTCGAGGGAGGCCACGCCCAGGGGCTTCTCCAGCGCGCCGGCCAGGCAGCGCGCGGCGTGGGTCTTGCCGGTGCCGGGCGGGCCGTGGAAGAGCATCACCGGCGCCGCCTCCCGTTCGGATCGAAGCAGGTGGACCAGGAACTCCAGCTCCAGCCCCGCTTCTTCGGAAAGCACCACGTCGGTGAGCGTGAGCTCCGGCGTTTCCATGGAGAGCAGGTCCGGGAGCGGAGCCTCCTCCTCGGCCGCCTTCTGCGGGGAGGGGCGCGGGCTCGCGGTGCGGGGTTTGAACCTGGGCGGGGAATCGCGCCCCCCGCCCTCCGCTTCGAGGCTCCGGCTCTCGGCCTTGCGCCTCTCTTGGGCGAGCGTGTCGGTCGGGGGGATCCCGAGGAGCGCCATGCCCCTGGGAGTCAGGCCGAACCGCATCTCGTAGCAGGGGCCCGGGAAATCTTGCGAATCCTCCCCGAAAAGCAGGGCCTGCTCGCCCCCATCGGTCAGGTGCACGAGGTCCTGCATCATCTCCAGCCACCGGCTCGGGGCCGGATCCAGAAGGCCGAAGAGGCGGGCGGGCCGGTCGAAGCCGTTGCCCATCCCTTCCATGAGGTAGCCCGCCCCGAGGAGGGCCAGGAGCGCGGGCCCGACGGTGCCGCAGTGCGTGAGGAGCCCGTGCTGCGCGGCCTCGAAGCGCTGCCAATCTTCGAGGATGAGCCGGCACAGGCGGAGGAGCCCCTGCCGCCCCTCCGGCTTGGCCAGCTCGAGGCTGGGCTGAAGGCGCTCGAACAGCTCCTTGTGCCACGGCCAGCGGCTATCGGGTTCCAGAAGGCGCGACAGCAGGAGCGGCCCCCCCTCCGGTTCCCGAGTGTGCCCCGCCTCGCGGGCCAGGACCTGCCCGCAGGCCAGGATGACGTCCCGTCCCTGGCGGAAGCCCGGGTCCTTCCATGGGAGATCGTCGTGCTCCAGCGTCTCTTTACAGCTTCCTGACATGTTCCCCTCCCGCAGGCCCTGCGTGTGCCGGCCGACCGCTGTGCCCCTCGATCACCCCTCCAGCCAGACCTCGATCTCCAGGCGGCGCCAGGGATCGTGGCTCTCCCGCCTGGCGGTCACCGTCGCGTAGACGGTCCGCCCCTGGTCGAGCAGGGACGAGGGGAGCCCGTTGACGTCGCGGGGGAGGTAGCCCAGCTTCCGGCTCTGCCAGTGGACGGCTACGGCCAGCCGGTCGTGAGGGTTGCCGGGCTCCCGCACGAGGGCGAGCCTGTCGCCGGGGGCGATGTTCGGCGAGACCTTCGGGCCTTCGTAGAACTGGAATCCGGCCACCGGGCTGGATTGGATCAGCGTCCGTCTGACCGGCTCTGGGGGGGTGGGGATGGGGAGCTTTCCCGCCCAGAGCCAGGCAAGGGACGGGATGGTGGTGAGAAACTCGCGGCGCTCCACGGGACACCTCCTCGACGGCAGCACGGCCATCATGGGGCCTGGCGGTGCAGCCATCGTGCACTATTCCATTGGGGCGAAATCAGTCTCTCCCGGCACCGGCGTTCGCACCGGATGCGTTGCCAGTGCCAGCCTGCCTGCATCAACATCGCCGCTGGCTGGCCCCCTCAAGCCGCCCGTCTTCGTTCTTCACCCTCACCCTCAGGGACCGCGGGAGGACCGCCCTCAGCTCATCGCCGCTCTAGTCCCACAGCATGGTCTCTTCGCTGGTGAGGGCCTTGCGGCCGCAGGCGGGGCAGGGGGCCCTCTTGAGCTCTCCGGGGGAGGTGTGAACGAGCTCGGTGCCGCAGAGGGTGCAGTGGAAGCGCGTGTGGAAGGAGCCCCCGCCCTTCAGCGCGAGGTCCACGACGAAGTGGCTGGAGATGTCGCCGCAGCCGGGACAGCGGTGGAGGGCGTGGCCGAGGTTGTTCGTGAGCACGCGGCCCTCCTTCAGCAGGGCGCGGACCTCTCCGCGCCAGGGGGGTTCGATGGCGTCGAGAACGTTTTCCAGATCGGAGTAGACCCAGCCCACGCCCGTCATCAGGTCCGAGCGGCTCCAGCCGCACGCGGTGCACCGGACCGTGTAGCCTTCGCCCATGGCCTCCTTCCCTCCTGTCCCCAGCCCCGTCCCAGAACCCCCCCGACCGCTTCACCAGCCTGCCTCACCCGCCCCGGGCGACCCGGGGCGTCACAGCTTCTCCTTGGCGAGGAAGAGGGCCTTGTCCACCTTGGAGAAGAAGTCCTGGTAGTAGGCGGCGTCCTCGACGCGCTGGACCTCCATCAGCTCGCCCTTGTTGTTGATCAGGCGCATCTGGAAGTTGGCCCTCACGCGCGCGGCGGAGCCGAAGTCGCTCACGTTCACCGAGCATTCGAAGACGGAGTTCTTCTTGTAGCGCGCCTGGGAGCCGGCGAAGAAGACGGCCCAGAAGGCCTCGCCGTGGCTCTCCACGTCCACCTGCTTCTCAGCGGAGAGCAGGCCGAGTTCGAGGGAGCCCTGCTTGATGATGAAGCCGTCGTCCTGGAGGACGTTCATCATGGCCTTCATGGCGAGCTTCATGTCGGTGTCCGAAAAGGTGCGGGTCTGGAATTCGCGGATCTGGAGCTGGCTCTGCACCGGCTTCTTGGCGGCGCAGCCGGCCAGGAGGATCAGGCCGCAGAGCAGGACGACGATCGACGCTCTCTTCATGGTTCCCTCCCTCAGAACTTGCTGGCGTGATAGGTGAACGACTCGACGCGCCCGTCCGCGCCGAACTTGATGATGACGGTCAGGGTCCTCTGGGTGGTCTGGCTGACCGAGCTGCTGTGGGAGGCGGAGAGGATCAGGATGGAGCCGCCTCCGCCGGCGGAGCTGTAGCTGGCCTGGGTGCCGATCTTGTCGTAGATCCAGGCCTCCCTGCCGTCGCTGTCCCTCGTGACGATGTTGGGCGAGCCGAGGGCCTCGGCCACCTCCGCCTGGGACATGCCCGCCCGGATCTGCTTCTGAACCACGCCCACGGTGAGCTGCTGCTCCTTGGGGCCCTGCTGCTGGACGGCGCAGGCCGTCGAGACCAAGAGCAGCGGCGCCAGGATAAGGGTTGCCACACGCATTCCACTCATTCCTCCACCTCCACGCAGGAACCTTAGCGCCCGGCAGTGCAGGGAATGTGCACTGGAAGGGAGCCGCGGCGCGCGAAAGCTTCGGCCCTCGTCTGGCGGGGGAAGGGTGCGGTGTGAGGACAGGGTGGAAGGCGCAAGGCGGGGACGGGACGCCTTCAGGGAGACTTTCGTAGCGGCCGCAATTCATTGCGGCCGAAGGCCATTGGGCCGGAAGGTGCGGTTGGGGAGCGGACGGGCTATCGGGCGCCGTACTGCTTGCTCATGGCCTGGATCTGTTCGGCCACGGCCTGGCGCAGTGCATCGGGCGCCAGGACCTCGGCGTGGGTGCCGTACTGGAGCACCCAGCGCATGACGCCGCCGAGCCCAGAGGTGCGGAGGCGGAGGGTCAGGCCGCCGTCCCTGTGCTCGGTGATCTTCTGGCTGGCGTGCCACTGCCGTCCGCGCACGTAGGGGGCCTGGTTGGCGTCGAAGCGGACGGCGACGTTCATGGGCTTCTCGCCCATGGAGACCTGGAAGGCCTGGGCCAGGAAGGCGCCGAGGTCGAAGTCGCGCCTGGGGGCGAAGCCCCTGTCGAGGACCTTGACCCGCTCCATGCGGCCCACGTGGAAGTAGCGGTAGTCCCGGCGCGCGGGCGAGTAGGCCACGAGGTACCAGTCGCCCTCGTGATTATAGAGATGATAGGGCTCCAGGGTTCGCTCGCTCTTCGTGTTCCGGTAGGCCGTGTAGTAGGTCATGGTGACGAGCCGGTGCTCGCGGATGGCCCGGCTGAGCTCCAGGAGGGTCTGCTCGTGGGCGGGGGCCGCGTGGGGAGAGTCGAAGGTGTAGTTCGAGGCGAGGGCCTGCAGGTTTACCGAGATGGGCCCCTTCAGCCCCTGGCTGATCTTGGCCACGGCCGAGCGCAGGGGCGTCTCGAAGGCCGTGCCGAGGTAGCGGTGCGCCAGCTCCACGGTGAGGAAGAAGGCCAGCAGCTCCCCCTCGGTGACGTAGACCGACGGCAGCATCCACGTGGGGTCGGTGTAGACCCAGCCGCCGCGGCTCCGGTCCAGCGCGATGGGCGCCCCCAGGCGGTCCATCATGAAGGTCCGGTCGTTGAAGATCACCCGCCGGCCCACCTCCAGCTTCTCCGCCAGCGAGGCCGCGTTCGGGTAGCGCCCTGCCCGGATCTGCCGGTCGATCTCCAGGATCCGCTCCAACTGCTGCCGCTGGGACATGCGAGCCCCCCTTTTCCGCGAGTTCGCAGTATATACCCGGAGTGCACACTCCCTGCACCGGCCCGCCTTACGCTCAATCCCAAAGGAGGAGGCGGAGGCCGGCCGGCGGCGGTGGGACGCGGGCCAACCTTCTCTTCCGAAGGGCCCTTATCCCTCCGCCTCCTCCTTCACCCTCGCCGTGAGCCGCACTCTCCCGCGAGGCCGAAGGTGGCCGATCGGGTTGCTCCTGCGCTGACCTTCGGGGCGGAGGGGGAAGTTGCGGGGAGCGCGCTTCCGGCATTGCGACACGAACGAACGGCATTTGGGAGCGCGCTTCCGGCCTTGTGGCACGGACGAACGGCATTCGAGAGCGTGCTTGCGGCATTGCGGCACGGATGAACGGCATTCGGGAACGCTCATCCGGCATTGCGCGACGCACGAACGGCATTTGGGGACGATCATCCGCCATTGCGGCACGCATGAACGGCATTTGGGAGCGCTCGTCCGGCATTGCGACACGGACGAACGACATTCGGGAACATTCATCCGGCCTTGCGACACGGTGAGGAGGCATTTGGGAGCGCTCATCCGGCGTCGCGACACGATGAAACGGCATTCGGGAACGCGCATCCGGCTTCGCGACACGATCAAACGAGCACCTGAGCTGAATCGGGGGGACGGAGCGACCGCGCATGGGCTCACAGTCGCCTGACACGGGGGCGAGGTCGCGTGGAGGGTGGCCTTGCGGTGGCCTATGGCGTCGTTGGGATGCGGGGTTTCGGACTTCTGCTGGAGGGAAGGGTCCGTTAACCGGGCGAGGCCGAGAGAGTTGGAGCCGTCTACCGCTGACGGGTGACGGTCGCCTGTGATTTCCAGCGTTCCGCAGTGAAGGCGGAATCGTCGTCGAGGTGGAAGAAGAGCCGGCCCTCCAGCCGGTCTCCATTCAGCACGGCCCAGCCCCGGCCGCTGGCTGGGTCGCACTCCTCATTGCCCTCCCAGGAAAACTCCACCGCCTCCCGGCCTTCTCGCGTCACGAATCGGGCGTCCATCCACCCCTGCACCGCGATCAGGTTGAAGCGGCCCGTGCCGTCCGCCTTGAAGGTCATGAGAGCCGGTCCCTCCAACTCAAAGGCCTCCCGGTCCCACACCTCCATGTCGACGATGCGCCAGGTTCCCAAGAAGGGCGAGGCCTAGGCTTTGCGGCTCATGCGGGCACGACCACGAATCCGGCGCGCGCAAAGTCCTCGTCGAGAGCGGCAGCGGTGGTCAGTTTGAGCCGTCGCATGACGGCGAAGGATGTGCAGTCCGTAAAGCTGTAGCGCTGGTCTGCCTCACGGGCGAAGTGCTCCCACGCCGCATGGATGTCCTGGGGCTCTACCGCGACGAGCAGGCAGACGCCGCCCTCGCGCAGGGCTTCGCCGACGGTTACGGCGGGCTTATGGCCCACGCGATATCTCACAAGGGTGACGAGCTCGTCGAAGATATAGTCTGTCGTGCAGAGGCGCCCCTCCCATGCGGCCAGCGTCTTCTTGACCTCTGCGTGCCGCCGCGCCTTGCCGTTGGCCAAGGCGTACCAGGCGCTCGTGTCCACGAAGAGGCGCTCCATCAGCGTCCCCCGTAGAGCACGTCGTCGTGGTCCTCACCGCCGAAGCCCGGGTCCTTCAGGATGCCCGTCATCTTGGCGAGGCCTGATGCCTTTCCCCTGCGGGGCTTGGCTCCGGGTTCGAACTGTTGGGCAAGAAGCTCCCGAATGAGCTGGCCCATGCTCTTGCCCGTACGGCGCGCCTTCTCTCGAAGGGCCACGTATTGCGCATCGTCGAGGATGATCTGCGTCCGGTGCATGGTCTGCTCCTACGTCATACATCTACATTATATGGCACGCGAACGTAGGTCGCAACAGTGTGTTAGTCGTCGCCCGCTTTTGCGGGAGCCTACATTTCTGAGCGAGATGGGTCGCCGGTGGCGGGGAAGGGCCTGTCTGCGGTAGGCAGGGCGAGCCTATCGATTCAAGAGCCCCTCGCGGGCGAGCTGAAGTGGCCATTGCCGCCGACCATGAGGTGGTCGAGGATGCGCACGTTGGGGTGGTTGAGGAGGGCCTTCACGTCCTCGGCGCGGGCAATCTGTCCAGAAGCTCCTGCAGGGACGCGGCCAACTGCTTGGTGGGCGCCGTGCCGCTCTGGTAGGCCTGTAGGTTCTCCAGGCCGTGCATGAAGGCCACCAGGTTGCACGTCTGCCGGAGGGGGTAGCCTCCGAGGCGGCCCCAGGAACACGCCTCGCATTGTTCGCCGCACCCGAGATCGGTCTGGGCCCGGTCGAAGTCGAGCCGCTTCATGTGGTCCCTGAGCTCGCCCAGGCTGCTCTCCCTGCCGCTCTTGCGCGCCGCCTTCAAGTAGCCTCTCGCCTCCCGGACCCAACGTTCCGTTTCATTCAAGCGGTCCTCCTGCCGTGGGGATGTCTGACACCTCGGCTTCCGTGAGAGGCAACGGCGGGTTCGCCGGTTCTATTGCATCGGGCGGCCGGGGGAGGGGGGTTCTCGAAGCGGCCGCGGCTTTTCACTTGCCCTCGGCGTCGGCCAAGGCATCATTCATTCCTCAACCCCTTGGTTGGAGAGGGCCACACGTCGCTATAACCGGCACCCGCACCCTCTCGCACTGTCTCACCCGGAGTTTTCGGAGGGTGGCCGGCGTCTGGCAGGTGGTGGCATCCAGCGCCTCCGGACGTGGCCAGGGGGTATCACTTGGTGTTGAGCCGGAAGGCCACAATGGCAGGCCACCGTGGGGCTGTTCGAGCATGATAGCAGGCGATTCCGGCACTATCCCGGTGTGAACGCCGCTCCGAGTACTCCGTGCTCACTCTGGCTGGGCCACCTGCCCCAATGGGGACGGGTGCGTTCTGGCCATACGATGCGGAGGAGTGTAAACGAAGTACGCCATCCTCCCGCGGCAACAATGACCGGCCAGTCTGGCATCCACCTTGCGTACTTGGCCCATTTCCTGTGACCCGGTAAGGACTGGTTTTGTCATCATTCGAGATGGAAGGGGGATAGGGCATGCAAGTGGGGCGGAGTAACAACCCTGGGGGGTGATGTCTCAAATGTGCTGTGTTGCAAAGAGAGCCAAACAAGGGAGGGAGAATCCCCCGCCTTTGTTTGGATGAGGGCAAAAGTTTTCGCGGGGCCGTTGGTGGCCTTGGCGTGGAGGGGGTTGATGAACCGGCAAACAAAGAGCGTGTGCGACGGCGTACGGTTCCTCGTCGTGACCGTGGGGATTCTCTGGGGAAGTGTGGTATGGGGCCAGAGCCTGCAGCCGCCACCCGCGCCAGCACCGTTTTCACCACAGACCGTGGACACTGCGGTTGGCATGAATGCGTATATGCCTTATCAGGACTTTGGACACGGCGAGGAGATCAACATCGCGAATGGGACACTTGTGGTGAGCCACTCCTATGCCGTTCCGCTGCCGCAAAATCTAGGGGGGCGCCTCAGCCCGACCTTCTATTACAACAGCAAAGTGAGCGAAGCGGCGTACTCCAATAGCCTGCAGTCTACCGATTTTCCGTACGGTCCGGTCGGTATGGGATGGACACTGTCCTATGGCCGGGTGTTTGAGCGGGGCTTGGCGGATCCCTCAGGGCAGGGGGCTTTTGTCCGGGCATGCTTTTTCTTCATGGACCAGACTGGAGCGGAGCACCGGTTGTACTATGGAAGTAGTCCCTATTATCAAAATATGTCCGCTACCAATCCGCCCCATACGGGCTGGTACTATACGGACGACAGTTCCTATATCCGGGCCTATTACTACGACAATACAGCCAACACCTCCGATCCCAACAACAACCTCTGGTTCATCTATTACCCTAACGGCATGACCCTGGTGGCTGGGGCAACCGGCTCCAACGGGTACATTGCACCCCAAATCAGCAACAACGCGGTCTCCAATAAGTTCAGCAACGGTTGGTACGTTACGGAAATCGATGACCGTGCTGGGAACAAGATCACGGCTGGGAACAAGATCACGGCTGGGAACAAGATCACGATCAGCTACGAGCCCTTCAATCCCCCGAACCAGCCGTTCGGAGGTGCCATAGAGACCATAGTGGACGAATTTGGGCGGCAGGTTCTTTTCGACTATGGTCCGGAAGCTGGGCAGCCATTTATGTTGCTGTCCATCTCAGCGGGTGGGACGTCCGAATTCTATTCTTACAGCATGGTCTCCTTTCAGGGTGGCCATGCGGAGTATCCAGAGCTAACGCAAGTCACCGATGCAGTGGGACAACAGACGAGCTATGCGTATGCTTCGGGTACACCTCCTGTCGATACCCACCTGACGAGCATTACCTATCCGACGGGAGCCGTTTCATCGTATATCTATGCCTCCTCGCTGCCGCCCGGAGAGATTTCACTCATTGAGGATGACGATGTGGCCACCCGCACGCTGACCCTCCATCCTCTGGATCCGACGGGGCGGATCAGCGGAACGGCCAGCAACGTCCTGGTATGGACCTTTGACCACAACCAGACCGAAAACACGTATCTAGGAGACGCCGCCGAGACGAGGCCCATCCCCGTGACTGACCCCATGGGGCGGATTGAAGTTCATTACATCACCGATGGAAATGGGGGATTGAGCGCGGGAAAGGAACTTCACGACCTTCTTCTGGCCCCAGGCACTACATACAGCACCCAGAACCCTCAAATGACGGGCTGCGTGTACCGGGTGGACAAGTACTACTCGCATGGTGATAACGCCCAGGGGCAGGGAGACGCGCACCTCTGTTACGACGACAGCCAGAATCTGCCCACGCCCATTCAACAAGGCAACCCGCGCGTGCGGGAAGTATTGGAGGGGCAATACAACGGTGGAGAGCCGTTATGGTCCCGGGACACGAGTTCCTTGGGATGGAACGGCTTTGGTACCTATCTGTTCAGCCAGACGACAGGGACGGGGCTGCCTGCCCAAACCCCAGTTGTGGTGGGCTGCCGGGCCATGGCCCTTGAGAACACCACGCCGGATCTGGCAACTAGCGGGACCGATCCTCGGACCGTGGTGTACCAGTCGGACCGGGTCGTCCAGCTGGACACCGGGATGGCCACTGCCGCTCTTTCTGGCTTGTCTTCGGAAAGTGACTCCGAGCTTACGGATCCCCCGGTGTCGGGGCAGCAAACCTTCAACGGGCAGTTCAAGGCAGAACAGTGGACTTACGACTCCTCGTCCTCCCTCGGCCTTCCGAGCAGCCACACGAGCTACGAGCAGGTGCAAACAAGCTTCGTGTTCGATTTCACGAATCTCGATTTTCCAAATCCCGTCCAATCGGAGGGCGGAGACCAAACTCAGGCCTTTACGTATACAACCGGTACGAACGATCTGGGGAACCTGGAATCGGAGCAATTCCAGGGCGGAGATGCAGGCCATGGGTACGCCCGGAACTTTGCCTGGGAAGGCGGTGTAATCCAGAGCGAATGGTGGACGGTGAACACGGCGGACCCCACGCATCCAGAGCATGCGTACAATGACTTCACGCGGACCATCGACTCCTCGACCAGCCGCATCCTTTCGCAGGCTGACCCTAACCAGCTCGCCACGAGTTTCCAATACGATGCGATTGGCCGCATAACCCGTGTTACCCCTCCTCCAGGCCCCTGGGGAAGCGAGGCACCGATCCAAATCGCCTACCCGAATCCGAACACGATCGAGCGTTACAAGGGGAGCGGGGCCAACCCGGAATTGAGCCCCGGAAGCAGTACTCCTCTGCCTTCAAACACGGACCTGTATAGCGTGACGACTCTCGATGATCTGGGGCGCCCCTGGCGAACAGATACGGTTATGCCCTCCGCATCGGGTAGCGGATACACGTGGTCGGAGAAGATCACCCTGTACGCTCCGTGGGGCGCAGCGGTATTTCAATCCCTGCCGTACACCTACGGATCGGTGACCACGACACTCAATCCCAGCATTTCGGGCCTGGAGACGGGCAACACCTTCACTATGGCTGCACCGTCCAATGCCTCTGGGGAGGGGCATGGAACGTGGACCACACCCTTCGCCGGTGCAGCCGGGGCACAGCCGTTCCAGGGCACGCTGGATCCCTTCTACCGAACCTCCGAGGTGCTCGGTCCTGATGGTTCTCACCGAGATTTTGCGTATCCAGAGATTGCAACACAAGGGCCCACGACGCAGGTTACGGTCAACGATATCAATGCGGCGCCGGGCTCCGGTTCTGGCTTGAGTGGTACCACGACGTACGTCCGGGATGCACTCGGCCGCCTGCTGAGTGTGAGCCCCAGCACCGGCGCCCAAGCAACGTACACCTACGATGGTCTCAACCACCTCACCCAGGTTGCGCTGACCAGCTCGAACGGAACGGTACATCAGGCTAATAGAACGTTCACCTACGACGCATTGGGGCTCCTCAGGCAGGCCACGCTGCCGGAAAAGGGAACGCTTCTGTACACGCAGTACGACGCCGGAGGCCATCTGATTCAATATGAGGATGCCGGCGGCCGAACCTACACCAGCGAATACGACTCCCGGGGACGAGCGATCACCCTGAGTGAAGGAGGGCAGATCTGGCGGCAGTGGTTCTACGATGAGCCGGGCTACGGCGAGTCGAATGGCCGGTTGACGCGCGCCGATTCAGAGAACGGCCAGATAGAGGAATCCTGGACCTACAATGGGATGAGCGGCCGCCTAGGCCAAGCAAGTCTCCTGCTGAATCTTGCCGGCCTTCCGCCCGCAGCCTACACGGCCTTGCTCACCTACGATACGCAGGGCGAGGTGACGCAGGAGACCGATGCGCGCGGCAGCGCTGTGAGCATCTCTACCAACATTGGCTACAACTATGGCCTGCCTGTGGCAAAAGCTTTTTCCGACGGCCCCGGTGTCACCCATAGTACGTACTGGCCCTCCGGGGCAGTGGACACCCTGAGCTTTGCAAACGGAACGTCCACGCAGTTTCTGGAAGACCCTCAAACTGGGCGGCTTTCGGATATTACCTGGGGGACTGGAACTGGAACCATCACCGTACCGCTGTGGGACTCTGGAAGCTATCAGTACGACGGCATCGGAGACGTGATCGCAGAAGGGGCGGATACGTTCAGTTACGACCCCCTTGGCCGGCTCCAGCAGGCCGCGGTTTACCACCCGCACGGGTCAGGAACGCCCGTCTCGTTTCAGTACTCCTTCGATGATTTTGGGAACCTCAGGGGGCGAACCGTCTCTTCGCCCAGCGCTTACCTACCCAGCCTCACGTTTGACCCCGATCCCTCCACCAACCGCCTCACCTCTTTCACCGCCAATCCCGGCACGGGAATCCAGACCTACACACCGGTCTACGATAGCGGCGGAACCGGCCCAGGCAACATGACCAGTGACGGGGTGAATGCGCTTGCCTACGACGCGCTTGACCGTATTGTGGCCGTGACTCCTCCCGGCGGAGGCACACCATTGGCGTACCACTATGATGCCGCGGGCGAGCGGGTCGCCGTGGGGAACGGCGCTGGGGTCACCTATTTCTTCCGCGCTGGTTCGCAGGTCCGGCTCCAGGAGAACTTCCCCTCCGTCACCAATCCCTCCCAGAGTACGGCCAAGGCCTTCCTCTATATCGGCGGCCACTTGGCCACCTCTGAGGAGGGTGACGTGGGAGGCGCCGGCGGCGCTTACTCCATCTCGGGCACGGTGACGCTGAACGGCACTGGACTCTCGGGGGTGACGGTGAGTGTGGGTTCGGCCTCGGCCACGACGGACGGCAACGGGGCCTACACAATCAGCGGCCTGGCCAACGGGAGCTACACGGTGACGCCGGTCCTGAGCGGCTACGCCTTCTCGCCGTCCAGCGCCTCCGAGACGGTAAACGGAGCCAGCATCACCGACGTGAACTTCACCGCGACGGCCACGACGACCTACAGCATCTCCGGCACGGTGACGCTGAACGGCTCGGGTCTCTCGGGGGTGACGGTGAGTGCGGGTTCGGCCTCGGCCACGACGGACGGCAACGGGGCCTACACAATCAGCGGCCTGGCCAACGGGAGCTACGCGGTGACGCCGGTCCTGAGCGGCTACGCCTTCTCGCCCTCCAGCGCCCCGGAGACGGTGAACGGAGCCAACATTACGGGGGTCAATTTCACGGCGAGCACGGCCACCTGCACGGCGCCCTCCATCACCACGCAGCCACAGAGCCAGACGATCAGCTCGGGCCAGAGCGCCTCCTTGTCGGTCGTGGCTTCGGGGACCCCTCCGCTCAGCTACCAGTGGTACCAGGGAGCAAGCGGGGACATCTCGACTCCACTGGCCGGGGCCACCGCGGCCACCTTCACGACGCCGGCTCTCACGGCGACGACGAGCTACTGGGTACAGGTCTCCAATGGCTGCTGCGCGGCACCCTCCATCACGACTCAGCCTCAGAGCACCACGATCACCTCGGGCGGCAGCGCCACCCTGGCCGTGGTGGCGTCCGGAGGAACTCCCTTGAGCTACCAGTGGTATCAGGGGACCAGCGGGGACACGTCCAATCCGGTTTCGGGGGCGACAGCCGCCTCCTTCACGACGCCCGCGCTCAGCACGACCACGAGCTACTGGGTGCAGGTCAGCAACGGTTGCGGCTCTCCAGCCTCCAGCGGTACGGCCACCGTGTCGGTGCAACAAGGAGGATCCAGCTTCAGCATCAGCGGGCAGGTGACGAACACCCAAGACCGCGGCGCCAGCGGCGTAACCGTCAAGCTGAGCAGCGGAGCCTCGGCCACCACGGACAGTTCGGGCAACTACTCCTTCGGCGGCCTATCGAACGGGACCTATACGGTCACGCCGCAGCAGTCGAGCCAGTTGGTGTTCTTCATTCCGTCCTCGCAATCCGTCACGGTCAGCGGGGCGAGCGTCAGCGGAGTGGATTTCAGCAGCAGCGTACGTTGCTTTCGCTGCCTGAACGGCCTTGTGACCCTGCAGGACGGCAGCCCGGTGGTGGGGGTGACCTTGACTGCTGGCGCCCTGACCGCTTCCACC
>JBAWEQ010000007.1:0-15986 GCA_049591295.1 Acidobacteriota bacterium
GAGCCGCGCGGCGCCCTGCTGCCCCGGCGCCGGAGGCGAGGTGCCGGAGCGCCGCGCGACGAGCAGCCACACGCCCGCGAGAATGCCCATCAACAGGACCAGCGTGGCGAGCCGGTAGCTCCAGTCCAGGCGGGGGAGCCAAAGAATATGCGTTAGGCGCGACCGCCACGGCGGGCTCGGGGCCGGCATCCTGGCGAGCTCCCCCGCGATGCGCCCGGCGAGTCCCTCCGGGGGTGCGTCGTGGGACAGCCCGCGGAGCCGCTCTTCCAGCGGCCCCAGCGCGTCCGGCCTTAATTCCTTCCCGGGGCCCTGGCTCATGATTCGGCCTCCCTCCGCTCCATGCACCGCCTGAGCTGATCGAGACCTCGCTGGATCCGCATCTTGGCCGCCGAGAGCCCGATGCGGAGGGCCTCGGCCACCTCCGCCAGGGAAAGCTCCTCCTGATAGCGCAGCAGGAGCGCCGGGCGCAGGGTCTCCGGAAGGCGGACCAGGCACCGCCGCAGCCGCTCCTCCTCCTGCCGGGCCGCCAGTCCTTCGTCCGCCGGCCTGGCTCCGCGGGAGGCCGGCTCGTCGGGCAGATCCTCCACCGCCGACGCCGATCCCGCTCGCCGGTTGCGCCTGCCCGCGTCCCGGCAGACGTTCACGGCGATGCCGAAGAGCCAGCTCAGGAAGCGGGTTCTTCCGTCGAACTTCCCGAGGCCTCGATAGGCTCGAAAGAAGGTCTCCTGCACGATCTCCTCCGCCTCCTGCCGGCTTCCCGTCATCTTGGCGGCCAGGTTGAAGAGGGCCGGGGTATAGGCTTCCACCAGGGGCGCGAAGCGCTCCGGATCCCCCTCCAAGGCGGCCCTGATCCGCCGCTGGACCTCCGCCTCTTCCATCCCGTCGTCCCTGTCGTCCTCTCCATTATGGCCCCAAACAACCGCAACGTCACGCGGCGCGAGAAGGGGGGGCCGCCGTGCAGCCCCCCCCTCGCCCTCGTCCTCAGAAGATCCAGAGCGGGACGCCCTGGTCGTTGCGGAGTTGGAGCACCTTGCCCGTCGCCGTGTTCTCGACGGAGAGGGCCACCCAGCCCTGCGCGCACTGCGCCATGCGGATGCTCACCATCTGCCCCTGCTGCAGCGTGAAGCCCTGCTTCTGCATGTACCAGAAGGGGCCCAGCGCCACCACGTACTGCCCGCCGCCCTGCGCCGTCAAGGTGACCGTGTTGCGGTGGGTGCCGAGGCCCAGGCTCAGGGCCGTCACCGTGCCCTCGACCTCCTGGATCGTGGAGGGGTTCACGTTCCGGCCCGAGGCGTAACACCCCGCGCCCGCGCCGCCGCCCTTCTTCGCCTGACCTTGAGCCTGCCCACCCCGCTTGCCCTTCCAGAGCGGCTTGCCGTTCTCGTCCCGCAAGGTGATGCTCGCGCCCGTGGTGAGGTCCTGCACCGAGAAGGCCACCACGTCCGAGTCGGTCCGGCTGGCGCAGTTGGCCACGGTCGCCGTCACGCTGTCGCCCAACGCCAGAGAGAAGCTGTTGGCCACGAGAAACCAGTAGGGCCCCAGCTCCACGGCGAGGGTCTCGCCCCCCGCCTCCGCCAGCACAAAGCTCGGGTGCTGGAGCCCGGGTCCCATGGTGACGGAGCTGACCGTCCCGCTCACCGTGCGCACCGTCGAAAGATCGACCTTGCCGCCTCCGCCCGAAGCCGCGGCCAGCGCCAGCCCCGCCGTCATCATGAGGATCGTCCCTGTAATGGCTATGATTCGTTTCATGGTGCCCTCCTGCACGAGTACCCTAACCACGTTCCCCGGGGAGGCCCCGACGGCCGTCCCCTCATCTCGTTCTTGCCGCGGGACGGCATAAGGTCACATGCGCAGGCGGCTGCCTCGCCTTTCCCGTCCTGAAGCGGGCTCGTATACTGCCCAACGAGCCGCCGCATGAAGACGGCAGGCTACCGAGGAGACCTTTCATGACGACGCGCACGCCCCACGAGAAGACCCCGCCTCAACTGGACCGAAAACCCCGGTCCAAGGCCGTTCGAAAAACCGCCGTCTCACCCACCCGCAAACCGGAGGGCATGAGCCTGGAGGCTTGGCAAACCGAGTTGCGGCGGGAGTTCGGCCGACAGCAGAGGTTCCACCTGGAGAACGTCGGACGAGAGGCGGTCTTCTCCGAGTTTCACGTGACCAACCCCAACACCGGTGGCCTCTACCGCGTCGCCATCCGGGGGCTGAAGCCGGGTGACAACTTCTGCTCCTGCCCCGACTTCAGCGTCAACACCCTCGGAACTTGCAAGCACATTGAATTCACCCTAGCCGCGCTCCTCAAGCGGCGCGGCGCCAAGACCCTCTTTCGGCAGGGGTACCGGCCACCCTTCTCGGAGGTCTACCTCCGCTACGGCGCCCGCCGCGAAGTGGCCTTCGCCCCGGCCAGCGGATGTCCCCAGGGGCTTCGCCAGCTCGCCGCATCTTTTTTCGGCGAGAGCGGCCTCCTCAGGCCGGAGGCCTTCGGGCGCTTCGAGGAATTCCTCCGAGCGGCGGGCCAGGAGAACCACGAAGTCCGCTGTTACGACGACGCCCTCCAGTTCATCGCCCAGGTGCGCGATGACGAACAACGAGGAAACCGCATCGACAGGGTCTTCCCCGAGGGGGCCCAGTCGCCCGCCTTCGAAACCCTGCTTAAAGTGCCGCTCTACCCCTACCAGCGCCACGGCGCGCTCTTCACGGCGAAGGCGGGCCGGAGCCTGCTGGCCGACGACATGGGGCTGGGCAAGACGGTCCAGGCCCTGGCGATGGCGGAGATCCTGGCCCGGTGCGAGGGCGTGGAGCGGGTGCTGGTGATCTGCCCCACCTCCCTCAAGCACCAGTGGGCAGAGGAAGTGGGCCGGTTCACCGAGCGGAAGGCCCTCATCGTTCAGGGCCCCCTGCTGGCGAGGGCCGCCGCCTACCGGGAAGAATCCTTCTACAAGATCACGAATTACGAAGTGGTGGAGAGGGACCGAGAGGCCATCGAGCGCTGGGCGCCTGATCTCATCGTCCTGGACGAGGCCCAGCGGATCAAGAACTGGCGCACGCGCACCGCCCGGAGCGTCAAGCGGCTCTCCTCGCCCTACGCGCTCGTGCTGACGGGAACGCCCCTGGAAAACCGCATCGACGAACTGCACTCCATCGTGGAGTTCGTGGACCGCTTCCGCCTCGGTCCCGCCTTCCGCTTCCTGGCCGAGCACCGCCAGACTGACGACAACGGCAAGATCACCGGCTACAAGAACCTCTCCCGCATCGCCACCACCCTGGCTCCCATCCTGCTGCGCCGATCCAAGAGGGAGGTGCGCCTGGAGCTTCCCGAGCGCACGGAGAAGCGCTTCTTCATCGAGATGACACCCCAGCAAAGGGCCCACCACGAGGAGAACCGCGAGATCGTGGCGCGCATCGCGGCCAAGTGGCGCCGGTACCACTTCCTCTCCGACGGGGACCAGAGGCGGCTGACCATCGCCCTTCAAAAGATGAGGATGGCCTGCAACAGCACCTACCTCCTCGATCCCTCCACCGATTACGGGCGCAAGGTGGACGAGGCCGTGGACTTCCTACAAGAGGCCATGGAACAGGACAGCGCCAAGGCCGTCGTCTTCAGCCAGTGGGTGAGGACCCACGAGCTCCTCATCCGCCGGCTCGAGGCGCGCCACATTCCCTTCGTCTTCCTGCACGGGGGCGTCCCCGGAAGCCAGCGGGGCGAGCTCACCCGCCGGTTCAAGGAGGATCCGGACTGTCGCGTCTTCCTGGCCACGGACGCCGGCGGCGTGGGCCTCAACCTTCAGTCCGCGAGCGTGGTCCTCAACCTCGACCTGCCCTGGAACCCCGCCGTGCTGGACCAGCGGCTCGGGCGCGTCCACCGGATCGGCCAGCGCCGCAACGTGCTCGCCGCCCACTTCATCGCGGAGGGGACCATCGAGCACGGCATGCTCAATCTGCTTGCCTTCAAGAAGGCTCTCTTTGAGGGGGTGCTGGAGGGAGGCGCCGACGAGGTCTTCCTGAACGGCAAGCCTCTCGAGCGCTTCATGGAGGCCGTCGAGGAGGCCTCGGGCGCCATTCCCGCCCCGATGCCCGAAAGCGAGCCAGGTGCCTTGGAGTCCGAACCCGCGCTCTCCCTCGCGGACGAGGACGAGGTGGAGGAGGTGGCCGAGGCCCAGCCTCCGGCGGCGGGGCCGCAGGCTTCAAGCCTTCCCGGGGGGAGCGCCGTTCCTTCGCCGGGGAGCTGGGCCAGCGTGGCCGCCGCCGGGCTCTCCTTCCTAGAAAAGCTGAACGAGGCCATGACGGCGGCCCCCACCGGCGGCGCCAGCACCCTCGTGGAACGCGACGCGGCCACGGGCCAGGCCTTTCTCCGCCTGCCCCTGCCCGACCCCGCCGTCCTGGGCCAGATTGCCGGCCTGCTTGGAGCCCTGGCCGGGAAGCGATAGAGGAGGAGCCCCGGCTCCGTCTCTTCATGTCCGTTTGCGGTAGACTGATGAGCAGGAGTCAAGAGGGAGGGTCCCATGCCCAGAAAGGCCAAGGGTCCGCCGCCCCAGGCGGAGATCTCGGAGCGGAGCACCAAGGCGGAGATCCTGGCGGCCTATCAGCGGCTGGCCCAGGCCGCCGGCGAGAATCAGGGTGGTGAGGCAGTGAGGGGCGATGCCCCCGCCAGGGACGCGTCGCTGTTTGCCGAGGAGAGACCGGCCATGAAAGCGGAAACGAGAAAAGAGGTGGAAGCGCTTAGCCTGGACGCCATCGTCATGGAGCTCTCGTCGCTCAAGCTGGCCATCGGCAAACACTTGACCGATGTCGAAGAGCGCCTCTCGGCCGAGGCGGTTCGGCTGGCGGCCTTGAAGGAAGCGTCGGCCGAGCAGGAGGCCCGGCTTCGGGAGCTGCACGAGATCGAGGCCGCCGCCGGCAAGCTGGAGGAACTGCGCCAGACGATCGCCTCGGAGAAGGAGACCTCCGAGGCCGTCATGGCACAGACGCGCGCTCAGTGGGACAAGGAGAAGCGGGAGCACGAGGCGGCCCTCAAGGAGCGCGACGCCCTCGACAAGAAGGAGCGCCAGCGGGAAGAGGAGGACTACCAGTACCAGCTCAAGCAGCGGCGCCAGCGCGAGAAGGACGCCTTCGATGCGGAGCGCGAGGAGCGCCGCCGGAAGCTGGAGGAGGAGCTCACCACCCGCGAGGCGGACGTCAAGGCCCGCGAGGAGGCCCTGGCGGCCCAAGAGAAGGAACTCGCCGAGCTGCGCCAGCGCGCGCAGGAGTTCCCCGCCCAGCTCGACCAGGCGGTCCGCGCCGCCGCCGAGTCCGCCGCCAAGGCCACCGAGGAGCGGCTCAAGCTTGAAAAGCTCCTGCTCGAAAAGGATATGGAGCGGGAACGCGAGGTCATGCGCCTCACCGTCGCCTCCCTCCAGGAGAGGGTCAAGGAGCAGGAGGGGCGCATCAAGGCCCTCGATGCCGACCTCAAGGAGAGCGTCGTCCGCTCCCAGTCCGTGGCCTCACGCGCCATCGAGGGCATCGCCGGCCTGCGCCACGCGGCGGCCCAAACCGAGACCGCCAAGGAGCCAGGGTCGGAGCCCATGCGCTGACGAAATCCCGGTGGAGAACCGGCATCCGGGACTGTTTGTGGCAAACCAATCGGGGTTCTTCTTCGCGCTTACAGCCGCGTCAAGAGTCTTCTTGCGGCTCGGCTCGCAGCGCCATGAACTTCCAGAGCAGGCGGCAGGTGGCGTCCAGGGTGCGCTGTTCGCCTTCGGTCTCGTAGGGCCCCAGGAGCGGGCCGCCCGAGTCGCCCACGCATTTCTCGATCAGGGCGCGGGCGGGCAGGGCCCTCTGCGATGGTTCGACACTCGCCCTCTTCACCAGCTCGCCCCCGAGAACCCAGAGGCTGTCCACGTGCCTGCGTAGGGTGCTCTTCGCATATCCCCGCCGGTGGAGGAACTCCGCGAAGGGGATGAACTCCTCCACCAGGCGCCGCCCCACCTCGAGGTCGGCTCGCACCCCCATCCAGCTCTCCGGCCAGTCCTCCCTCATGTCCCGCAGCAGATTCTCGTCCATCCGTTGCGCCTCCCCCAAGAGCATGCCCAGGCCCATTTCCCAGCCTCGTAGAGGGCGGGCCTCGTCTCTTTGATGCCCATCTTCTCTTGGTACAAATCCACAGCCTAGTAGGCCTTGAAGGCGATGACGTTGCGAGGGTAATCGAAGAAGATCACGAACGGGTCGAGGATCTTCCGCCCCACGATGCCGTACACGGGCAGCAGGGGGCGATCCAGGCCCAGCGGCATGACCTGGACGGGGTTGAGGTGGAAGTTGGCCACGCCCAGCCCGAGGGTCACCTGCTCCGCCTGGCCCGAGCTGAAGGCGCCCGTCACGCCGAGGCCCCGCTCGCTGCCCCACTTGCCCGAGTTGACCCTCACTCCGACCTCCGGCGCGTGCTCGCCCGAGATGTAGGCTTCCGCCGCACCGGTATCCAGCAGGCAGTAAAGGCCCGCGGCCTCCTGGATGCGCATCAGGACGTAGGGCTCTCCGCCAAACCAGAGCGAAGGGACCCGGAAGCCGTCCTTGCCCAGCAGGGGCGCCGGGTCCGTTCCCGAAGGATAGACGTCCAGGCGGCTGTGCCGCCTGTCGTAGAGCAGGGCGAAGGACTTGAGCAGGGAGAGCGGCACGAGGCCCCGGCGCGCCCAGAAATCGGCGTTCTTGGGGATGACCACGGCCGGAACGTCATGAAAGGTCAGGGGGCCGATCTGCACGACCTTGAGAAGAACCATAGCGCTTCTCGCCGCCTTCGGGCCCAGCCCCCGGTAGGAGACCGATCCCAGGGGCTGCAGTTTGAGCTCGTCCGCCAGCTCCTCGGGAATCAGGAAGGTGTCGCTGCCGGAATCCAGCGTCATCCAGGCCTTGGAGCCCCCGTCCACGACCACCGGAACGGTCACGGAGGCTCCCGTGGACATCTCGGTCCAACTGGAGACCTGCCCGGAGGCGTCCGAGCTCATCGTGGGGACATCCTGCCGCTCGCTCTTCTCCTGCAGGGGAATCCGCGCCGTCGGGCCGCTCAAGCCGTCGCAGCGGCACAGGGTGACGTCCCCCAGCGCCGCGTAGACCTGGCGCATATCCTGATAGAAGGCCGGCGCCTTGGGATCGGCCTTGAGGTAGGCATCCAGCGCGGCCAGCGAGACCTTCGCGCCGGGCTCCAGGTCGAGCGAGTCGGCGACGAGGGACTGGGCCGGAGGATGGACGCGCTCCAGCCCCGCGTGGAGCATGGCGAGCGCCTCGGCCTCCCGCCCGAGCGCCGCCAGGCTTTGCACGCCGTTGTCGTAGCCGATCGCCTCCCAGCCCGGCGTCTGGCTCAGGACCTTCCAGGCCTTGAGGGAGGGCTCGAAGGCCCCGAAACGGAAGGCGCTCAGGCCCGCGGCCTCCCGGAACCAGGGGTGGTCGAGGTGGGCCACGGCCAGGCCCCACGAGAAGTTGGCCGCCTCCTTATATTGCCTCAGGCCCATCAGGGCGCGGACCTTGAGCTCCAGGAGATCGAGGTCCTGGGGGCTCTTGGCGAGAGCGCCCTGGAGGACATCCAGGGCCTTGGCGCAGTCCCCGGCCTTGACGAGGGCGGAGGCCTGCTCCTTCGGCGACGGGCCGTTCCCGGACGCGCTGACCGGTGCCCCCTGCTGGGCCGCCACGCCGGCCGAGCCGAGCAGCAGCGCCGCTGCAACCACGAGCCAAGCTCTTGAACGCCAAGACATGATCACCCCCTCCATGCCTTCCGGGCCGGCCTAGGCGCAAAGCCCCGCCGCGCGCCGCATTTCCGCCCGCCCATCACGGCCCCCGGCCCCTCCGGGGATGTTGTCATGCTATCACACCCGGCCGTCCGCCTGGACGCCGATGCCACGGCGGCCCTTTCGGGCGATCACGGCCCCCGGCCCCGCCACCGCCGCTCTGGAATGGCAAAGCCCGGTGGTGGTATACTGCTTTCGCAAATCAACCGTCTCGATGGGGGGGGAAGAACGCACAGACTTTCGTTGGCCGCGGCCGGCCCTTGGGGCGGGGCGCTTCCGGCTTTGGGAAGAGAGTTCCCGGCCGCGGCCCCTGACGCTTCGGGTCTCATTCGGAAGGGTGTTCCGTGGATGGGTAGTTTCTCAGAGGAGGCGTGCATGCCGTACAGCGAGAAGGAGTTGGTAAACATCGGTTCGAGATTCACGACGCAGCGGCTCATGGAGCAGGGCGCCGTCTCGGTGGCCTTGGCCAGGGCGCACGAGAAGGAGCTGGCGAAGAGGTTTCCTCCCGCCAGGACGGCGGAGCTGGACGCCCTGCTCGCGGACATCCAGGCCAAGTATGCCGCGCAGGCGGAGGCCAAGGACGCCTTCGGCACGGGCAACGTGCCCGTGACGGCCAAGATCCGCGAGGCCAAGGCGTGGATCTCGGGGATCATCACCTCGGCCGACAACGCCTTCGAGGAGGAGCTCGAACAGCGCGACGAGTTCCATAAGGCGGGCAAGCTGGGAACGAGCGTTCCCAAAATCGCCGGGCGCCTCCAGGTCCTCGTCTCTCTCGCCGAAGCGCACAAGGCCAGCCTCGCGCCGTGGGGCGTGGACGACGCGGACCTGAAGAGGGGCCGCACGCTCCTGGCCGAGCTGACCTCCGCCAACGTGTCCCAGGAGGAGGCCGTCAAGAACCTCCCCGCCACGACGAAAGCGCTCTACATCCAGAAGGCCAAGGCGTACCTCCTCATGAAGAGGCTCGCCCGCGCCGCGCGGGACATCTTCAAGGACGACCCCGCCGCCGCCAAGCTCAACCTGGACATTCTCATGCGCAAGGGACGGCGGGTGAACGGCGACGACGCGCCCGAGGACGCCGCCCCCGCCCCCCAGCCCGCGCCGGCGAGCTGAGCGAACCCGTTTCCCCCCACGGGGGGCGAGGCCCTTGCACCTCGTCCCCCCGCCCCGGCGGGGTGCCTCCCACGCCCCGCCGGGGTTTCTCCGCATCCCCCCCGGCACGCGCGTATAATAGAAGTTGAACCGAACCCGAGGGGGAAGAAGACACCCATAGCGAGGTATCCACTTGGACGCACGGGGGATCCCCTCACCAGAGCACCTCAACCCGCACCCGGACGCCCGGGGCCGCGACCCGGGATCACCCCCCTCCGCCTTCGGACCGGGCCCTTCACCACCCGGGACAGGGGGGGCCGCACCCTCGGATAGGGGGGGGCGCACCCCGGGATCGCACCTTTCCCACCTCGGACTGGACCCTTCCCAACCCCGGACAGGGGGGACCGCACCCTCGGGAAGGGGGGGCCGCACCTTCGGATCGCACCCTTCCCACCCCGGAACCGACGCTTCCCAACCCGGGAGAGGGGGGGCCGCTTCCTCGGATAGGGGGGGCGCACCTTCGGATCGCACCTTTCCCACCTCCGAACGGACCCTTCCCACCTCCGGAGGCGAGTGGCCGAGACCCGGGAACGCACCGTTCACGAGTCGCGCGGGGTGGGGACAAGCCTCGCCAAGCGCGGCGTTGCCCACCGGAATGGAGGCTGGACACGCCATACAACGCCCAGTACAAGGTCGTCTTCGACGCCCTCCGCGCCCTCGTGGCCGAGCCCGAGAAGAAAAAGAAGCCCATCGGCTTCGCCGCCAAGGACGCCAAGGGAAGGTTTCGGAAGTAGAATGGGGTCCTCAACAGGCACGAGGGGTGGGTGAGATGGGTGACGACTTGGCCGTGGTTCCCTACGAAGCGATCGAGGAGAGGATCGTCCTGGTCCGCGGCCACAAAGTGATGCTCGATCGAGATCTGGCCTCGCTCTATGGAGTTGAGACCCGCGCCTTGAATCAGGCGCTCAGGCGCAATCGCGACCGCTTTCCGGAAGATTTCATGTTCGAATTGAGCCGGGATGAGATCGGGAGGATATCACAGTCCGTGACATCCTCCTGGAAGGCCGATTCGCTGAAATACTCCAAGCGGGTCAGCGCCTTTACCGAGCATGGGGTTGCCATGCTGTCGAGCGTCCTGAACAGCCCGCGGGCCATCCAGGTCAACATCCGAATCATGCGGTCCTTCGCGCGCATCCGGAACGTACTGGACACTCAGAAGGTGCTGGCACGGAAGCTCCTTGAGCTGGAGACGAAAGTGGGCACCCACGATGAAGAGATCCAGCTCATCTTCAAGGCCCTGAAGAGCCTCATGGCCGAGCCCGAGAAGAAAAAGAAGCCCATCGGCTTCGCCGCCAAGGAAGCCAAGAGAAGGTACGGGAAGTAGAATGCGAGCAAGCGGCCCCGTTTCAACAAATAATGGTCGGCACCCAAGGGAAGGTGCCAAGCCTAGCCGGATGTCCATCCCCGGACATGCGGGGCCGCCCCTTCGGACAGGAGGCGGCTAACCTTGCGATTAGGGGCACTGTGAGTTCGGACGGGGGGGGCGACTGGTTGCGACATTGTCGCCGGGAGGCGCAATGAGCATCCTTGGCGCTATGGCTACATCGCGGAGGCATACATGGCTGACATCGTGTCGAATCTGGCCGGGAAGCTGGGCGAACCGGAGCTGAACAAGCCGCTACAAGCGGCCAGTCGAGTGTTGACGTCGCTTGTGGAAGACGGCGCCTACGTGGGTGAAGTCTACTCACTCGGATACGACGAGGCCCTTGTCCAAATACATGACTTCCATCGGCAACGGGTCGGTGGCATTCCCGCGCTTTCCTTCCTGATCGCCACCCGTGTCGGCCCTGGAAGCCTGGCCGACGTTCGAGAGGAGGACGCGTCCATCGTGCTTTTGCGAGTGCTCGACAAGGCCGACCTCCCCAACGCGGACGAAGCACTTCGCGTCCGTGTGGAGACAGCCCAGCGCGTGAGCGGCGAGGTGGACCGCCACTGGGACGACCGGGCCGTCATGGACCCCACGACCCACAATCTGTTGAGCTACGCCGGCGTCCGATGTCGAGTACTCGGAACTTACTACATGGTCAACACTGGCTCCGACAGCGCCCCCACGTTCCGCCTCTTCTTCGGCTCGGACCTCAGCAACTATTACCCCAACCGCGGATTGAAGGTGTTCAAGCCACGGGGCACGGTGCTGGAGGCAATCGTCAATTTCCGTGATCCTCGTCTCGCAGTATCGCCAGACGATGGCCACGTTCCAGTCGGGAAGGTGCGTTACGCTTCGAGCGATCGGCCCTTTCAGGGCATCGATGGCGTGCCCGTCCAACTGACGCCCACAAACCTGCTCGGCCAGAAGACAGCGCTCTTTGGTATGACCCGCACCGGCAAGTCCAACACGACGAAGATCGTCTTAAAGTCCATCTTCGCCCTCAGATGGGGCCATAATCCCGTTCGCATTGGACAGGTCGTCTTCGACCCAAACGGTGAGTACGCAAACGAGAATGAGCAAGACTCCGGCGGTCATGGGCTTAATGCAGAAGCAATCAAGAACGTCTGGAAATGTGGGCCACTACGCAACACCAACAATTGCGGGCGGACGTGATTACTTACGGCATCGTGCCACACCCACATGACCCGCATCGGCGGTTGATGCTGCTCAATTTTTACCTGGAACGCAATCTGGAAATCGGCAAAGAGATTATCGATACCACGCTGGCAAGCGAGACATCAAAGTACATAGTGAACTTTCGCGACGTGAGACTCGCAAAACCGGACGACGATGACCGAGCAGCTAACACACGCTACAAGCGTCGCCTGCTCTGCTATCGAGCGCTGCTAGCCGATGCTGGGCTGAAGCCGCCGCCACAACGCACTCTGTTGCCGGACACCAAGGGACTGTTTTCCAAGGAACTGCTTGCGGCCATGCGGACATCGCAGTCTGATGCAGCATCGGAGTACGCGGCAGCAGCACACGTCCTAGAGAATCCCAGCAGTTGGCAGCAACTGGCAGAGGCCTGTTCCACACTGCGGAGGTTCATCACAGATACGAGCAGTGGCTATCGCCAGTTCGATGACAAGCAAATGAGTGAGAAGCAGGCCAAGGGCATGGAGGCGACCCCTTGGGCGGATCCCGATTTGAAGTCCATTCTTGGTATGTGGGAGTATCGGAATGGGCCCCGTTCAGTCGGTCATGTTACTGAGCAGCATTCGTGCGATACCGACCGGGACTATGCCGCCGAGATATGCGCGCATCTGAGAGAGGGCCGATTGGTAATCGTCGATCAGTCCAGTGGTAACCCTCAGCTCAATAAACTTGCTGCTGACCGGGTAATGCGGCAGATTTTTGAGGACAGTCAGCAGCAATTCCGAAGTGCTAGAGTTCCGCCTGATATATTGGTCTATGTCGAGGAGGCGCATAACATCCTGCCATCCTCGCGAGAGATGGATTTCCAAGACATCTGGGTTCGCACGGCGAAAGAAGGGGCCAAGTTTCACATTGGCTTAGTTTACGCCACGCAAGAGGTTAGCTCCATCCAGCAGAACATCCTTCGCAACACTGCAAACTGGTTTATCGGCCACCTAAATAACACCGACGAGACACGGGAAATCCGCAAGTTCTATGACTTCGCCGACTTCGAGGGCAGCATTCTCCGCGCTCAGGACAAGGGTTTCGTCCGTGTTAAGACGCTGTCTAACCCCTATGTCATACCCGTGCAGGTGGACCGCTTTCTCATCGAAGACACATCGAGCGTGCAGAGGTCCTGACATGCCATACGAAGGCGAATACGCGACATACCGTCCCTTGCATCGCATCGCTGAATGCCAGAGGGTCAAGGGCCTGCTGGCTCGGTCCAAGCTCCTCGAAGGGACAACGACCACATGTGCCCCGCAGCCAGTTGGAGCGCCGCCACAGGTGTCAATGCTGCCACGCTTCATCCTCGCGATTGATGGCAGCTACGCCGAAGTGGACGTGAAGAACGGTTATCCGGGGGCCAAGATCGGCTACTGCACCGCCGCAAGCGTTCTGCTCGATCTTGACCTTGTAGGCCGCCTCGATGTCCAGCGGCCCGTCGACCCGGTGGAGTTCCGCAAGACTGAGCAGGCCGAGAGCGTTGATGCAGCGCTGCCGGGAAGCAACATAGTGACGCGGAGACAGAACTCAGCTAGCGCTTCCTTCCGCGAGGAACTGTACGACCTCTTCACTGACATCATTGTTGACGAGGACGACCGGACGAACCTGCTCTCGACCTACGAAACCCTGCTCTCGCTGAAGCCCACCGAAAACCCGCAGAGTTGCCCCTACAAAGAGTCATACGGCTGCGCCGGCGAATTCGCGGTCGGCCCTGGCTGTACTGTGTGTCCAACCTGTGGCCGTCTGGTCTACTCGACCGATGCCCTGCGCATCCACGAGCGATTCCGGGACATCGGAACGAACGGTGAAGCCTTCGGGCTGGTGATGCAAGTTATCGAGCGGCTCCTGGTTGTCCACTTCCTTCGATGCTTTGAGAGGCGGGATCTTCTGCAACGCCTAACGTCTCTCGCCTTCTTCGTCGACGGGCCTTTGGCCGTCTTCGGCCCTCCTGCCTGGCTAAGTGCTGCCATCAGCAAGGAGCTCAAGCGTCTCAATCAGAAGGTGCAGGCACGCACGGGACAAGACCTGCTGATGCTGGGCATCGAGAAGACCGGGGAGTTCGTCGAGCATTTTGAAGAGATCGACCAGATGGAAACGCCGGGGCAGCATCTCTTTGCCGCTCGGCAGTATATGGTGCTCACCGATAAGTACATCAAGGATCGCATTCAACATTCGGACAGCCGCAAGCGGTATGGCGTGGACACCTATTTCGGCCGCAAGGTTTTCTACAAGACCCAGAGCGAGGCAAGAATCGTTGCCAGCATCCCTTTCCTGTCCGACGCGCAAGATACGCTCGATAGTGACGACATCGCTCTGTATCCTCAGTTTGCCTCCGCTTGCACGCTCTTGGACCGCCTGGTCTCCTCGCGCTACGCGAACGCGGTGTCGCCGCTGATCGCGGCCAATGCCCAGGCCGCAATCCCTCTGCGACTTGGGTCCAAGGTGTTGACACAACTGGCTAGGGCGCTTCTAGGGACAGCAGAGAATGGCAGGTAACGGCAAAACATTCGGAACTGCGGCAACGCGATGGGAAGGCATCGGCCCATATTACGCCATGTTTCCAACTCGTTTTGCCAACGCCGTTATCAAGGAACACACATCGCCCGGGGACACTGTGGTCGATCCGTTCGCCGGCCGGGGGACTGCGATCTTCAGCGCGGCTGCCCTGGGAAGGCGCGGGTTGGGTATCGAAATCAGTCCTGTCGGCTGGGTCTACGCAAGAGCTAAGCTCAGTCCCTCGCCCCTACAGCAAGTCGAAGCACGGCTGCTGGAAATCATTGAGCAAGGAAATAGGTATGTCGAGCAGGCCCAGTCCCTGCCCAAGTTTTTTGGGAAGTGCTTCTCTGTTTCTGTTTGTCGCTTCCTGCTAGCCGCACGAGCTGGCCTAGACTGGCGAAGATGCACTTGCGACCGGACGCTCATGGCGATTTTGTTGGTCTACCTCCACGGTAAACAGGGGCAGGCGCTATCGAACCAGATGCGGCAAACGAAGGCCATGTCTCCGCATTACGCCATCAAGTGGTGGGCTAAGAATGGAACGAAGCCCCCCGACCTCGACGCCGCAGAGTTCATGAAAAAGCGAATTCGCTGGCGGTACGCGAAAGGCGTAGTTGAGGCAGACGGAAGCCGGGTATTCCTCGGCAACAGCATCACTCTCCTTCCGCAGTTGGAGCGGCGCCTGCGCGAGGATGAAGTGCCGAAAGCTAAGCTGGTGCTGACGTCGCCGCCGTACTTTGGCGTGACGAATTACCATTACGACCAGTGGCTCCGGCTCTGGTTGCTCGGTTTCGAGACGGATGCCTATGTCGCACGCGGACCCTACCAGGGTCGGTTCACAGATTCGACCTGTTACCAGGGCCTGCTGAAGAAGGTCTTTAGCCGCACAGCCAAGGTCGTTGCTGACGACGCCGTGATCTATGTCCGCACTAGTAAAGACCCGTTCACTAAAGAAGTCACGCTGGAGGCCATGCGAGAAGCGTTCCCGACGAAGCGGCTGGTGGTGAGATATCGGCCGTTCCGCAAGCCGACACAGACGCATCTTTTCGGCGACAAGACGCCAAAGGCGGGTGAAGTCGACCTTATTATGATGCCTGTGAGCCGGGGAGCGCTTGTCCTGCCCTAAGGCACTTGGGATCATGAGGCTGCCTTCCGCTCGGGAAAACAGAGGCGAGGTCTCGTCTTTCCTCTGCTTCGACTGTAGGCGGCAGAAGGTCGTAAGGCAAGGCCTGGCCCTATCTCCTCGGGCCTTTTCCCCCCGCTCCCAGGCTGGCCGCCCTCATCCGGCGCGACACCTCTTTGGCCTCCGCGCCTCGCGGTGAAAACGGGACGGATGGGCGGGGGCGCCCCTCCACCCGCGGCCATTACGGGCCGTCGGCCTGGCCGGCGTCGGCCTCCTCCTTTGGCCCTTCCGGGCGCCCTTTGGGGGGGCGCGCCCGCATCAGGAGGGAGATCCCCAGCAGGACCATTACCACCCCCAGGAGCGAGCTGAAGAGTTCTCGCCCCCCGGATGCCTCCAGGACCCTGACGATCTGGGCTCCCAGGATGAGGGCGGAGCCGTAGAGGAGCGTGATCCGAAGGGTGGAGAAGCTCCACTCACCTCCGCGTTCGCCGATACTCATGACGGCTCCTTTCGCCGGCGTCCCGCCGAATCGGCATCGCCGGGCAGCGCCCCCTCGCACCACCGGCGACCTCCGCCTCTTCTTCGGCATCGCCTCATCCCGTCATCCCGTACTATGTTCCGTGCCCCTCGCTCCTCCGCCCCTCTGCTCCTCCGCCCCTCCGCCCCTCCGCGCCTCCGACCCTCCTCCACCCCCGCTACTGCTTGACGAGCTCCACGCGGCGGTTCTTGGCGCGTCCCTCTTCCTTGTCGTTGGAGGCCACGGGAGAGAGGGGGCCGACGCCGCAGCCCTTGAGCCGCGCCGGGCTGATGCCGTAGCCGTCGGCGAGGGCCTTGGCGACGGCCTGCGCCCGCGCCTCGGAGAGCCTGAGGTTGGCCTCCAGCGTCCCCACGG
>JBAWEQ010000008.1:0-1658 GCA_049591295.1 Acidobacteriota bacterium
GGCGTCGGCGCCCTCCGGCGGCCGGGCCCCCGGCAGCAGCGGCACGAAGCGCAGGGCCGGCGGCACGCTGTTGGGAAGGGGGACCGCGCGGATCTTGGCGAAGTCCTCCTCCAGGCTGTTCAGCCCCTTGACCATCATCTCGCGCTGCGGTTCCGTGAAGCTCAGCCCCGCCACCTGCTCCGCCTGGGCGATGACCTCCTTGGTGACCTTGCCCTTCTCCTGGGCCATCGCCCAGAGAGCATCCGGAAACACCGTGGCCGCCAGGCCGAAGCTCGACAGTCTGCTCATGAAGGCGCGCCGGTCCAGGCCCGTGGCCCCTCCGGCACCTTCCGCCGCTCTCGTCTCGGGCATGCTCCACCTCCCGCGGGTGCGCCGTCCTCCGGCGCGTGGGTTCGATAGGCCCCAGGGTCGCATGGAAAAAGGGGGGATGCTAGACGCGAGATGCTAGACGCGAGACGCGAGACGGGAGACGGTAGACGGGAGACGGGAGACGGGAGGCGGGAGACGCGATTAAGCAAAACGCGATTAAGCGAAACGCGAGGGGCGAGGGGCGAGGGGCCAAGCATCCTACGCGCGTCGTCCTGAGGACCTCTTCGAAGGGCCGCTGGCTCAGGATCCCGTGGCAGAGAGACCGCCGGCGGTGCCGGAGCGGTGGGATCCTGTGCTAGCCGCCCGTTGTGGGTATGCCACAGGATGACGCGGCCACCCGTGGGGCGACCGCCCCCTTTGCAGTCATTCCGGCGACCGAAGGGAGTCCGGAATCTGGGGCGGTGTCAGAGAAGGATTCCGGACAAGCCGGAATGACGGTGAATGGGAAGGATTCCGGACAAGCCGGAATGACGCGGTCCACCCGTGGGGCGGGCGCCCCCGCCCGCCGCTTCGAGGCTTGCCCTCCACCCGCGGCCGGCCGATGGCAAGCATCGGCGGTTCGGCCGCAATGAATTGCCGCCGCTACAGTGGTTCGCCCCTCTCCCCTGGCCCTTCGCCATTTCTCTGTGCCTCTGTGCCTCTGTGGTTCGCCCCTCTTCTGTCGCCTGGTGCCTTGGTGGTGAATCTGCTACTCCCCTTCGAGGGCACCCAGGGCGAGGGCGGCCCAGTCCCAGTCGGCGCGGCCCTTGGCGACGGCATCCTCCAGGCGCCCCCGCACGAGTTCGCCCACGGGCATGGAGGCCCCCGCGGCGCGGGCCGTCTCCAGGGCCAGCTTCAGGTCCTTGAGCCCGAGCGTCAGGCGGAAACCCGCCGGCTGAAAGCGCTGCTCCGCGATGGCCCGGCCGTAGTTCTGGTAGACCGGGCAGGCGAAGAGCGTCCTGCCCAGCATCTCGGCCACGGCACCCTTGTCCACGCCGTTGCGCTCCGCCATGGCGAAGGCCTCGGCCATGGACTCGATGGCGGCCGCGAGGAGGAAGTTGCCCGCGAGCTTGGCCACGTTCGCGGCGCCCGCGTCTTCCCCGAAGTCGAAGGAGCCCTGCCCCATGGCTTTCAGGAGCGGCTGCACGCGCGCCTTGGCCTCGCTCGGGCCCGACAGGCAGATCCAGAGCTTGGCCGCGGCCGCCGCGTCGGGGCGCCCGAACACCGGCCCCGCCACGTACGCCGCGCCCGCCTTCGCGTACAGCTCCGCCAGGCGCCGCGCCGTCCGCGGTGAGACGGTGCTCATGGAG
>JBAWEQ010000009.1:0-17016 GCA_049591295.1 Acidobacteriota bacterium
TGCGGCGGCCCTGCGCCGCGCCGAGGCGGAGCGGCTGCGCCTCGTGCGGGCCCCCAAGGCTTTCGCCGCCCCGCACTTCGTGCAGGAGGTCCTCTCCGATCCCTCCCTGGCGGGCGCGAGCAGGATCGAGACCACGCTGGACGCCGGCCTCCAGCGCGAGGTCGAGGGCATCCTGGGTATGCAGCGGCCCGATCTGCTCCGCCACGGCGCCCACAACGCGGCGGTGGCGGTGATGGACAACCGCACGGGCGAGTGGCTGGCCTGGGAGGGCTCGGGGGATTACGCCGACACGGCCCACGGCGGGGCCATCGACGGGGTTCTGACGCCGCGCCAGCCGGGCTCGGCGCTGAAGCCCTTCACCTACGCGCTGGCCTTCGAGAAGGGTTTCACCCCCGCGAGCATCCTGCCCGACGTCCCCGCCCACTTCCCCACGGCCGAACCAGGGGTGCTCTACAGCCCCCGGAACTACGACGGGGTCTTCCGCGGCCCCATGCGGGCCCGCCTGGCGCTTGCGGGTTCGGAGAACGTGCCCGCCGTCTGGCTGCTCTCCCGGATCGGCGCGCCGGACCTGCTGCGCCTGCTTCGCCGTGCGGGGTTTTCCAGCCTGCAACGGAACGCGGACTACTACGGCTTCGGCCTCACCCTGGGGGACGCCGAGGTGACCCTGGCTGACCTGGTGGCGGGCTACGCGGCGCTGGCGAGGGGCGGTCTGGCGGTGCACCCGCTGGGCGTCACGGGGGCGCAGTGGGAGGACGGCCGGAGCCGCGCGTGGAGCCCCGCGTCGGGCGATCGCCTGGTTTCGGAGAGGGCCGCCTTCTGGGTGGCCGACATCCTCTCCGACCCGAACGCCCGGGCCTACATCTTCGGCCGGGGCGGGAGCCTCGATTTCCCCTTCCCGGTGGCCGTGAAGACAGGCACCTCCCAGGCCTACCGCGACAACTGGACGGTAGGCTACACGCGGGCGGTGACCGTGGGGGTCTGGGTGGGGAACTTCGACCGGAGCGAGCTGGTGGGCTCATCGGGCGTCACGGGAGCGGGGCCCATCTTCCACGCCGTCCTGCTGGCGGCCCAGAAGCGCGCGGAGGGGCGGCTTCCCGGCCCCGCCGACCCGCCCCTGGCGGAGTCCCCGCCCGGCCTCGTCCGGCTTCCCATCTGCGCCCTCTCGGGCATGGCCGCCACGCCGGCCTGCCCCCAGGTGGAGGAGGAGTGGCTGCCCGCGGACCACCTTCCCGCGCCCTGCACGTGGCACCGCGGGAGGGGCCGCGATGCGTCCACCGCGTGGCCCGTCGCCTACCGCGCCTGGGCCAAGGAGAGGGGGCTGGTGCGGGAGGCATCGCCCGGCCCTCCGCCGGAATGGGGCCGCGACGGGGCGGGGCCGCTCCGGCCCCTGCGCATCCTGAACCCGCCCGACGGGGCGATCTATCTCATCGATCCGACGCTCCGCCCCTCCTTCCAAACGCTCCCTCTCAGGGCGGCGGTGGAGGGGGCCCCGGGACCGCTCTTCTGGTCGGTGGACGGGAAGGCGGTGGGGGAGAGCCGGTCGGACGGGGCCCTGGAGTGGCCGTTGGAGCCGGGCAGGCACGTGGTCTCGGCGAGTGACGGCCGCGGGCATGGGGACCGGGTGGCGGTCGTCGTGCGCTGACCCCAGGGTTACGCCTTTTTGAGGCGCCCCTTTTTCCGCTTCGCTTCGGAAGGCCAACCGCTCAAGTCCGAGTTGAATTTCTTTGGGACAGCCATGAGGCTTCATGTTCGGTCTCGGGCGACCCCCCGAGGGGCGTCCTGCGCCATAGAGGCCTCCGGCACAGCGTTCCACGGTGACCACGCCATTCTGACCTCAACCTAAAGGTTGAGAGCGCACTCATACTCCAGACTGATTACAAATGGCCGGGCGTGCCCCATATTGTCATGGACAGTTGGGCAACCTTCGTGCGGCGAAGTGCCTAGGCGTGGGTTTGGCGGCGAAGGTTGTGCGGCGGCAAAGCAGGAACGCGCGCCGTTCGGGATGTGCCCTTACCTTATTCCTCATCACGGCCTCCGGACTCCCTGCTCCGGAGGCCACCTTTTTTTCGGACGGAGGGGAGAACTGTCCGCCGCATGGCCTTCTCCATCGGCGGCGGGCCTCCTGACGTCCCATCCCGTCGCCGCACAAGCACCGTATCCCTCATACCCTCATCCCCTCATCCCCGCCACCACCGCCTTGTCCTGCGAAAAGGGCGGGCGCCGCGGCGCCCGCCCTCGTGACTGCGTTGGCCGCTTGCGCGGCTACTCTTTCTTGGGCTCAGGCGGTCTCTTGAAGAGATCCTCGGAGAAACTGGCGTTCAGGGTGACCTTGCTGAGCTTGGAGGAGGTCTTGACCTCGCCCTTCACCTTCTGGGAGGAGGCCATGGGGACTTTCAGTCCGGATGTCACCTGCCATCCATCGAACACCTCGGTGACCTCCTGCGGCCCCTCCTGGGTCTTGGCGCGCTGTTTCAGCCCGAGAATCGTCAGGCCGTCCGGGGTCAGGTAGAGGGTGACGGGCTGGCCCTCCAGCCGGACCACCACGGCCTGGGAATCCTTCCCCTCGAAGGAGGCCTTGCCGAGCGCCTGCCCCTGCAGCTTGCCCTCCAGGACCTGCTTGAGCAACAGGGCGCATCCCGCCTCGCTGTAGAGGGCGCGGCGCATCTCGCCGACGGCCGATTCGGGCAGGTCCTTGACCCTGGGACCCATCTGGAACCAGCCCTTCTCTCCGTCCACCACCTGGGTCACGGTCCCCATGGGTGTGCTGGCGTCGGCGTGGAGGCGGTTCGGAAGCACGAGGACGCTCGTGCCCTTGATCTCCATCTCGCCCATGGGGGTCTTGACCGTCGTGGCGCCCTCGATGGTCATCTCTTTGAGGCCCCTCAGGGCCTGCTCGCCGGCGGCGCGGGCGGTCTTCAGGAGGAGGTCCGTGCCCGCCTTCAGGGTCTCGGGCGTCGGATCGGGAATGACCTCCTTGGGCTTCGGCTCGGGGATGGTGATGTCGATGGTGGTCACCTTGCCGAAGGTGGAAAGGGGCTGGTCGAACTCGGAGCCCTTTCCGATGGCCAGCATGGTGAGGGCGGAGGGGTCGAGCCGCTTCTGGGCCACCCGCAGGATGTCGTCCTTGGTGACCTTCTCCACGGCGTCGCGCAGCTTGGTGTTGAAATCGGGCGGGTAGCCGTAGAAGTCGTAGGTCATGAGGCGGTTGATGATCTTTCCGGTGGAGTCGAAGTCGAAGGCGTAGCCGTTGAGGTAGCCCTCCTTGGCCTTCTTCAGCTCCCGGTCGGTGACGGGTGCCTCCCGGATGGCCTTGATCTCCTCCAGCATGGCCGCCATGGCCTCGTGGGTGGTGGAGGGCTTGGTGGAGGTGAAGAAGAAGAAGGCGCCGGGATGGTCGTAGGCGGGGGTCATCCACCCGCCCGCCCCGTAGGCCAGCCCCTTCTGCGTGCGGATCTTGACGAAGAGGCGGGAGGAGAAGCCGCCGCCGAGGATGTCGCTGAGCATGGCCACGGCGGGATAGTCGGGATCATCGAGGCGGAGTCCCAGCTCGCCCATCACCACGAAGGTCTGCTCGACGTCCTTCTTCTCGATGTAGTTGACCGAGGATTCCTGGGGGAAGATGAAGGGCTGCTGGATCTCGGGCTTGGGGCCCTCGGCCTTCCATCCCGCGAAGGCTTCGGCGAGCTTCTTCTGCATGTCGGCCGACTTGAAGTCGCCCCAGGCGGCCAGGATCACCTCGTCGGGTCGGTAGAACTCCCTGTGGAAGGCCACCATGTCCTCGCGGCCGATGGCGTCCACGTCGTCGTACTCCACCTGGCGGGCGTAGGGGCTGCCGGCGCCGTAGATGAGCTTCATGCCCTCTCGCCTGGCGATGCCCATCACGTCGTCGTTCCGGCGGGAGATGGCGCTCATGGCCTGGGTCTTGGCCAGGTCCAGCTTGTCCTGAGCGAAGGCGGGCTTGGTCATGAACTCGGCGTAGAGCGGGAGCACCTGGTCCAGGTTGGAGGTCAGCATCTTCGCGGAGAGCGTGGTGTAGGCTTCGGAGGAGTCCGATTCGATCTCCGCCCCGATGCGCTCCAGGAATACGTCCACGTCATCGCCCTTCATGGAGGTGGTGCCGCCCGAACGCAGGACCTCCGCGAAGAGGCCCACCAGGCCGTTGCGGTTCTGCGGCTCGGCCACGCGTCCGCCGCGGATCATGGCCTTGAGCCGGATGACGGGGAGTTCGTGGTCCTCCACCAGCAGGATCTTCATGCCGTTCGGGAGGGTGGCCCGCACGATTGCGGGAACCTTGATGTCGTGGAGCGGGGGGTAGGTCAGCTTGTCGATGGCCAGCGGCGGGCGCTTGTCGCCGCCTCCCCCGGCCGGGGCTTTCTGGGGCTCTGCGCCCCATGCGAAGGTCACGGCTAGAAGCAGTGCCGCCGCCGTGGCCGCCAGGCGTCTTGGCATGGGATTACTCCTCATGGTCATTCTCGTCTTCATCGTCGCGTCCCCTCACGTTCCGGGCGCGGGCCCGTCACTGGGCCGTTCCCTTGCCGGACTCGGTCTCGATGAGGCCAACGGTCCGGTTGGAGCGGAGGAAGGTCTTCTTGGCCACCCGCATCACGTCCTCGGGAGTGACGGCGTCGATGCGGTCCAGGTTGGAGAACATGGCCCGCCAGTCCCCCTGGAGGTTCTGCGCGAAGGCGAGCTGTATGCCGATGCCCATGTTGCTGTCGATGGAGTTGAGGAAGGCCATCTTCTGGCGCGCCTTGACGCCGTCGAGCTCCTCCTTGGAGACGGGCTCCTTTTCGAGCCGGTCCAGCTCCTCGTAGACGGCCGCCTCGTTCTCGGCGTTGGTCTTGCCCTTGTTGGCCACCGCGTAGGCGACGAAGAGGCCGGGGTACTTCTGGCCGCCGAGGCTGGACATGGCGCCGGCCGCCAGGGCGATCTGTTTCTCCTTCACCAGCTTGGTGTAGAGCCGGGAGGAGCGCCCGCCGCCCAGGAGGTCGGCGAGGACGTCGTAGACGGGGTCGTCCGGGTCGTTCACGTCGGGGCGGTGGTAGGCGATGATCACCACCGGCTGGGAGGGGTCCTGCATGATGACCCGCTTCTCCTCGCGCTGGGGCGGCTCCACGGTGATGGGGCCCTCCGGCTTGGTGCCCGCCGGAATCTGCCCCAGGTACTTCTCGAGGACGGGCATGGCGGTCTTGGGGTCCACGTCGCCCACGATGGCCACGGTCAGGTTCCTGGCGCGGTAGTACTTATCGAACCAGGCCTGGGCCTGGGGCCGGGTGAGGGCCTGCAGGTCGCTCATGTGCCCGATGACGAAGGAGCGGTACATGGAGGCCTTGTAGGCCACGGGGACGAAGTCGTCGAAGAGCCGGCGCATGGGGTTGCTTTCGCCCATGCGCTTCTCCTCCATGATGACGTCCTTCTCCTTGTAGAACTCGCGCAGGACGGGGTGCGTGAAGCGGTCGGACTCGAGGGCCGCCCACAGCGCCAGCTTGTTGGAGGGAAGCGAGTAGTGGTAGACGGTCTGGTCGAAGGAGGTGAAGGCGTTGAGGCCCTGCGCCCCCTCCCTGTCGAGAATCTCGCCGAACTCGTTGGGAATCACGTACTGCTGGGCGTCGGCCTGGGCCTTCTTGAAGGCCGCCTCCAGCGGCTTGAGCTTGGCCTCGTCGGGCCTGGGGCGGCGGAGCCGTTCGGCGCGCAGGGCGATGAAGGCCTCGTCCTCCTTGGCCATGGCCGCCTTCTCCTTGGCGTAGTCCCTGGTGCCGATGGTGGTGGTGCCCTTGAAGGCCATGTGTTCGAAGACGTGCGCCAGCCCCGTGGCGTTCTGGTTCTCGTTCACCCCGCCCACGTCGGCGTAGGTGACGAAAGAGACGACCGGTGCCTCGGGCCGGGGAAGGATCAGCACCTTGAGCCCGTTGGGCAGCGTCTTCTCCACGACCTTGTTCTCCAGGTCCTTGAAGCCCTGGGCGGTGGCCGGCAGCGCAAGCGCCGCGGCCAGCAGGGCCGCAAGGACGAGGATAGTCCCGCGTCGATGGGTCGTCATCCCATCCCTCCTTTCATGGTTCCGTTCAGTTCCCCTGCGCACCCGAGAGACGGGTGCGGTGTGACAGACAATCCCCTTCCACTGAGGAGGGCCAGACTATCACCCCGTGCCCCGGCGGGCAAGGGCCACGGGAGCCGCTCCGGTGCGGATATGGCAGTCAAACTGAGGAAGGTAGCCTATTGGGGCGGCCTCGGAGGGGGGCGGCCGTCCGGCCCGCGAGGTCTATTCCGTCGGGTCGGGCTCGGAACCCCGCCAGTCGGTGCGGTTGCTGAAATACTTGCCCCCGGAGCGCGCGGCGAGTTCGGAGACGGTGACGGGGGTCAGGCCGCGGGCGCGTATGCCGGCCAGGATGAAGGGGAGGGCGGCCACGGTCTCGCTGCGGTCTCCCCCGTGGATGGTGTTGTCCCCGTCGTGCAGCAGGATGATGTCGCCGGGCTTGAGGTGCTTGAGGGTCCGGCTCACGATGCGGTCCACTCCCGGCTTCGTCCAATCCCGGGACATCTTGGACCACTCGGCGACGCGCAAGTCCTCCCGGCGGGTCTTGGGGAAGAGCCTCGGATCGCGGGTGCCGTAAGGCGGCCTGAACCACCGGGGGGCGATTCCGCTGATCTGTTCGAGGACGTCCTGCGTGTGATCCACCTGCCAGGCCATCTTGGAGCCCCTCTCCTCGATGAGGCGGGGATGGGTGAAGCTGTGATTCCCGATCTCGTTCCCGTCCCGCAGGATCTCCCGGACGGTTCCGGGATAGGTGAGGGCGTTCTCCCCGATGAGGAAGAAGGTGGCGTGGGCGTGGTCCGTCTTCAGGATGCGGAGGATCTCGCTGGTGTACGGCTCGTTGGGCCCGTCGTCGAAGGTGACCGCCACGCAGTCGCAGTGACGGCTGGCGTGGGAGAAGACGGGGCCCCACATGCGGGAGCGGGGCGCGAAGGTGGAGTGGGCGATGAGAGCGAGGACGAGGAGCGTTATGCCGAAATCGAAGAAATGGAGAGCACGCTTCATTCGCATCCTCTGCGCCTCCACGGGGGCGGCGCAAAATCCTGAACATTATGGTGCGCTGCGCCTTGAAACGCAAGCGCTCGCCCCGAACCTAACGGCCGGAAGGCGGAAATATGCCCGGCAGGTGAATGCGAGACTCGAGACGCGGGACGACAGACGGTATCAGGCGAAGAAGCGGGCGGGGAGCAGGCAATTCACCCAGATTGTCCCCAAATCCCAAACTGGAATCCCTCGTGTCTTGGTGCCTTGGTGGTGGATACTTTCTTGGATTCTTCCCTCCGCTTTCCGAATTCCGCTCTTTTCTTCCTCCTTGGAGGGCCGGGAGTGTGCATGCTATCCTCGGCGCATGAAGGAGGTTCCATGCGCGACGGCGCGAAGATCGAGCGGGAGGTTCTGCCCAACGGCCTGACCCTGGTGGTGGAGCGGATGGCCCACTTCCCCTCCGTCACCGCCGGCGTGTGGGTCAAGCGGGGATCCCGCCAGGAGCCGGCCTCGGCCAACGGGGTGAACCACTTCATCGAACACCTCGTGTTCAAGGGAACCCCCACCCGCTCCTACCAGGAGATCTACAAGACCTTCGACCGCATGGGCGGGGTCCTGGACGCCTTCACCTCCCGCGAGATCATGGGCTTCTACTTCCGGGTCCAGAAGGCCCACTTCCCCGAGGCCTTCGAGGTCCTCTCCGACATGCTGGCTCATCCAACCTTTCCCGACGGAGAGATGGAGCGGGAGAGGGGCGTGATCCTGGAAGAGATCAAGATGGTGAACGACAGCCCCTCGGACCTGGTGGCCGACCTCTACCTCGAGCGCGCCTACCCGAACCACTCCCTGGGCCGGCCCATCCAGGGGACCGCCGGGTCGGTGGGGGCCATGAGCCGGCGGCAGGTGCTCTCCCACTACCACGCCATCATGAGGCCCGAACACCTGGTGGTCACCGCCACGGGGGACACCACCCTCGCCGAGCTTCGGCGACACGTGGCGCCGGTGCTGGCCAAGCTCAAGCCGGGCCCCGCCAGGGGGGAGAAGCCGCCCCTGTTCAAGCCGGGCGTCACCGTCTTCCAGCGCAACCACCTGGAGCAGGCGCAGATCGTGATCGGCTTCGAGGGGGAGCTGGCCTCGGGCAGGAACCGGTTCGCCCTGATGGTGCTCGCCAACCTTCTGGGAGGCACCATGTCTTCCCGGCTCTTCACGGAGATCCGCGAAAGGCGAGGGCTGGTCTACTCCATTTCCGCCGAGCACATGTCCTTCATGGACGCGGGGATCTTCGTGGTCCAGGCCGCCACCAGCCACGACAAGGCCGCCCGGACCCTGCGCGAGACCCTGACGGTGCTGGCCGATCTCGCGAAGGACGGGGTCGGCGAGGAGGAGCTGACGGTGGCCAAGGAGAACCTCCTGGGCGGCCTCATCCTCTCGCTGGAGTCGCCCTCCTCGCGCATGGGCCGGCTGGCCAGGAACGAGCTCTACTTCTCCCGCCAGCGGCCCGTCACGGAGATGATCCGCGGGGTCGAGCGGACGGACGAACGGATCCTCCACCAGCTGGCCCGGCGGATCTTCCGGCCGGAACGGGCCCTGATCGGCGTGCTCGGGCGGGAGAGCGCGGTGAAGGGAGCCCCCCTCTCGATCCTGGGCGGAAAACCATGACCACCGTCCTGCTCAGGCGCCTGCCCCACGGCGAAGGGCTGCCCTTGCCGGCCCGAGCCACGCCCGGAGCGGCGGGTCTGGACCTCTGCGCGGCGGTGGCCCGACCCCTTTCCCTGGCACCTGGAGAGCGTGCCCTCGTTCCCACCGGCTTCGTCTGGGAGATCCCGGAGGGCTATGAGGGACAGGTGAGGCCGCGATCGGGCCTGGCCCTGAAGCACGGGCTCACCCTGCTGAACGCTCCCGGAACGGTGGATTCGGACTACCGCGGGGAGGTCTGCGTGATCCTGTGCAACCTGGGGAGTGAGCCCTTCGCGGTGGAGCGCGGCGCGCGGATCGCCCAGATGGTGGTAGCGCCCGTGGCGGCGGCCGAGCCCGTGGAGACGGCGGCCCTGTCTGAAACGGACAGGGGAGCGGGCGGCTTCGGCCACACGGGCCGGTAGAGGGACAGGAGCCATGCGCCACGAAGACGAAAGAGTCCACCGCCAAGACGGGAAGGCGCCAAGAGTCCGCGGGCTGGGGAATTCGGAAGAAGGGAGCGCCGGCCACCGACGACGGGCGGCGGCCTCCACCCTTCACCCTCCACCCTCCACCACCGGAAGCCGCTCCCGCGGCTGGTCGGAAAGACGCCTGCCCTTCTCGCGTCTCGCGTCCAGCGTCTCGCGTCTCGCGTCCAGCCCCGCCATCGGGCGCCCCGCGGAGTCCCGCCCATGAGCCTGCGCGTGCACGTACTTGCCTCAGGCTCCTCGGGGAACGCGACCCTCTACAGCACGGGGGGGACCCACGTGCTGGTCGACTGCGGCCTTTCGGCGCGGGTGGTCACGGCGCTGCTCCGGCTGGCGGGAGTGGAGCCCGAGGAGCTCTCGGCGGTGTTCGTCACGCACGAGCACACGGACCACATCAAGGGGTTGCCCGTCTTCCTGAAGCGCCGCCGGATCCCGCTCTTCATCGCCCCCGAGTGCCTGGAATCGCCCGCCCTGGCGGGCTGCTCCTTCTGGGGGGTGGAGCCGCTGGAGGCGGGGCGCGGGATCAGGCTGGGCCGGCTGGCCGTGAGCCCCTTCCGGGTTCCCCACGATGCCGCGTGCTGCTATGGCTTCGCCTTCGAGGTCGACGGCGTGCGGGCGGTCCAGGCGACGGACCTCGGCCAGCCCACTCCTGCCGTGCGCCGGGAGTTGAAAGGGGCCCACTGCGTGCTCCTGGAGTTCAACCACGACGTGGACCGGCTGATGGAAGGGCCCTATCCCATGCACATCAAGCTCCGCGTCCGCAGCGCTCTTGGGCACCTCTCCAACGATCAGGCGGCCGGGCTCCTCACGGAGACGTCGAACGGCTCCACGCAGGCCCTCTACCTGATGCACCTCTCCCGGGAGAACAACCTCCCGGCGCTGGCGCATCTGGCGGCCCAGGAGGCGCTGGCGGGGAGGCGGGTCCACGTCGAGGTGACCAGGCACCTGCAGCCGGCGTCGCCGTGGGAAGGCTAGGGAGGCGATGAAATGGGCGCACGGGGGATGAATCTTAGAACGGGAGAAGTGAGATGATTCCACGATACACGCGGCCCGGAATGGTCGCCCACTGGTCGGACGAGAACCGCTACGCCACCTGGCTCAAGGTGGAGCTGGCCGTGGTGCAGGCCCAGGCGGAGCTGGGCATCGTCCCGGCGGAGGCGGCGGGGGAGATCGTCCGAAGGGCCCGCTTCGACGTTCGGCGCATCGAGGCGGTGGAGGAGGAGGTCAAGCACGACGTGATCGCCTTCACGACCTCCGTGGCCGATTCCATCGGAGAACTCTCGCGCTACTTCCATTACGGACTCACCTCCTCGGACGTGGTGGATACGGCCCTCGCGCTGCTCACGCGCAACGCGCTCGACATGATCCTCGAGGACGTGGACAACTTCCGCGAGATCCTGAAGCGGCAGGCCTTCGCCTACAAGGGTCAGGTCATGGTGGGCCGCACCCACGGCATCCACGCGGAGCCCACCACCTTCGGCCTGAAGTTCGCCCTCTGGTACGCGGAGATGGGGAGGAACCGGAAGCGGCTTCGGGCCGCCCGCGAGTCCATCGGCGTGGGCAAATTGTCCGGCGCCGTGGGCACCTTCGCGCATCTGCCGCCGGCCCTCGAGGAGCTGGTGTGCCGGAGGCTGGGCCTCAAGCCGGACCCCATTTCCACCCAGGTGATCCAGCGGGACCGGCACGCCGAAGTGATCGCCGCCCTGGCGTTGACGGGGACGACACTGGAGAAGATCGCCACGGAGATCCGCCACCTGCAGAAGACCGAGCTCCGCGAGGTGGAAGAGCCCTTCTCCAAGGGCCAGAAGGGCAGCTCCGCCATGCCCCACAAGCGCAACCCGGTGGGCTGCGAGAACATCACGGGGCTGGCCCGCCTGCTCAGGTCCTACCTGGTTCCGGCTTACGAGAACGTGGCCCTCTGGCACGAGCGGGACATCTCCCACTCCTCCGCCGAACGGGTCATCCTTCCCGACGCCACGACGCTCCTGGACTACATGCTGAACCGCCTTGGAGGCATCCTCGACGGGCTGCTGGTCTACCCGGAGGCCATGGGGGCCAGCCTGAACAAGACCCGCGGCCTCATCTTCAGCCAGCAGGCCCTGCTGGCGCTCACGCGCTCGGGCCTGAGCCGCGAGCGCGCGTACGCCCTGGTGCAGGAGCAGGCCATGCGGTGCTGGTCCGGTGAGGGGGATTTCCTGGACCTCCTGCTGGCCCAGCCCGAAGTGTCCGAGAGGATCTCCCAGCAGGCACTGCGCAAGGTTTGCGAGCCCGGCGCCTATCTCACCCACGTGGACGAGATCTTCGACCGCGTCTTCGAATAGGGGCGGCCCCCCACACCCACGGATGACGCGGCACCGTGGGGCTGATGCCAAAACGTCGGGACGTGTCGGCTATCTTTTGCCCCGCCGAAAGAGCATATCTCCACCCGTAACTCCTTGACAAAACTCTGAAACGGAAGCTACATTTCGGCAGGTCAAAGCCATTTTTAGGGCAGGGCGGCACCGGAGCGATCCGGTGGGGTGCCGGATCTCCGTCTGCCGACCGGAAAGGAGGAGTCCAATGGCTTCTTCATGGAACTCAAGGTGTCATTGTGTGGGGTTTTGGGCAGCGCTCGCGGCCTGCGCCGTGCTGGTGGCGTCGGTGCCGGCCGCCGCCCAGACCGCAGACGAGGTCTATCTCTACGAGGCGCTCAACTATGGCGGTTCGGTCCTGCGCCTCGACCACAATGTGGAGATCGCGGACCTGAGCACCTACCACGTAGGGGGAACCGACGGCCCGAGCTGGAGGGAGCGGATCTCCTCCTTGAAGGTGGGCGCCAACAAGAAGCTCCTGCTTTTTGCAAAGCCCGACTTCCAGGGAGGCGTTCTCGTGGTGGGGGGCGACAGTTGCAAGCAAGACTCAGGCAACTGGGCCTTCCTGCCGGGCGGGTGGAACAAGCGCGCCTGCTCTCTGAAGGTCGTGAACGCCGATCGTCCGGCGCCCCATGCCCCCTCTCTTGCTGCCACCGAGGTCTACCTGTATGAGCTTAAGGACTACGGCGGCAATTACCTGCACTTCGATCACGAAGCCGAGGTCGCGGACCTGCGCAGCTACAACACCGGAGGCCAGGGCAGCCCCGGGTGGAACCACCGGATCTCGAGCATCGAGATCGGCTCGGGCATGAAGATCACCCTCTGGGCGAAGGCGAACTTCAAGGGGTCCAGCTTCATCGTCACAGGACCAGCCACCATTCCGTGCCTCAGAGGGGCCAAGATGAACGACAAGATCTCCTCCTTCAAGATCAGCAGCAACTGAGATCTCCCGGGGGGCGGGAGCATCCTCTACCTCCGTCGGATTTTCCGTGTGATCACGGCCGCCCTTGACAGGGCCCTGGATCGGGACCTAACTTCTTGCAGGCCAAGAGATTCTTGGAGAATTGCGGCACCGGATGAATCCGGTGGGGTGCCGGACCTCCGTCTGCCAGGCGGAAAGGAGGGGTCTTATGGTCTCCTCACGGAACAGAAGGGGTTTTGGTGCATGGTTCTGGGTGGCGCTTTCTGTCTGCGCCGTCCTGCTGGCGGCGGTGCCGGCCGCCGCGCAGGGCGCGGACCAGGTGTTCGTCTACCAGCACGGCAACTACGGCGGCGCACTCATGCGTTTCGACCACAACCAGGAGGTCGCGGACCTTCGCAGCTATAACACCGGCGGGACGGGCAGCCCGAGCTGGAACGACCAGATCTCCTCCCTCAAGGTGGGCGTCAACAAGAAGCTGCTCCTCTACGAGCACATCAACTTCCAGGGAGCCATGCTCGTCGTGCAGTACGACGCGTGCAAGTCCAATTCCAATACCTGGGCGGGCATGCCCAGCGGGTGGAACGACCGCGTCTCCTCCTTCAAGGTGGTGGACGCCGACAACCCGCCGGCCCAGCCTCCCGATGCCTCTGGCAACCAGGTCTACGTGTATGAGGACAAGAACTACGGCGGAAACTACATGCGCTTCGATCACGACACCGACGTCGGCGATCTGCGCAGCTACAACACCGGCACGCAGGGCAGCCCCACCTGGAACGACCGGGTCACGAGCATCGTGGTCGGCTCGGGCATGAAGATCACCTTCTGGGCCGATATCAATTACAAGGGGTCCAGCTTCACCCTCACGGGCCCCAGCACCATCGCCTGCCTCTCCCCATCGGGCTGGAACGACAAGATTTCCTCCTTCAAGATCCGCTACCAGTGACCTTTCCCGAGGGGCGGGGGCAACCCCGCCCCTCGGCCTCCTCCCCTCCCGACTCCTGTCTGGCCATCCTGTGGCAAAGGGTCCTTCGCTCTGATACCATGACTCCTCCACCCGCGGTGGTGCTCGCTGCGGGATTCCTTTTTTCGGAAGGAGACCCTGCATGAAGGCCCGGATTCATGTGTTTCTCAAGGAGGGGGTGTTGGATCCGCAGGGCAAGGCCGTCATGAACGCCCTGAGGACGCTCGGCTTCGGGGAGGTCCAGTCGGTCCGCCAGGGGAAATTTTTCGACGTGGAGACGGGGCCGGTGGCACCCGGCGAGGCCGAGGAGCGCTTGAGTGAGTATTGTCAGAAGCTCCTCGCAAACCCCGTAATCGAGAATTTCCGCGTTGAGGTCTTGGAGCCATGAAGGTTGCCGTCGTCCAGTTCTGGGGCAGCAACTGCGACCACGACGCCATCGAATGGGCGCCGCGGGTCCTGGGCCTCGCGAGCGAGGTGATCTGGTACGAGGAGCGGGACCTGAAGGGGGCCGATCTGGTGGTGCTCCCGGGGGGCTTCTCCTATGGCGACTACCTGAGGCCTGGCGCCATGGCGGCCCGGACGCCCGTCTTGGAGGCGGTCATCGCCCACGCCCGCCGCGGGGGACTCGTGATCGGGATCTGCAACGGCTTCCAGGTGCTGTGCGAAGTGGGGCTGCTGCCGGGCGCCCTCCTCCGCAACCAGACCCTCACCTTCCTTCACCAGGAGGTCGTTCTGCGCTGCGAGACGGCCGATTCGCCCTTCACCGCCGGCATCGGGAAGGGGCGGCTGCTGCGGATGCCCATCGCCCACGGGGACGGGAACTACTTCGCCGACGCGGCGACCCTGAGCCGCCTCAGGGATGAGGACAGGGTTGCATTCCGTTATGTGGACGCGGAAGGAGGGCTCGATCCGGCCCACAACCCCAACGGCTCCCTCGACGCCATCGCTGGCATCCTCTCCGAGGGCCGCAACGTGCTCGGGATGATGCCCCACCCCGAACGGGCCAGCGAGGCTCTCCTCGGCTCTTCGGATGGAGCGGAGATCCTGCAATCTGTCCTGGGCTCTTTTCAGCGCGCGTAAAGGGGAGCTGGGGGCCGGAGAGACGCTGGCGCCGGGGACGCTGGGCAGGATGGGGACGGGAGCAGGGACAGGTGAGGCTCATTGAAGGAGCGAACGGCCATGGCAGGCCTTTATCGTCATTCTCTCGTTTTTCGCGTTTCGCTGTTCACCACAACGGAGTCTTCCCGTGGCTGATCCCAAGGTGACCCGAGCGCTCGCCCTCCAGCACGGCCTGACCGATGAGGAGTGGGAGAAGGCCCTCTCCATTCTGGGGCGGACCCCGAGCTATCCCGAGCTGGGGATCTTCTCCGTCATGTGGAGCGAGCACTGCTCCTACAAATCCTCGCGGGTCCACCTGCGGCGCTTTCCCACCAAGGGGCCGCGCGTCCTGCAGGGTCCCGGAGAGAATGCCGGAGTGGTGGACATCGGGGACGGCTGGGCCGTCTGCTTCAAGATGGAGTCGCACAACCACCCGAGCTACATCGAGCCCTACCAGGGTGCGGCCACCGGCGTGGGAGGGATCCTTCGCGACGTGTTCACGATGGGCGCCCGCCCCATCGCCAACCTGAACGGACTCTTCTTCGGCCGGCCGGACCATCCCAAGACCGCCCACCTCATGAAGGGCGTGGTGGCGGGCATCGGGGACTACGGCAACTGCATCGGGGTGCCCACCGTCGGCGGTCAGGTGACATTCAATCCGTGCTACGACGGCAACATTCTGGTGAACGCCTTCACCCTCGGGCTCCTGCGGGCCGACAAGATCTTCCGGGGTTATGCCTCAGGGGTGGGCAACCCCGTCCTTTACGTCGGCTCGAAGACGGGCCGCGACGGCATCCACGGGGCCACCATGGCCAGCGCCGAGTTCTCAGAGGCGACCGAGGAGAAGCGGCCCACCGTGCAGGTGGGAGACCCCTTCACGGAGAAGCTTCTGCTGGAGGCCTGTCTGGAACTCATGGCCGAGGACGTGATCGTGGGCATCCAGGACATGGGCGCGGCGGGTCTGACCTCCTCGAGCTTCGAGATGGCGGGCCGCGCCGGCTCCGGCATACGGCTGGATTTGGACCGCGTGCCGATGCGGGAAACGGGCATGACGCCCTACGAGATCCTCCTCTCCGAGTCACAGGAGCGCATGCTCATCGTGGCCGAGCGGGGGCGCGAAGCGCGCGTGCGGGAGATCTTTCACCGGTGGGGGCTGGATGCCGTCGCCATCGGCGAGGTGACGGACACGGGCCGGGCGGAGATCTTCTGGCACGGGGAGCGCGTCGTGGACATGCCGGTGGGGCCGGTGAGCGATCAGGCGCCGGCTTACGAGCGTCCCATGCGGGAACCCTCAGGGCCGCAATCCCGCACAGCGCTGGACACCGCCTCCCTGCCGCCCGTGGCCCCGGCCGCGGCCCTGCTGGCCCTGATGGGCCATCCCGACCTCTGCTCCCGCCGATGGGTCACCACCCAGTACGACCAGACCGTCCGAACCAACACGGTCCTGGGCCCGGGGGCGGACGCCGCCCTGGTCCGCATCAAAGGGACCACCAAGGCCGTGGCCATGAGCCTGGACGTGAACCCCCGCTATTGCAAGCTCGACCCGTTCGAGGGCAGCCGCCTGGCCGTGGCCGAGGCCGCCCGCAACGTGGCCTGCGTCGGGGCCAAGCCGCTGGCGCTCACGGACTGCCTCAACTTCGGGAACCCGGAAAAGCCCGAGGTGATGTGGGAGTTCGCCCGCAGCGTGGACGGCATCACCGAGGCGGCGGCGACCCTGGAAACGCCCGTCGTTTCGGGCAACGTCTCCTTCTACAACGAGACCAACGGCGTGGGCATCCATCCCACCCCGACGATCGGCATGGTGGGACTGCTGGAGGAGGTGGATGCCCGCCTGGATCCGGCCTTCAAAGAGCCCGGGGACGCGATCGTTCTCCTGGGTGAGACCTTCGGACACCTGGGAGGATCGGCCGCGCTCTGGGCGCTTTTCGGGCTGGAGGCCGGTTCCCCGCCGCCCCTGGATCTGTCCAGGGAGCAGGGCCTCATCGCGCTGCTCCAAGAGCTGGCGGCCCATGGGCTGGCGCGCTCTGCCCACGACTGCTCGGAAGGCGGGCTCCTCGTCACCGTGGCGGAATGCGGCCTAGCGTCCGTGAGCACCCTGGGCGCCGATCTCTCCCTCGCGACGCGGGGATTGAGCCCCCTGGCCCTCCTCTTCGGCGAGGATGCTTCGCGCGCGGTGGTGACCGCGCCCCGCGGCGGCGAGCAAAGAGTCCTGGAAACCGCGGCAAGACTGGGCGTTCCCGCGGCGGTGATCGGGACCGTGCAAAGGGAGCGGCTCGTCGTGCGGCTGGACGGAGATCCCGCCGTGGATCTCTCCATGGCGCAACTGAGAGCCGCGTGGGAGAATGGTCTGAGGCCCGTGGTGGGGTGACGGCGGAGACGCCGGCACGCGGGGATGGCGGGTACCGACCGCATCTCCTCATCCCGGCCTCCCGATGAGGTGATTCTAGTGTGCTGTCCCAGTGATGGGTTCACCCTGGAAGCAGGCGACAGACAGCGCACGGAGGGGT
>JBAWEQ010000010.1:0-1769 GCA_049591295.1 Acidobacteriota bacterium
CAGCGCCGCGCCAAAGGCGCGGCCCAGACCCAGCCGTGGTTCGAAGCCGGCAGGGCAGTCTATTCTGGACAGGCGCTTTCCGGGTTATAATGGGCCGTGACGGATCAAGAATAACCGCGGGGGAGACGCCATATGGCGATTTTTCGTTCCAGGAGCCGTACTCTACGTGTCGCCAGGAAGCCGACCGGCTGGTGGGGCAGCGCCGTGGAACAAACGGCCGACAGCGTGATGGTCACGGACCTTTCCGGCGTGATCCAGTACGTCAATCCCGGGTTTACGCGGACCACGGGCTTCAGTGCCGCCGAGGTCGTCGGCCGGACGCCCAGGATCCTCAAGTCGGGCAAGCACGGCCCCGAGTTCTATCGCGACCTGTGGGCCACCATTCTCGAGGGCAAGCCTTACCGGGCCCTCATCGTGAACCGGAGGAAAACGGGCGAATTCTACTCCGGCCAACTCTCCATCTCCCCCATCCGAGACAGGAAGGGGCGCCTGACCCACTTCGTCTCGGTTCTCAGGGATGTGACCGACCTTCTCAAAAACAAGGAGCGCGAGGTCGAGATGGCCCTCGCCAGAACGGTGCAGGAGCGCTTCTACGGCGCCGCCGTCGAGATACCCGGCTACCAGATCGCCGGCACGACCGTGCAGGTGAATGAAATTGGAGGGGACTACTTCGACTTCATCCCCATGGGGAACGGCTCCCTGGGGATCGTCGTGGCGGACGTGACCGGCCACGGCGCCGCGGCGGCCCTCGTGATGGCGGAGACGCGGGCCTATCTGCGCACGCTCTGCGCGCAGATGGACGACCCCGGAGCGGTCCTCACGCACATCAACCGGGCCCTGACTCACGATCTCATGGACAACCAGTTCGTCACCCTCTCGCTCGCCCGCCTCGACCCATCCGAACGGGCCCTGGTATACGCCAGCGCGGGCCACGTGCCCGGCGTCCTGATGAATCCCGGGGCCCAGGGCGGGACGCTCCTCCCCAGCCTCGGCCCCCCTCTGGGCATTTTAGAAAACGAGCGCTATCTCTCCTCGGAAGTCCTTGAACTGGGAAAGGGCGACGTCCTGCTCTTCGTGTCCGACGGCGTCCTGGAGACCAGAGATTCCGATGGAGAGGAGTTTGGCATCGGGCGTGCGGTGGGTGTCATCTCCGCCCGCTCCGACCGGCCCGCGGCGGAGATTCTCGATGCCCTTCAATCCGACGTCCGCGAGTTCGAGGCGGATGCCGCGGTCAGGGACGACGTGACGATCGTCGTCGTCAAGGTCCAGTCGTAAGGAAGCCTGCCGGCGCAGGTCGAGGAGGCCCCTCGGCCCTTCCCCGCCGGGCAGGACCCGCCGCCTTCCCGGTCCGGTGAAAAATAAGGGAGGCGGTTTCCCGCCCCCCTGAAGGATCATGGGTGTGACCTGACTTACTCCGCGGGGACCTCTACGGGCGCGACGGCCGTGATCTCCACGCGGCGGTTCTTGGAGCGGCCCTCCCTCGTCTTGTTGTCGGCGATGGGATCGGCCGGTCCCTTCCCGGTGACGCTCTCGATGCGCGAGGCATCGATGCCGTGGGCCAGGAAGTAGTTCTTCACCGAGTCGGCCCTGCGCTGGCTCAGGATGGCGTTCCACTTGGCCCCGTCCGTGCTGTCCGTGAAGCCGACGATGTTGATGTTCAGGGCGTGGTACTGGTTCAGCTTGGCGATCGCCGCATCCAGGGCGGGCTCACCGTCCTTCGGAATGGCCCACTTGTTGGTCTTGAAGTGCAGCACCGACTCGTCCATGGT
>JBAWEQ010000011.1:0-3436 GCA_049591295.1 Acidobacteriota bacterium
CCTCTTCTCGGGTAGCCTCTACGCCCTCGCCCTCTCGGGCATCCGCTGGCTCGGCGCCATCACCCCCGTGGGCGGCGACTGCTTCCTCATCGGCTGGGGCTGCCTCGTCTGGGCCGGCTGGCGCTCGTAGGCCGGGGGGCCAACCACATACATCACATTGGGACGGGGTGCACCCGGGTCCTCCCTCCCCGGCCTCTGAGCGCCCGCCGCGTCTGGTCAACTTTTTGCGCGGCGGCTGCGTAGGATCTCCAGAGGGAGGTCGCCATGGGCGAAGAAGGATCCGCCGGTTCCCCCGAGAGCACCACCGCACCGCCGCCCCCACCGGCCGTGGACCCCGTGAAGCGGGGGCACACCTGGGGCACGCTCTGCCACCTGTCCGCCCTCGCCGGCTTCATCGGCGTGCCCTTCGGCCACGTCCTCGGTCCCCTCGTGGTCTGGCTCCTGAAGAAGGACGAGTACCCCTTCGCCGATGACCAGGGCCGCGAGGCGCTCAACTTCCAGCTCTCGATCCTCATCTACACCCTGGCCTCGCTCCTTCTCATCTGCCTGTGCGTAGGGATCGCGCTCCTCGTCCTCCTTCAGCTCTTCGACCTCGTGATGATCGTGGTAGCGGCGGTCAAGGCCTCCAACGGCGAGCGCTTCCGGTACCCCCTGACCCTCCGGTTCCTCAAGTAGGCCGGGGCCCATGGCTGTCCGATATTCTTTCACGCGCGTCTTGCAGGGGCTGCCTTCCGGAACGAAGCGGAGGAAGGCGCGGCCCCGGGCCGCGATGTCCGTTCGGCGTCATCCCCCCTCCTTCGACCGCCGCAGAACGCCCGACCGGGCCTCGGTTCACGGCACTTCCAACGGAAAGGACCTCCGATGATCGTGCAGCCACGACGCTTCCTCCTGGGCCTCGCCCTCCTTTTCGCCGCGATTCTCCCCCGGGCGGCCGAGCCGCCCGAGGCCTCCGCCCCCACCATTCCGCTGCACCGGGCCGCCGGGCCCATCACCATGGACGGCCACCTCTCGGACCCGGGCTGGAAGGGCGCGGCCGAGGTGACGACCTTCTACGACATCAGCCCCGGCGACGACGCCCCCCCGCCGGTCAAGACCACCGCCTGGATCACCTACGACGGCCGGTACTTCTACGTGGCGTTCCGGTGCGAGGACCCCGACCCCGCCGCCATCCGCGCCCCCTACACGGACCGGGACGACCTCTCCTCCGACCAGGACTTCGTCTGCCTCTTCCTGGACCCGCGCAACAGCCGCCTCACGGCGCAGGAGTTCTTCGTGAACCCCAGGGGGATCGAGTCGGATGCCGTCCGCACCGACGCCACCGGCAACGAGGACTTCTCGCCCGACTTCTTCTGGGACTGCGCCGCGCGGATCACGGCCCGCGGCTGGGAGGCGGAGATCCGCATCCCCTTCTCCTCGCTCCGCTACCCGAAGGCCGACCCGCAGACGTGGGGCATCGTGCTCTTCCGGAACTACCCCCGCAACAACAGGTACCAGATCACCAACGTCCGCATCCCCAAGGGGACCAACTGCGTCCTCTGCCACGAGGCGGAGCTCACGGGCATCACGGGCCTGCCGCCGGGCGGGCACTGGGTGGTGGCCCCCTACGCGACCGCCAAGGAGCAGGGCTACGCCCGGGGCATTCCCGGGACCCGCTTCCTCAACAAGCCGATCGCCACCGACACGGGCGTGGACGCCAAATGGACGCCCGACGCCAACACGGCCGTGGACCTCACCCTCAACCCCGACTTCTCGCAGGTGGAGTCCGACGTGGCGCAGGTGGCGGTGAACCAGAGGTTCGCCCTCTTCTACCCGGAGAAGCGCCCCTTCTTCATGGAGGGCGTGGACCTTTTTCAGACCCCCTTCCAGGCCGTCTACACGCGCACCATCACCTCCCCGAGCTGGGGCGCGAGGATCACCGGCAAGACGGGCGAAGCCGCCTACACCTTCCTGGTGGCACAGGACCGCGGCGGCGGCAGCGTCGTCCTGCCTGGCCCCCAGTACTCCGAGCTGCTCCCGCAGGACTTCAGCTCCACGGTTTCCATCGGCCGGGTGCGCGAGGACTTCGGCCGCTCCTACCTGGGCCTCCTGATGACCGACCGGGAGAACCAGGACGGGAGCTTCAACCGCGTGCTGGGCCCGGACTTCCAGTGGAACCCGGACGACAGGAACCAGTTCACGGGCCAGTTCCTCTTCAGCATGACCCGCACGCCGGACCGGCCCGATCTCAGCTCCGCGTGGAACGGCGAGTCGTTTTCGGCGGGGGCTCTCTCCCTCAACTGGAGCTACAGCGTCCGCGCCTGGAACGCCAACACGACCTACCAGGACGTGGGCGAGGGCTTCCGCGCCGACGACGGCTACGTCCCCCAGGTGGGGTACCGGTCGCTCAAGCAGTGGGTGGCCCGCGACTACTACCCCACCGGGTTCCTCAACCAGGTGGAGCCCTACCTGAACCTTCAGCAGACGTGGGACCGTCAGGGGGGGACGCTCACGGGCCGCTGGGCCGCCGGGCTCAACCTGCACGGCGTGCGGAACCTGTACGCGGACATGGCCGCCGTGACGTGGGCCCAGCGCGCCGGGACGGTCCTCTTCCACTTCCACAACTACAACTTCACCGTGAACTGGTCCCCCGGCCCGCACGTGACGGCGGTCACCCTCTACGCGGACCTGGGGCCCCACGTGGATTTCGACAACGTGCGGATGGGGAACGGCGGAACGGTCCAGTACGAAATCACCCTCAGGCCCGCCGACCGACTCGCCCTCGACCTGACCGGCGAGCACGACTGGCTGAACGTGACCGACGAAACCGGCCGATCCGGGCGCCTCTTCACGGCCGACGTGGCCAGGGTGAGGGCCGTCTACAGCTTCTCCGCCCGCTCCTACCTGCGGGCCATTGCGCAGTGGGTCGACACGAGGCGGGACAAGGCCCTCTACACCTTCGCCGTGGACCACAGGTCGGCCGGCTTCCAAGGCTCGCTCCTCTACGCCTACCGGCTCAACTGGCAGAGCGTCCTCTACGTGGGCTACGGCGACGACCGGTCCTACGTCCCCCGCCAGGGGATCCAGCCCCAGGACCGCCAGCTCTTCGTCAAGGTCTCCTACGCCTTCCAGCGGTAGAGAAGGGCGCGAGACGCGAGAGGCGCGAGACGCGAAACGCTAGACGCGAGACGCCGACAATCACGCCCGAATGGTCTGCACGTCATCCTGAGGGCCTCTTCGAAGGGCCTCTGGCTCAGGATCCCGCGGCAGAGAGACCATCGGCGGCACCGGGGCGTCGGGATCCTGTGCTAGCCGCCCGTTGTGGGCATGCCACAGATAGCATGAGGGTGGCTGCCCCCATGCGGCGGTGCGAACATCGCCGGGGGCTGGGGGCTGGAGCGACGGGCGCTCCGCCCAAGAGGTGCCCCAAGAAGGAGACAGCCACCATGTTGCACTGTGG
>JBAWEQ010000012.1:0-12728 GCA_049591295.1 Acidobacteriota bacterium
GACCCGCTCTGTGGACCCTGATGGAAAACGCTTCGCGTTTCCCACAGGCCCCACAGAGCCTGCTACTGGAGCAAGAATGAAGACCTAGCCCACGCCCATTGACACGCCACCCTCATAAGAGGATGACCCGCGTATGAGGGCCCGGGGCACCGGCGCGCGTGCGGCGGCATCGTGCAAGAATTCCTCCCGACTCTTTTGTCCCTCCCGCGCCCTTGCCGAGCCCTCTCCCTTCGACAGAGAGGGCGCGGCCGGGGGCGGCGGCTTTGAACCAGCCGACGTGGAACTTCCTTCTCGACTCTTGTGGCCTTCTCGCCGTAGTTGTGTCTCTGCGCTAAGCGTCCGCTGGCTTCCTACGATTCACGTTGGAATAGCTATGCTGACTCTTTCTAGCTACTACGCTCTACCTTATTCTTCTGAGAAACTGCTGTGTGATTCCTTCATATTTTCTTAGACTTCCTGCTGCTAGTTTTCTTTTTCCTGCTTATCCTCTGTAAGATTCCTACAATAGTAGGCTAAATAGGTAGGTATGTAGTAATAGTGCGTTGCCCAAAGGGCCTAGCTGCAAGGCTATTTAAAAGTCATGTGGTGATCAGTAGTAGCTATGTAGTAGTAAGTAGGGATTGTTGGTAATGCTATAGTATTTCTTGTGATGGTGAGCAGTAGCTATCATGTATGCTATAGTATACTTCTTGATGATGGTAGGGATGCTATGTTTGTTTGCAGGCAGAATGCGGAGGCTCTGATTTGAGGTGCGGACGCGCGGCCCGAAGGCTGGGAACCCCCCTGGGAGGACCCGTGGCGGCTCCGGCGGGCCGCCGATCTCGCCCCCATTGGCGCCCATGCGGTGAAGGAGGATGGGAAGACGATGGCGAAACCCAAGAACAGTGTCGCAGAACGCCTGAAGGCGGCGGATATGGCCATCCGCAACGCCCAGGCAGACCCGCAGATCGCCCGGAGCGTCGCGAAGTTCGGCTACAAGAGCGCCGAACTCAAGAATGGCATGGCGCTGGTGGAGGCCGGCCGCGCGGCCGTCGAGAGGAAGGCCGCCACCCTGGGGGATAAGAAGCTCGCCACCGTCCGGCTGGCCGCCGCCGAGCAGACGGCGCGCTTCGCCTTTCGGGATCTGGCCCAGACGGCGCGGGCGGCCTTCGCGCGGGAGCGGGAGAGGCTGGTCTCCCTGGGGCTCAATCAGCCCATGCCCCGGCGCAGGGACGACCTGCTCATCATGGGCGGGGCTCTGTTCGGCAACGCCGCCGCGGACCCGGACATCCTCGCCGTCCTGGCGAGGTTCGGCTACGACGAAGAGAGGCTGAGCCAGGAGCGCGCCAAGATCGACGCGCTGACGGCCGCGCTGTCGCGGCGGACGACGGCCAACGGGGAGACCCAGCAGGCCACGGTGGACAAGGACCGCGCCATGGAGGCCCTCGACCTCTGGATGAGCGCCTTCATCCGCATCGCCAGGGTGGCCTTGCGCGGCGAGCCCCAGCTCCTCGAAAAGCTCGGCGTGTTCAAGCGCAGCGGCAAGAGCCCCGCCCAGCGGCGCGCCCCCGGGAAGGCCGCCGCCACCCGCCGGGCCAGGAAGGAAAACAGCCAGGAAGACCCGGCGGACGCCGCCACGTGATGGGGGCGAGCGAGTGGTGAGGTTCCCATTGGGAATCTTGGGGCATGGCCGCTGCGGTGAATGAGGGCCTTCGAGGCGGCCGGGGACGGATTGCAGATTGAAGAGTGCAGATTGAAGAATCGAAGAGGGAATGAGTGCCTTCGTGGCGGCCGCAATGTATTGCGGCCGAAGGGCCGGCACTCCGGTGCGGCTTTTCCGGGCGGTCACCCTGGCAAGCGAAGCGCGTCCAGGATCGGGCCGTGAGCGGGTGAAGCGCACGATTCCGGACTCCCTGCGGTCGCCGGAATGACTGCAAAGAGTAGGGGTGCCGGCGTGGACGCAAAGTGTAGGGGCGCCGGAATACCTCATGAGAGTGCCTCTCGCCCGTAAGGGATGAAAGTCCTTATTTTCAATAGATTAGAAGGGGACTTTCTAAGCAATGACCGCGCAGAGAACGGTTGCCGGAATGAGGGCCTTCGAAGGGCACGCGGCCCCATCCCCCAATGGTTTCTTCCGGAACCCTGGCGGGGGGCGAATCATCCAGGCAGGCGGCGATAGACCTCGCGGCGATGGCCGATTCGCAAGACGAGGATGACCAGCTCCTCTTCGTGAAGGGTGTAGACGACACGGTAGTCACCGACGCGAAAACGGAAGAGAGGCCACTGTGCAGAGCTTTCCAAGGGACTGCCGAGATGGGGGTTCTTACTGAGGCGCGAGAGCACGGCCTCGCGGACGCGCTCCGCCGCCGGGCGGCCGAGGCGCCGCAAGTCCTTGGCCGTATCCGGGTCCCATAAGACCCTCCAATCGGGCTTCACTTCTCGGCCTTCTTGCGTGGGGCGGGACGGCGGACAGGCTTCTTCGGCGCGGCTGCGGGCCGTTGGTCCCAACCGAGGCTCTTCCACAACTCTTCGGCTGAAACCGGTACTTCGCCTTTTTCCAGGCGGGCGACGGCGAGTAGAACGTCCTCCTTCTCCGCGAGATACTGGGCGATGGCCTCTTTCACATAGTGGCTCTTGCTCCTGCGCGTCTCCTTCGCCAACCGTTCGAGCCGGTCTTCCGTCTCCTTGTCCAGCCGGACACCGATCATGGGCGGCCTCCTCGTACAACATGTATAACGTGGTCTACGGGGTTTGTCCAGCCTTACGCGGGAAGGCATTGGCGCGCCGAGCCGGGCGAGGCGCGAGCGCAGACGGCACGGCCGAGCGTTTGACTTCGCCGGCGGGCAGGCCAACCGACAGATCTGGCCGCAAGGCAGCGGGGTGTGGCGGCGGAGTGGTGACCGGCCGAAGGGCCTTCGCGGCGGCCGGGGACGGATTGCAGATTGAAGATTGCAGATTGAAGATTAGAGATTGAAGATTGCAGATTGACGATCAGAGATTGAATGGATGCCTCTGTAGCGGCCGCAATTCATTGCGGCCGAAGGGCGGGCACTCCGGTGCGGCTTTTCCGGGCGGTCATCCTGGCAAGCGAAGCGCGTCCAGGATCGGGCCGTGAGCGGGTGAAGCGCACGATTCCGGACTCCCTGCGGTCGCCGGAATGACAGCAAAGTGAAGGGTCGCCGGAATGACTGCAAGGAGTAGGGTCGCCGGCGTGGATGCAAAGTGAAGGGGCACCGGCGTGGACGCAAAGTGAAGGGTCGCCGGAATGACCGCGCAGAGAACGGTCGCCGGAATGAGGGCCTTCGAAGGGTCGCGATCGGGCAATCGCTCCCACCTGGGCTTGCCGAAGATGCAATGCGGTCGTGCCAAATCCGGGCTGGCCTTCATCAACGATGCTCTTCACCTTCTTGGCCACACCGTGGGCACCTCTGGTCCTCGGGTGGTCCAGTTCTGGAGTATGCCTCCCAACCGACGCCGCAGGGGCATGCCAAGCGCATCAGGGTGGTGCTAATCTCCACTCTTCTGCCTTTCCTCCTTCTCCTTCGCCTCGTTCAGGCTTCTCGCCGGCCAATGCGGCATGGCTGGCTCCCCTAGAGAAAATGTGTCCCTGGCACCCGGTCCAAGTAGCGTAATTTCTACGCACGTCGCGGTCTTGCTTCCCGGTAGTAAATGCCCTTACCGACTGGGGATCCGTGAATTACATTGAAGATAGATTGGGAAAGGACGTCATCCCATGAAGCGCGGATTCGTCGGGCGGGTTTTTGGGTCGGCGTCACGTTGCCGGTGCTCGCCGGGTGCGCCTCCTCGGCAGTGCCCAGGAGCACGCGGCACATGGCGACAAGCGGCGGTCTGTGATGCTCTGGACGAGAATAGTTGTCCTTCTCGTGCCGTGGTTGCTCGGCATAGTCACCTCCTACACCATGGGCGGCCTGATCCGCATCCTGCTGGTGATACCGGTGATCGTTCTGATCGTCCGCCTCGTCTCCCGACGACGGGTTGTCTGGGCCGTGGGCTGGAGACGACGGCGCGGGACGGCGGAGGTCGCCGCCCCCGCCGGGTCAAGATGCAAAGGGTAAGCACGCAGAAATGAACGGCGGCCGGGCCACCAGCACGCGCTTCGGCTGATTCGAAGCGCAGGGCCCGCGGAGTTGGCCCGGCCATTCTTAGAGATCAAGCAGGAGGAGCAAACATGAGCGCGCTCCAGACCATCGGACTGCTGCTGATCGTTGTCGGCATCATCGGGCTGGTTTACGGCGGCCTCACATACACGAAGACTACCCACGAGGCAGGCCCGAGAGCGATTGCCGGAGCCGCCCGGCTTCTCACGGCACGGCTGGCCTAAGAAGGGCAAGCTCCTCGGCCAGCGGGTTCACATGAGGTTGGGACGGCCATTCCGTCAGAGGTGGAACATGCCCCTAGACACCCGCAAGCCTTACACTCTCGATCTCCCCGCTGGCAGGGATCAAGGCACCACTGAAGGCCGGCGCCAGGAGGGCTTGCTCAAGGCGGGAGCCTTGCAGAACGCCATTCTCAAGAGCGCCAACTTTTCGAGCATCGCCACCGACGAGAAGGGCGTCATCCAGATATTCAATGTCGGCGCCGAGCGCATGCTGGGCTATGCCGCCGCCGACGTGATGAACAGGATCACTCCGGCCGATATTTCCGATCCGCACGAACTCATAGCCCGCGCCAAGGCCTTGAGCCTGGAGTTGGCAACCACGATCAAACCGGGCTTCGAGGCATTGGTCTTCAAGGCCTCGCGCGGGATCGAGGACATCTACGAACTGACCTACATCCGCAAGGACGGCAGCCGCTTCCCGGCCATCGTGTCGGTGACCGCGCTGCGCGACGACGAAGGGGCCGTCATCGGCTACCTCCTGATCGGCACCGACAACAGCGCCCGGAAGAGGGCCGAAGAGGCTCTGCTGAAGGCGGGGGCTCTGCAGAACGCGATCTTCAACAGCGCCAACTTTTCGAGCATCGCCACCGACGAGAAGGGCGTCATCCAGATTTTCAATGTCGGCGCCGAGCGCATGCTGGGCTATGCGGCCGCCGACGTGATGAACAAGCTCACCCCGGCCGACATTTCCGACCCGCACGAAGTGATAGCCCGCGCCAATGCATTGAGCCTGGAGCTGGCAACCACGATCAAACCGGGCTTCGAGGCACTGGTCTTCAAGGCCTCGCGCGGGATCGAGGACATCTACGAATTGACGTATGTCCGCAAGGACGGCAGCCGCTTCCCGGCCATCGTGTCGGTCACCGCGCTGCGCGACGACGAAGGGGCCGTCATCGGCTACCTCCTGATCGGCACCGACAACAGCGCCCGAAAGCGGGCGGAGGAGGATCTGCGTCGGCTGAATCGAGAACTGCGGGCGATCAGCAACTGTGACCAGCTCCTGATGCGGGCTGAGGACGAGCAGGCCCTGCTCAAGGACATCTGCCGTATCATCTGCGACGAGGCCGGCTATTGTATGGCCTGGGTGGGATATGCCGAAAACGATGAGGCCAAGACCATACGCCCCGTCGCTTGGGCCGGGGCCGAAAAAGGGTATCTCCAGCAGGCTAGGCCCACCTGGGCCGACACGGAGCGGGGGCGAGGGCCCGGCGGAACCGCCGTCCGCAGTGGAGAAAGCGCCTGCATCCAGGATTTCACTACCGACCCCCAGGCCGCCGCTTTCCGGGCAGCCGCCCTGCAGCGAGGCTATCGCTCCAGCATCGCCCTCCCCCTCAAGGACGAAAGTGCCACCACGTTCGGCATTCTCAGCATCTATTCCACAACGCCCAATGCCTTCACACCGGACGAAGTGCGGCTCCTGAAAGGCCTGTCAGACGATCTGGCGTTCGGCATCCGGGTCGTGCGCGGCAGCCTCGAGCGCGACGTGATCCAGAAAGAGCAACTGCGTCTCGATCAGCGCCTGCGCGACCACCAGTTCTACACGCGCTCTCTGTTCGAATCCAACGTCGACGCCCTGATGACCACGAACCCGTCGGGGATCATCACCGACGTCAACAAGCAGATGGAGACGCTCACCGGCTGCACGCGCGACGAATTGATCGGCGCTCCGTTCAAGAATTACTTCACCGATCCGGAGCGGGCCGAGATGAGCATCAAGAAGGTGCTGACCGAAAAGAAACTGACCGACTATGAGCTCACCGCGCGCGCACGGGACGGCAAGGAAACCGTCGTGTCCTTCAACGCTACCACCTTCTACGATCGGAACAGGACACTGCAGGGCATGTTCGCCGCTGCGCGCGACGTCACGGAGCGCAAACACCTGGATCAGGTGCTACAGGAAAAGAACGTCGAGCTGGAGACCGCCACGTCCGTGGCGGAAAAAGCCAACCTGGCCAAGTCCGAATTCCTTTCCAGCATGAGCCATGAGCTGCGCAGCCCGCTCAATGCGATCCTCGGGTTCGCCCAGCTGTTGGAGTCCGATTCCCCACCGCCAACGCCCGTCCAGAAGGAAAGCCTGGGCCAGATCCTCCGGGCAGGATGGCACCTGCTGAAGTTGATCGACGAAATCCTCGATCTCGCGAAGGTCGAGTCGGGGAAGGTGCCGCTGTCGCGGGAGCCGGTGTCGCTGGCCGAAGTCATGCTCGAATGCCAGGGCATGATAGGACCGCAGGCCCAACAGCGTGGCATCCGCGTGACCTATCCCCGGTTCGACATGCCCTATTACGTCCGTGCCGATCGGACTCGGGTGAAGCAGGTTCTCATCAACCTCCTTTCCAACGCGATCAAGTACAACCAGCCGGGGGGGACGGTAGTCGTGGACTGCGCCGAGAGCACACCGGGACGCAGCCGGATCAGCGTCAGGGACACCGGCGCAGGACTTTATCCGGAGCAGCTAGCGCAGCTGTTCCAGGCGTTCAATCGTCTCGGACAGGAAGCTGGCGGGGAGGAAGGCACAGGTATAGGCCTCGTGGTGGCGAAACAACTGGTGGAATTGATGGGGGGTGAAATCGGCGTTGAGAGCACCGTCGGGGCGGGAAGCGTGTTCTGGTTCGAACTGAACCTGGCCGCTGCACCAATACTCGCAGGTGACGGCGCCGAAGCCCCGGTCATGGTCCCTACGCAGGTCCAGCGTGGGGCGCCGTCGAGCACGCTGCTCTACGTCGAAGACAACCCCGCCAACCTGAAGCTGGTCGAGCAGCTCATCGGGCGCCGTCCCGACCTGCGCCTGCTGAGCGCGGTGAACGGGAGCAGCGGCATCGCACTGGCGCGCCAAAACCAGCCGGATGTGATCCTGATGGACATCAATCTGCCCGGCATCAGCGGCTACGAAGCCCTGACAATCTTATGCTCAGACCCGGCCACGGCGCACATCCCTGTGCTTGCCATCAGTGCCAATGCTATGCCTGGCGATATCCAGAAAGGCCTGGATGCGGGATTTTTCCGCTATCTCACCAAGCCCGTCAAGGTAAATGAGTTCATGGAGGCGCTGGATGTGGCGCTGGAATATGCAAGAACCACGGCTAAGAGCAAATGAGGGACTGGGGGGCTCATGACAAGCGCATCCGACATTCTTCACGGCAAGCTGCTGATCGTCGATGACCGGGAAGTGAATGTAAAGCTGCTCGAGCGGATGCTGCGCCGCGCCGGCTATGATTCCATCACCTGCACGAAGGATCCGTGCGAGGTGTGCCAGCTTCACTCCCAGAACCGCTACGACCTGATCCTGCTTGACCTTCAGATGCCCGGCATGGACGGATTCCAGGTGATGGAGGGGCTGAAGGAAATTGAACCGGACGGATACCTTCCGGTGCTTGTCATCACCGCCCAGCCGCGTCACAAACTCGAGGCCCTGCAGGCCGGCGCGAAGGACTTCATCAGCAAGCCGTTCGAGCTGGCCGAAGTGCTTGCGCGCGTTCACAACATGCTGGAGGTGCGCCTCCTGCACAAAGAACTGCACGTTTACAACGTCGCGCTTGAAGAACGGGTCCGGGAAAGGACCTTGGACCTTCAGGAAAGCTATCTGGAGACCATTCTGACGATGACGCGCGCGTCGGAGCACAGGGACAAGGACACCGGCGCTCACGTTCAGCGCATCAGCTATTACAGCCGCGAGCTGGCCGAGATTCTCGGCCTGGATAGGGAGTTCGTCGACAAGATCTTCTTCGCGAGCCCGATGCACGACATAGGCAAGATAGGCATCCCCGACCATATCCTGCTCAAGCCCGGTGTGTTCGCGCCGGACGAGTGGGCGATCATGAAGGGGCACACCATAATGGGGGCGGCAATCCTCGGCAACAGCAAATCGCCGTACCTCAAGATGGGAGCGGAGATCGCGCTCAATCACCATGAGCGTTGGGACGGCGGGGGTTATCCCAATGGCAAGCAGGGCGAGGATACTCCGCTGTCGGCGAGGGTCATGAATATCTGCGACGTCTACGACGCCCTCCGAAGCAAGCGGCCTTACAAGCCCGCCCTCGACCATCTCGAGAGCATGGAGATCCTCACACGCGGCGACGGGCGTACCCTGCCGGAGCATTTTGAACCGGCCATTCTCGCAGCCTTCAAGAACAGCCATCTGAGGTTCCGCGACATCTTCGAGGCTCACTCCGGCATGGACTTTGATCCCCTTACCATCCTCAGGCAGCACCTCGAGGCTAGGAGTGAACACGGTTCAGGCGGCCAGCAGACTTGCACGTGATAAGGACAGGCGATTCCCACGGCAACGGCGAACACGCGGATCAGGCTCGTTGAAAGACCGATGGATCCCCCCAAAGCGCCCGAGGGCCGAGACTTCCAGATTGCTCTTACCCAACGTGCGCTCATCCATGATCGCTCCTCTGACGGTTCCGAACCGTCCAAATTCCTTGAGTGGCGTCGCTCGCCGCGGGGACCGCGCCTCGGATCCGCGGCTGTAGCCCTCATCGGCCGCTAAGCTTGAGAATCTCCTCCGGAAGGCGCGCCCCCTGCACCGTGATCTTCGACGCCGCCTCTTCGATCTCCCGCAGGTCCTCCGGTGTCAGTTCTATCCCGGTCGCCCCGAGGTTCTCATCGAGCCGGTGCGGTTTGGTGGTGCCCGGGATCGGGACGATCCACGGCTTCTGGGCCAGCAGCCACGCGAGCGCCACCTGGGCCGGCGTCGCCTCCTTCCGTTTCGCGATCCGGCCGAGCAAGTCGACCAGCGCCTGATTGGCTTCCCGCGCCTCCGGCGTGAAGCGGGGAGACGAGGCGCGGAAATCGGAGCCGTCGAAGGTCGTCGCCGAGTCGATCTTGCCCGTCAGGAACCCCGCTCCGAGCGGGCCCCAGGGCACGAAACCGATCCCCAGCTCCTCGCACAGCGGAAGGATCTCCGGCTCGGGGTCTCTCGTCCACAGCGAGTACTCGCTCTGGATGGCGGCGACCGGCTGGACCGCATGGGCGCGGCGGATGGAATGCGGGCCTTCGAAGCGGCCGGGAACGGATTGCAGATTGAAGAGTACAGATTGAAGAATCGAAGATGGAGCGGGTGCCTCTGTAGCGGCCGCAATTCATTGCGGCCGAACGACCGGTCGCATGCCTGCGGCCGCTACGGGTGGATGAGGGCCTTCGAAGGCTCGCGATCTGGAGATCGCTCCCACAACGATCCTCGTCATCCCCGAGACATCGGGGATCCAGGGGAGGGCGGCCGGATTCCCGCCCCCGGGTCGGCGCCCGGCCAGGGCCGGACTCGGAGGCGACCCAAATCCCTCGGCGGGTGAAGACTGTCTTTCGCGAAATCAACGTTCCATCTGCCTTTCGGCGCCAGTCGCACGTCCAATCGCGGGATTTGGGTTGAAGACTTCCCCAGCCCTTTCTATAATTGCGCTAGAGGTGCGCCATGAAACGCGAGTTCAACGTGATCATCGAACAGGACGCCGACGGCTATTTCGTCGCGACCGTGCCTGAGCTTCGCGGCTGCCACACGCAGGCGCGGTCCCTGGACACCCTCATGAAACGCGTCAAAGAGGCGATCGAGCTATGCCTTGAGGTCGAGGGTGGCGGAACTTCTGGCGGTCAGTTTATCGGCCTGCAGCGCATCGCCGTCGGCCAATGACGCGCGCCCCGCGCATCACCGGCAGGAAGGTCATTGCTTCGCTCCAAAAGGTTGGCTTTCGGGTGGTGAGAGTCAGAGGAAGCCACCATTTTCTCCAGCATCCCGATGGCCGATGCACCGTGGTGCCCGTCCACCCAAACGAGACCATAGGCGTTGGTTTGCTGGCCAAGATTCTTCACGACGCTGAGTTGTCGCTCGGCGACTTTCAGAAACTCCTATAGCAGGCTTCGCGTGCTGGAGCGCGCTTCCACGAGGCCCTCTTCAGTGGGAGGCGATGGCCGCGCTTCGCGCCGTTTGCCTATGCTGCGGATTTTCGAGCCAGCCCTCTGAGCGCGGAAACCTACCCGTCTCCCCGCACCCCTTCGACTGGCGCTGTGTCCGCGCTTTCGGTCGGCAGCGGAAAGCGGCGTCCCGGCGCCGTTAGCCCGGAGCCGAGTATCGCGGGCGAGCGGGCTTAGAAAGCACGGCCGAGCGTCTGGCTTCGCCAGCGCGCAGGCTGACCGGCACTCTGGCCGCTCGCCTGCGGGGCGTGGCGGCCGATGGGTGATCGGCCGAAGGGCCTCGCAGCGGCCGGGAACGGATTGCAGATTGAAGAGTGCAGATTGAAGAATCGAAGAGGGAATGGGTGCCTCTGTAGCGGCCGCAATTCATTGCGGCCGAAGGGCCGGTCGCGTGCCTGCGGCCGCTACGGTGAATGGGGGCCTTCGAAGAGTCGCGATCGGGCGATCGCTCCTACAACGGCGGGGGTTGCGTCAACGAGGGCCACGGTTCCCGGGGCGGGGATCCCCTCCGGGTTTTCTACGGCTCGCCGCCGAGCGCCTGGCTTCGCCAGCGCGCAGGCCAACCGACAGCGGGGGAAGGTCAGTGAAGCGACCGGAGGGAGCGAAATTCAAGGAGGGGGGCAGAGCCCCCCTCCTTGAATTCTTGGCGTCCCCAGGGGGATTCGAACCCCCGTCGCCGGCGTGAAAGGCCGGTGTCCTAGGCCGGGCTAGACGATGGGGACGCTATGGATCTTGGTGGGCCGTACTGGATTCGAACCAGTGACTCTCTGCTTAAAAGGCAGATACTCTACCGACTGAGTTAACGGCCCGCCGGCCTGGCGAGCTATTATTGGGGAATTCACCCTTCAAGTCAACCAAGCGGTGGGGCCCGAGCGAGCTCCGCAATGGGGACCGGTGGCCCGAGCGTGTGGGGGGAGACGGGAGGGGCGAGGCGCGATAGGCGACGAGCAAAGCATTCTACGCGGGTCATCCTGAGGGCCCCTTCGAAGGGCCGCTGGCTCAGGATCCCGTGGTAGCGGGACTACGGGCGGTGCCGGAGCGGCGGGATCCTGTGCTAGTCGCCCGTTGTGGGCATGCCACAGGATGACGGGAAAGAGGGGGCGAAGGGCGAGGCGCGAGACGGAAGACGTGAGGCGCGAAGGGGCCGGCGGGCGAATGGCCGCCTCCCTTTCCCGTCATTCTGGCGAGCGAAGCGAGTCCAGAATCCGATTCCGGACAAGCCGGAATGACGATGATGGGGCCGAATTCCGGACAAGCCGGAATGACGGTAGAGCGGAGGGACCCTGATTCGGGACAGGCCGGAATGACGGACGCGATTCTCCACCCTCCACCACCCACCGCCCTCCACCGCCCTTCACCCTCCACCCTCCACCCTCCACCGATTGAAGGCCGGCCGCCCTTCGGCTATTCTGCTGCGCATGGCCACCGTGCTGGATGTGCGGGATCTCGTCGTCAGCTTCCCCATCGAGGGCCACTGTGTTCCCGTTGTGAACGGCGTGGACTTCCACCTGGAGGAGGGGGAGCCCGTGGCGCTCGTGGGCGAATCGGGATGCGGCAAGACCATGACGGGCCTGGCCCTTCTGCGGCTGGTCCCGCCTCCCGGGGCCATCACGGGCGGTTCGATCCGCTTCCGCGGGGAGGAGGTGTTGCGGATGTCCGAGCAGGAACTGTGCTCCCACCGCGGAAAGTCCGTCGCCATGATCTTTCAGGAGCCGCAGAGCGCGCTCAATCCGGTGATGACGGTGGGGGCCCAGGTGGCCGAGGCGATCCGCGCCCACGAGAAGGTCTCCCGCCGGCAGGCGTTGGACAGGGCGGCGGAGCTCTTCGGGCGGGTGGCGCTCTCCGACCCCGGGAGGCGCCTGGCCGATTATCCCCACCAGTTGAGCGGCGGTCAGCGCCAGCGCGTCATGATCGCCATGGCCCTGGCCTCCGGCCCCTCGCTGCTGGTGGCGGACGAGCCCACGACGGCCCTGGACGTGACGGTCCAGTCCCAGATCCTGGATCTGCTGGCGTCGCTGCGCGAAAGCCTGGGCATGGCGGTTCTGCTCATCACGCACGACCTGGGGGTGGTGGCGCATTTCTCGCGGAGGATCTACGTGATGTATTGCGGGCGCATCGTGGAATCGGGGCCGGTGGAGGAGGTCTTCCGGTCACCCCAGCATCCCTATACCCGCGCCCTTCTCCAGTCGGTGCCGCGGCTCCACGACGGGTGCAGCAGGCTGAGGGCCATCCCCGGCGCCGTGCCTCCCCCCCAGGCGCTGCCCGCGGGCTGTGCCTTCGCGCCGCGCTGCCCCCTGGCGGAGGAGCGTTGCAGACAGGCCGTTCCCGAGCTTCGTCCCGTGGCCGACGGGCGGGCGGTGCGCTGCGTCCTGGCCGGCGGGGGCAGACCGTGAGCGAGCCGCGCCCCGAGGGCGGCAACATCCCCCTGGTGGAGGTCCGC
>JBAWEQ010000013.1:0-10101 GCA_049591295.1 Acidobacteriota bacterium
CGGGAAGGATCGGCCAAAACCCTTCGATCGGGCCGATAGGCAGGCAAGCAGACGCAGGATCGCGCAAATAACCATTATCATCATCCTGTTCTGCTGTCTTCTTGGAAGGGCTCAAAAAAATGCTAGGGCCTTTGCACCCCCGAGTCAAGGGGCACTCCTCCGCGTTCGCAGGAATTTCCCCGATTTCAGGGGGCCGGATTGCCCGGTGCCAAACCGTGAGAGCGAGACTGGATCGACGGTTCACGGCTCCGGTCGCGCGGCGCTGGCCCCGGAACTACATGCGCAACAAGCGCAACAAGCGCAACAAGAACGGGGTTAGTCCCGTTGATTTGATTTCTTAAAGAACGGGGTTAGTCCCGTTGATTTGATTTCTTCAAGAAGGTGTGCCTTCTTCGACTTGAAACGTTCTTTCTCTTCGATTGCGGGGCATTTTCACCGCGGAGGAACCAAGGCTATTGGGCTATGAAGCTATGAAGCTATGAAGCTATGAAGCTATGAAGCTATGAAGCGATGAAGCTATGAAGCGATGAAGCTATGAAGCGAGGATAAAGCGACAATGAAGGGGGGGCGATCTTTAAGCGCCGGGGCCGGAAGAGAAGCGCCACGCGCATGGTCCCACTCTCCGCGCCGTGGGAGCGCTCTCCAGAGGGCGGCCCATCACCGTCTTCCCTGTGGGGCGGGCGCCCCCGCCCGCCGCTTCGAAGCTTCTCTTCCACCCCGTAGCGGCCGAAGCTCGCTTCCGGCCCTTGGCCCAGCGGCATGGCCCCGTTGGCAGTGCCCCTCCCGGCGGAGGTATACTCGCCCCGGAGGGAATCCGCACATGGCTGGCGAAGCGGGCTGGAGGAACAAGCTCTATTTCGGGGACAACCTGGTGGTCCTCAGTGAGCACGTGGCAGACGAGAAGGCGGGCGCGGGCAGCGCGGCCCCGGATTCGGCTCGGGGAGGCGCGTATGCCTGATCTCTCCATGGCCCTTCACGATCTGGACGCTCGAGTGGGAGAGGCGGTGCGGCATTTCTGGGGCACGCGCGAGCGGCAGGCCAGCAGGCAGGGCGCTTCGGGGCAGAAAGACCAGGGCGCCCGGAGCGCAGTCACGGGGGGCGCGCAGATGGACGGCTTCATCGGGCTCCTGACCGAGGTCATCCTCGCCACGGGCCTGGAGAAGAGGCACATCTATCACCAAAGGGCACTCGAACTGCCGGGCTTCTTCAGGCCCACGAAGGAGTGGGATCTTCTGGTCGTGAAAGAGGGCCAGTTGGTAGCGGTCGTCGAGGCCAAGTCCCAGGTCGGCCCCTCCTTCGGCAACAACTTCAACAACCGTACCGAGGAGGCCATGGGGAGCGCCATGGACCTCTGGACCGCCTACCGAGAAGGCGCCTTCAACCGGACCGCCCGCCCCTGGCTGGGGTACCTCTTCGTGCTGGAGGACTGCGTGCGCTCCCGTCGGCCCGTCTCCGTCCAGGAGCCCCACTTCCAGGTCTTCCCCGAGTTCAAAGGGGCCTCCTACGCGCGGCGGTACGAGCTCTTCTGCCGCAAACTCGTCAGGGAGCGCCATTACAGCGCGGCGGCTTTTCTGACCTCGGATGCAGAGAGCGGCCTGGAAGGCCGGTACGCCTGTCCCGCCGAGGACTTGACCTTCGACCTGTTTGCTCGTTCGCTGGCGGCCCAGATCGCCGTCCACGCGACGAGCTAGGATGGCCGCCATGCCCGACGAGCTTCTCGATCCCTCCTGCCATCAGCTCATTCTGGGCGATGCGCGGGCCATGCCCTACCTTCCCGACGGGTCGGTCCACCTCGTGGTGACCTCGCCGCCCTACTGGACGCTGAAGCGCTACAACGAAGTGGAGGGGCAGCTCGGCCACGTGGCCGACTACGAACAGTTCCTGGAGGCCCTGCGCCAGGTGTGGCAGGAGGTCTTCCGCGTGCTCGTGCCCGGCGGGCGGCTCGTCTGCGTTGTCGGTGACGTCTGCCTCTCGCGCAGGGCCTTCGGGCGGCACGTGGTCGTGCCCCTGCACGCCGACATCGCGGTGCTCTGCCGGAAGATCGGCTTCGACAACCTGAATCCCATCATCTGGCACAAGATCGCCAATGCCAGCTACGAGGTGAGCAACGGGAGCACCTTCCTCGGCAAGCCTTACGAGCCCAACGCCATCATCAAGAATGACATCGAATTCATCCTGATGCAGCGCAAGCCGGGCGGTTATCGCAAACCCACCGAGGAACAGAGGCGCCTCAGCCGGATGAGCAAGGAGGAGCACGCCGAGTGGTTCCAGCAGTTCTGGAACCTGAGCGGAGCCTCCACCAAGCAGCATCCGGCACCCTTCCCCCTCGCACTGGCGCACCGGCTGGTGCGGATGTTCTCCTTCCAAGGGGACACCGTCCTCGACCCCTTCTGCGGCACCGGCACCACCCTCCTCGCGGCCATGAAGACGGGGCGCCGAGGCATCGGCGTGGACGTCGACATCGACTATCTGCGCATGGCGTGGCGGCGGCTCCACCACGAGAGCAGCGGCCTCTTCGACCGCGCCGACGTGGCCTTCTACCGCGCCGTTCCCGATGAGCCTCAGCACGTCGTCCGCGAGGAGTTCCCGCCCGCCTACCACAGCCGATCCGGCGAAAAGGCGAAGCGAAAGCGGGCGACCTCCTAGGAGAACACCAGTGGGATTTTCATGGCCTGGCATCATCACCTTCTACGAGCCCGAACACTTCCAGGGCCGCGGCGTCCCCAGGCTCCAGATCCTCACCATCGAGGCCCTCCTCTCAGGCCACCGCCCCGAACTCCCCCGCTTCGCCCCCTCCGCCACCTTCAAACAGGCCCCGAGGAAGAAGACCGACGAGAGGCAGGGGAAGTTGTGGTGAGGGGAAGTCGGACGCGAGGGGCGAGATGCGGGACGCGAAGATCCTCCTTGGCGTGAACGGCGTCCTTGCCTGATCGAATCTAAACACCTTCGGGCCATCCGAAGAGTCCGCAGAGCGACTCCAGGCTGGCGCGTCCGGCGCCAGTGGTGAGCCGTACGACCTTGTGAGGCGCGCAAGAGTGGCGAGGAGGGCGACAACGTCCTAAGTTATAAGGAGAAGCGCATCTGGAAGGGCGGCTCGGGAGGAAGACTCACGGGGCGGGAGCGCTCCGTTGAAGGACCTCGGTGGACCATTACCTTACCGATCGAGAGGCAGGGACGGGGCGATGATGGCGGGGGCTGCAGCGGGGGACGGTGTGCCGGCTGAAGGAGCAGGGGCGCTCCATAGGTCCCCGTCGGCTGGCTTCCCACCCAGGAAACTCCGCCGGTACAGCCGAGAGCATGCAAGGGCTGAGAAAGCGAATTCATGAGCGCTCCGACACCGCTCAAGGTCTTGATCGTGGAAGACTCCGAAAACGACACCCTCCTGGTGCTGCGGCACCTCCGCCAGTCGGGTTTCGCCCCCACCCATGCCCGAGTGGAGACGGCCGAGGCGATGGCCGAGGCCCTCGACGATCAACCCTGGGACCTCGTCATCGCCGACTACGCGATGCCGCACTTCAGCGCGCCGGACGCCCTTCACCTGCTGCAGGGGACCGGAAAGGACATCCCCTTCATCATCATTTCCGGCTCGATCGGCGAGGATATCGCGGTGGAGGCCATGAAGGCAGGGGCCTACGACTACATCATGAAGGGCAACCTGGCCAGGCTTGCCCCCGCCATCGTGCGCGAATTGCGGGAGGCCGGGATCCGGCGTGAACACCGCGAGGCGGAGGCGGCGCTGCAGGCCTCGGAGGTGCGGTACCGCCGTCTCTTCGAGGCGGCAAGGGACGGCATCCTGATTCTGGATTCGCACAGCGGCGCCGTCGTCGACGTGAACCCCTTCCTCACGGAGCTGCTGGGATACGCACGGGACGAGATTCTCGGCAGAACCCTCTGGGAGCTCGGCCCCTTCCGGGACGTCGCCCATTCCCGGACAGGCTTCCAGAGGCTCGTCGAAAAGGGCTATGCCCGCTACGATGACCTGCCGCTCCAGGCGAAGGACGGGAGCCGGAGGGACGTGGAGTTCGTCAGCAACGTTTACCACGTGAACGGCGCCCAGGTGATTCAGTGCAACATCCGCGACATCCGCGAGCGCAAGCGCGCGGAGAAGGCCCTGCGGGAGGCGCTGGAGTGGCAGGAGCGGATCTTCGAGGGGTCGCGCGATGCAGTGTTCATCACGGACGAACAGTCCCGCTTCACCGCCGCGAACGCCGCCGCCGAGCGGCTCACGGGCTACTCTCGCGACGAGCTCATGGCCATGAGCATCCCGGACCTTCACGAGGAGTTGGACCTCGCCGCCTATCGGGCCTTTCACCACCGCATCATGGCGGGCGAGGAGATTCTGACGGAAGCCCGGATCCGAAAGAAGGACGGCACCAAGGTCGAAACGGAGTTCAGTAATTCTCTGATCGTGATCGACGGACGGCGCTTCATGCACACTACGGCTCGTGACATCTCCGAACGCAGGCGGGCCGAGGAGTCCTTGCGCGAGAGCGAGGAACATTATCATACCCTCGTGGCTCAGAGCCCCGACGGCATCTTCCACGCGGATCTCAGGGGGCGCTTCCTGTCGGTCAACGAGCGAATGTGCGTCGAGTTGGGCTACTCGGAGGCCGAGATTCTCGCGATGGGTATCTGGGACATCGTGCCAGCGCGGTACAAGGCGCAGCACCAGGACAGGCTGGCGAGGATTCTTCGCAGTGAACTGGTGGATGACGCGGCCGAGTACGAAGTGCGGACCAAGGACGGCAGAACCCGTCTCATTGAGATAAGGTCCGCTCCGTACCGGAAGTGCGGGAAGGTCGTCGGTTTCCACGGCATCGCACGAGACGTCACCGACAGGAGGCGAGCGGAGGAGGAGCTGCGGAGGGCTCTGCACGACCTAGCCAAGGCCAAGCAGGTGGAAACGATCGGGCTCATCGCCGGCGGCGTGGCGCACGAGGTGCGCAATCCCCTCTTCGCCATCACCACCATCGTGACGGCCCTGGAGCGCAAGCTGGCGGACCAGCCCGAGTACGGCGAATACGTGATGCACATCAAGGAGCAGAACCGCCTGCTCAACGCGCTGATGAACGACCTCCTGTCTCTCGGGCGGCCCATTCCGCAGGAGTCGTTCAAGGAGTTCCACTGCCGGGGCCTCGTCGCCCAGGCGCTGGCGCGGCTGGGGCGCGAGCATCCTGGCGCCTCGGCGCGATGCCGTCTAGCACTGCCCCCCGAGATCATCATGGGATGGGGCGCCCCCGACAAGATCGAGCAGGTGCTCTTCAACCTCCTCAACAAAGCCTTCGAGTTCTCTCCGCCCGATGAGCCCCTGACGGTGAGAATCTGGCGGGATGGGGCTCACGTCTGTCTCGCGATCAGCGACCATGGCCCCGGCATCCCGGAGGAGATGATGCCCAAACTCTTCCAGCCGTTCGCCAGCAAACGTAAGGGGGGCACAGGGCTGGGGCTGGCGATCGTGCACAAGATCGTCACGGCCCATGGAGGGACGGCAGAGGCCGCCAACAACGAGCCGCCACCGGGTGCCACCTTCACCGTGAGGCTACCGCTGGCGGAGTCGGCCGGGGGCCAGGGGAAGGATGACTAGGGGACCTAGTGACCAAAGCCGCGGGGCCGCGACTGGCTCTGGACTCTGGACTCGCTTCACTCGCCAGAATGATGCGGAAGAGAGGCGTCATTCCGGCTTGTCTGGAATCGCGACCCGTCAACGTCATCAGGGCCTGGGCGCGCTTCGCTTGCCAGGATTGCAGCTTGTCCGGAATCCAGTCCCATCAACGTCATTCCGGCTTGTCCGGAATCGGTCCCTTCTCATGTTCGATTCTGGACGCGTTCCCCTCGCCGGAATGGCGGGGTTAGGGGGACACGATTCTCGTGATGACGCGGTTTCCCAGACGATGCTTCTCCTGGCCGACTGCCCGTTTCCTTCACCCGCATGGCGCGTTTGTTGCTGCACGTGGTCTGGAACCATCGGCAGGGCGGTGCGGTCGCGACAGTGAGACGGCTGGCCGACGCATCCGGCCTTCGGCCTGGAGGAGAGAGATGCGCCACAAGGGATCCGCGGCGGAAGAGAAGCATTCTCCCGAAGGGTCACCGCAAGGCGCCTCGCCCGTCACCACCACCGCGCCCGCCGCTGGGGACCGACCATGAAGACCGAGACTAAGGTCCTCATTCTATCGGCGGCAGTGGGCGCGCTTCTGTGGATTGGCGACGCCGCCGTGGATTCCCTCTTCTTTTCGAAGAAGCCCTTCCTCGACCTTCTGGTCCTGGACATCACTCCGTACGAACTGTACATGCGCACCACGATCCTTCTGGCGCTGGTCGCCGTCGGGATGGTCACCGCCGCGCTGCTGCGGCGCGAGCGACTCGCCCGAGAGAAACTGACGGAGACCCAGCGGCGCTTCGACGCCTTCATGGACAACCTGCCCGGCATCGCCTTCATGCGGGATCGGGAGGGGCGCTTCGTCTTCGTGAATCGATTCATGGCCGGAATCCTAGGCAAAACTCTTCCCGAGATCAGGGGCCGAGGAGCCCGCGATCTTCTCCCCGCCGACGTGGCGGTGAGTTCGATGGAGGAAGACCGGGCCATTCTGGAGAGCGGGAGATCATTCCAGGGCGAAAACCTGATCCATCACCCCGACGGCTCCCGCCACTGGATGGTCCACAAGTTCCCCATTCCGGACCGAGAGGGGGCCGTGGCGCTGGTGGGCGGCATCTCTCTGGATATCACCGAGCTCAAGGCGGCCGAGAAGGCCCTCCGGGAGAGCGAGGAGCGCTACCGTGCGCTCTTCAACAACACGAATGACGGCATCCTGATGGTCAATTCCGAGGGCGGGATCATCGAAGTCAATGAGGTCCTCTGCCGGCGGCTCCAATACACCCGCGAGGAGATGCTCTCAAAGCGGGTCCGCGACCTCGATCCACCGGAGTTCGCCAGGCTCGTTCCAGAGCGGACCCAGGTCATCTTGGGGACGGGAAGCGCGGTGTTCGAGACGGCCCATCTTCGTCGCGACGGCACCTCCATCCCAACGGAGGTCAGTTCCCGCACGGTGGCCCTCCGGGGCGGGACGGCCATTCTGTCCATCGCGCGCGACATCACCGAGCGGAAGGCGGCCGAGAAGGCCCTGCGCGAGGCGGAGGAACTCTACCGGACGCTGGTGGAGAACCTGGGCGAGGGCGTGGGCATCATGGACTCGGAGGAGACCTTCCTCTTCGCGAACCCGGCGGGCGAAGTCATCTTCGGCGTTCCCCGCGGCGGCCTCGCCGGCCGGAACCTGAAGGAGTTCATGTCGGACGAGGAACTCCAACGGGCGAAGGAGGGCACCAGACAGCGCAGGCAGGGCTTGACCGGCACCTACGAGAATCGCATCGTGCGGCCCGACGGTTCGGAGCGCGTCCTCCTGGTGACCGCCACGCCGAAGAGGGACGCGAGCGGCGATTACGTCGCCACACTGGGCGTCTTCTCGGATGTCACGGAGGTCAGACGAGCCGAAGAGGCCCTCCGCCTCAGCGAGCAGCGCTACCGGACGATCCTGGAGGACATGGAGGAGGGCTACTACGAGGTGGACCTGAAGGGCACCATCACCTTCGCCAACGAGGCCTTCGGAAGGATCTGGGGCCTCACGCGGGACGAACTGGTCGGCCGCAACTTCCGCTCGCTCATGGCACCCGAGAACGCGGAAAGGACCTACGCGGCGTTCAACCGCGTCTTCAAGTCGGGTCAACCCGCATGGACCACCGACTGGCAGACGATCCGCCGGGACGGCTCGCTCAGGGCCCTGGATGCCTCCATCTACCCCATCCGCGCTTCCGACGGACTCTACTCGGGCTTCAGGGGAGTCCTGCGCGACGTGACCGACCGCCTCGCCGCCGAAAAGGCCCTGCGCGAGAGCGAGGAGCGATACCGCGACCTGGTGGAACACAGCGTGGACGTGATCCTGACGCACGACCTCTCGGGACGGATCCTCTCGTGCAACCCGGCCGCGGCGAGATTCCTCGGCCTGGACAGCCCGGAGGAGGGCGTGGGGCTGAACCTCCGCGAGGTGCTGGCTCCATCAGCCAGGGATCTGTTCACGGACTACCTGGAGGCCATGCGCCGGGAAGGGAGGGCCAAGGGCTTCATGCGCGTGCTGACGCGTTCGGGCGGGGAGCGGACCCTCGCCTACGAGAACACCCTCAAGACCGACGCGGACCAGGGGGCGATCGTCCGGGCGCGGGCGCAGGACGTGACGGACATGCTCGCCATGGAGGCGGCGCTCAAAGAGTCGGAGTCCCGCTACAGGCTGCTCTTTGAGCGGAACCTCGCGGGCGTGTACCGCTCCAGCCTCGACGGACGGCTCCTTGAGTGCAATCCCGCCTGCGCGCGCCTGCTCGGCTTCAACACGCCCGAAGAGGCAAAGGGCCAGCCCACCCTCGCCTTCTACCGGGATCCGAAGGATCGGCTCCGCTTGAGGGAGCTCCTCCTCAAGACGGGATCCGCCACCAATGTGGAAGTGCCCCTCAAAACCAGGGACGGGAGGCCCTTCCTGGCCATCGAGAATGCGACGCTCGTCCACGATCCCACAGGGACGGATCTCATCGAGGGAACGATCATCGACATCACGGAGCGGAGAAGGCTGGAAGCCGAGATGGCCCGCGTGAAGGACCTCGAGACCATGGCCCGGCTCACCGGCGGGGTAGCCCACGAGGTGCGAAACCCCCTCTTCGCCATCCAGGTCAACCTGGCCGCGCTGGCCCGCCGCCTGTCTCTGGAGCCGGAGGCCAAGGTCCACATGGACCACGTTCTGGTCCACGTGAAGCGCCTGGAAAACCTGATGCGCAGCCTCATAGATCTGGGGCGGTCCATCGGGCCCTCCGATCTGGAACAGGCCGATCTGAGGGCCCTCGTGCGGAACGCGTGCGACACGGTGGAACGAGAGCTTCCCGACGATCATCGCGTACGCTTCGAGTTGGCCGGCGAGACCGGCCCCGTGCCGATCAGGGCCTCCATCCAGAGGCTGACCCAGGCCTTCGTCTACATCCTCCGGAATGCGGCCCAGGCCTCTCCTCCCGACGGCGTCGTACGCATGAGCTGCCGCCACGAGGCCGGCACCTGCGAGGCCCTGATTACCGACAGCGGCCCCGGCATCCCCGACACGATACGCGACACCCTCTTCGAGCCCTTCGTCACCACTCGGACCGGCCAGCCGGGCATCGGCCTGGCCCTGGCGCGGCACTACGTGCAATCTCACGGCGGCACCATCGAGGCCTCCGACAACGTCCCCCCGCCGGGCGCCACGTTCACCGTGAGGCTGCCGGTCATGGAGGGGTCAAAAGACGGGTAGCCGCGAGACGCGAGACGCGGTTGCTGGCCGGAATGCCGACTCGCCATGTCGCCATTCTGGCGAGCGCAGCGAGTCCAGAATCGGGTTCCGTGAACAGGCGGGATTCCGGACAAGCTGAACTCCTGGCAAGCGAAGCGCGTTCAGGACCTAATGACGTCTCCCCGTGCCGTCATTCTGGCGAGTGCAGCGAGTCCAGAATCCGATTCCGGACAAGCCGGAATGACCATGAAGCGAACGATTCCGGGCAAGCCGGAATGACAGCGAAGAGGAAGGCATCCGAGCGCGAGCGCGTGGCACGAGATGCGGATTCTGGCCGGAATGACCCCTCCCCGTGCCGTCATTCTGGCGAGGGCAGCGAGTCCAGAATCGAATTCCGGACAAGGTGCAATCCTGGCAAGCGAAGCGCGACGAGGACCTGTTCGCGTTGATGGGGCAGGATTCCGGACAAGCCGGAATGACAGCGCAAGAACGGGTTCCGGGCGAGGCGCAAGCCGCTGCGCCTGACACGCAGGGACCCTGCGCTGCTCAATGGCCCCCTCGCATGGGCCGTTCGCCCGCTGAAGCGGTCTCTTGCGGCGGTCCATCGCGGGTGGGGCACGAAGGCTTGACCGCTCGGCGCGGCGGGCCTACAGTTGCACGAGCGAGAGCAAGCTGGCGACCGGCACCACGGGATGAGCATCGCTTGGCCGCGCTGAGGGCGATCCAGGATGCGTATTCCGGCTCCAACCGATTCCGGGAAACAAAGACCATCCGCGCCTCGCCGCGCCCTCGGCTTGGCCGTCTG
>JBAWEQ010000014.1:0-21484 GCA_049591295.1 Acidobacteriota bacterium
ATGGTCCTCTCGGCCCGGAAGGAGGGCTCGCTCGCCGAGGCGGGCACGCAGCGCATCGGGGCACCGATGGTGTTCGAGCGGATCTGGAAGGAAGCGGGCTGTGCCGGGGCTGTGGAGCGCCTAGCTGAAGGGCGGAAGTTCAGCTTCTCCCTGGAGCGGGCCGTCTTCGCCACGGTTCTGCACCGGCTCGTGGCGTCCGGCTCGGACCGGGCCTGCGAGCAGTGGCTGCCTCGCTACCGGGTGGAGGGGGCCGGTTCTCTGGCCTTGCAGCACTTCTACCGGGCCATGGGCTTCTTGGGAGAGGCGCTGCCCGAAGCCGGGCAGGACCATGGGGTTCCGGAGGAGGAGCAGGGCTTCTCGCCGCGTTGCGTGAAGGACCTCATGGAGGAGGATCTCTTCCATCGCCGTCGCAGCCTCTTCACGAGCTTGGACATGATGTTCTTCGACACGACTTCGCTGTACTTCGAAGGCGAGGGAGGGGAGAGCATCGGGCAGAGGGGGCACAGCAAGGATCACCGCCCGGATCTCAACCAGATGGTGGCTGGGGCGGTCCTGGACGGAGAGGGCCATCCGGTCTGCTGCGAGCTCTGGCCGGGCAACAGTACGGACGTGAAGGCGCTGGTTCCGGTGGCCAGGCGGCTGAGGGAGCGCTTCGGGGTGGAGGCCTCCTGCCTGGTGGCGGACCGGGGGATGATCTCGGCCCGGACCTTGGACTGGCTCGAAGCCCCGGGACACCGGTGGTCCTACATCCTGGGGGCACGGATGCGGCGGCAGCGGGAGGTCAGCGAAGAGGTCCTCTCCCGCGCCGGGCGGTACCGGGTCGTCCACGAGGAGCGGCTCCAGGCGAAGGATCCCTCACCGCTCAAGGTCAAGGAGGTCTGGGTGGAGGACCGCCGGTATATCGTCTGCCTCAACGAGGAGCAGGCGCGCAAGGAGGCCTACGACCGGCAGGCGATCCTTGCGGCGCTCGAAGAGGCTCTTCGCCGTGGCGACAAGGCCCTCGTGAGCAACAAGGGGTACCGGCGGTACCTGAAAGCCTCGGGTCCCCGCTTCGAGATCGACCTTGCCAAGGCGGAGGCCGAAGCCCGCTACGACGGCAAGTGGGTGCTCAGGACCAACACGGCGCTGAGCCCCGAGGCGGTGGCGCTCAAGTACAAGCAGCTCTGGATGGTGGAGGCCCTCTTCCGCTCCGTCAAGTCGGTGCTCGCCACGCGGCCCATCTACCACAAGCGGGACGAGACCATCCGGGGCCACGTCTTCTGCTCCTTCCTGGCGCTGCTGCTTCGCAAGGAGCTGCAAGACCGGATGGCGAGGGCCGGGGTGGAGGCGGAGTGGGCTGAGGTCATCAGGGACCTCGACGAGGTGCAGGAGGTGCACCTGGAGCAGGAGGGCAAGCGCTTCCTCCTCAGGACCGCCGCCGCCGGGTGCGCCGGCAAAGTCTTCCAAGCCGCCGGCGTCGCCCTGCCTCCCACCCTCAGGGCCGCGCGCTCCTAGCCCGCCCGGCCCCCACCGCCCCCAGCCATCCGTAGTGCCGGGCGGCCGGCTCGTCCTTGTAACCACCTTTAATGGCAAGGTTTATGAAAGGCAACTGTCGAAGATGAGCGAAGGTGGATGACGCGGCGCGCTCCCCCTCCGCACCGGCCGGGCACCCTCGAAAGCCTCCCGTAAGAGGTGACGACCGGGCCCGGGATTTTCTCCTCCGGCCACCCTGTCAGCCAGCCGGAGGAGCAGAGACCGGTGCTCGGAGAGGAAGGCCCCGCCAGGGGTTCCCTGCGGGCCACAAAATGGAGGAGAAACTTGCTTCCGTGGAGCGGTGGTGGAGCGGCAACACGAAGGCCGCCTTTCGGCGGCCTCGTAACTACCTGATTTTTCTGGAGCCGACGGCCAGAATCGAACTGGCGACCTGATGATTACGAATCAACTGCTCTACCAGCTGAGCTACGTCGGCCCAGTCCCGGTATTGTATGCGTTTGAGACTCCGACGTCAACTGCCCTGGGGGTTGCGCGCGAAGGAAGGTGCGCCCGAGGCCTCAAAGAGGCTTGCGGGGCGCATGACCTTTTGGCGAGAGCGACCGCCGGGGACGCCTCTCGGAATGACCGCCGTCGGCAGGCCTGCGCTCAGGCGATCTTGGCGCCACAGCGGGTGCAGAATTGGGCGTCGGACTTGCCGGGAGCCCCGCACTGTGGACAGGCCATCGCATCGGCGGAGGGAGCGGCTTGCTGCGCGCCGAGTGTCGTGGCCTGGGCGGGGGTGCTGCTGGCGGAGGCGGTTTCCGCCATCCCCTCCTTGGCGCTCTCGCGGAAGGCCTTGATGGTCTTGCCCATGGAGGCGCCGAGCTGGGGCAGCTTGGAGGGGCCGAAGATGAGCAGGAGGATGGCGAGGATGACGAGGAGCTGTTCGGGGGAATCGATGAAGGCTAGAGCGAGGGGCATACGAATCTCCCGCGCCAGCCTAGCGGCTGGCACACGAGGGCACTGCCGCTACGGGGCCGCCGGCGACCGGCGGACGGGCAGTGCGGGGGGCCGAGGGGCGCTTCGGGTTCATTTCCGGGTGGTCCTGAGGGCTATAGGCAGCGACGTGCACCTGAGGACGTCTCTCCGTGTTCTCCTCGGGCGCCAGGCGGGACTGCCGGGAGGCCCGGGACGGTGCCCGTATCTTAGGCCCGGCGAACGGGTGAGTCAATAGACCGGGCTCCTACTCGTCGACCAGGCGGTGCGGGCCCGAGGAGCTGGGCGTGAGCCTGTGGGCCCCGGAGTCCGTCGCGGCGGGCATCCCGGTTCGAGAGTCCATGGGGCCGAGGCGCCGGATGCCGGAATCGGTGAGGCCGGGAGCGGGCGGCCTGGGATGGCGTTCGGCGCCGGCGATCTTCTGCTGTTTGAGCAGCCACCGGCAGACCCAGGCGCCCGCCGCCAGAAGGAGGGCAAAGAGACCGATGGCGCCCCACTGGGAACCCACGGGCAGCGCCCGCACCACGTAGTCAGGCCTGAGTGCGGCATCACGGATCGCGTCCCGCATCACGGCCATGCCGGCGAAGACCGCCACCAGCGCCGCAGCCGCCCCCCAAAGGAAGGGGCCTGGCTTGACGGAGTTGATGCCCAGGAGTGCCCCGCAGAGGGCGAGCAGGGCGGCCAGCAGGGCCACACCGAACGAGATGGAGGCCGGGAGGCTGCCGCCCATGAGCGTCATCATCTGCTCCTTGGGCAGGGCGAGGAGCCACCAGCCTCCTATGGCCATGTTGACGAGTGTGGCCCCGGCGAACCAGGTGGCGCCGCTGCGGTACTGCCACCGTCCCTGTTCGGGCTCCAAGTGCAACCGGCGCGCGCCGCGGATGGCGATGTAGAGTCCAGCCACCGCGACCGCGCCGACCATCATGTGCAGGAAGCGCGGAATGAGCGTGGGCTCGGCCATGTTGAGCTGCCAACCGCCGGGGTGGGCGAGGTACTTGTTCTTGAATCGGTCGGGCTCCAGCATGAGCGTGCTCAAGCTGGTCATGATGAAGCCGACGTAGCCCAGCAGCAGGAAGTTCAGGAGGGGCAGCCACGGCCGCGAGCGCTTCAGCCTGTCCCAGCGGTAGGCCGCCAGGTACATGAGGGCATAGGCCAGCATGAGGACGGGAATGGACAGGAGGAAGGGCGTGCCGATGAGGATCGCGCTGGTGTAGAAGAGCGGCCCGTAGAGCACCTGGATGAACAGGAGCGGTGCCACGCCAAAGACGATGGCGAAGGCCGTGGCGTAGGGCATGATGCGGACGAGGCCCCGGGCGGCGTCCAGGTGCCGTGGCTTGCCCTTGAAGGCGAAGACGGCCGCGAGCAGATTGCCGCCGGCCATGAGGTTCATGAAGAGCAGGTGCACGATGAAGGTGAGGAGCAGGAGCGCCTTCAGGAGCCAGACCGGGGCGGGCAGAGGCAGGGTGCCGAAAAGGGGCAGCACGGGCGTCATGGTTTGGCCCCCTCCTGCGCCGCCAGGTAGTTCGCCAAGCTCTCGCGTTCGGCGTCCGTCCCGCTCCAGTGGGGCATGGCGCTATTCATCACCTCGATAGAGGCGATGAGGTCGGAGATGTCCTTGGGCCCCATTCCCTTCACCGTCGGAAGGACGGGGCGGAAGGGGCCGTTGAGGGTGTGGCAGACCCCGCAGCGCATGCGCCAGATGGCCGCGCCGCCGGTCGGGGCTGGCGCCTGGCCGGCGCGGGCCGCGAGGTAGGCCGCGATAGCCCTGGCGTCGGGGCCCTTGCCCGGAAAGGGGGGCATGCCCGGCCAGATGAGGTCGGTGCGCAGGACCAGCGCCGCCAGGTAGGGCTGGTCCATCCCCCGGATCGCCGGGGCCAGCGCGTTCAGCCCGCGCGTCACGGTGTGGCAGGAGGAGCAGGCCACGCGGAAGAGCTCTCTCCCCTCCGCCACTGGGCCTTTGGCCTCGCCCAGGTGCGGTGAGAGCCAGCGAGCCGACGCGAGCAACCCCCGCTGCTTGAGGAGGGGGTAGTCCTCCACTGAAATCCCGTTGGAGTAGACCCGTCCCGTCACCAGGTAGGGGTCGCGCAATTGCTCCCTCTGCCACTCGAAGAGCCCCACCACGGCGAGCCCCACCAGGAGCATGAGGAGGGCCAGTCCCTTGGAGAGGTTCTTGGGCCTGAACCAGAGCACGGCGAAGCCCAGAAAGGCGAGAAAGCCGAGGCAGGCGGCCAAGCTCCATGTCTGGTTCTGCATGCTCGGGGTGAAGTCCCAGAGCTTCCGGTTCGCCCTCGGCAGCATCTGGGCGAACCAGAAACAGGCCGGCCCCATGAGCAGGGCGGGGATCCAGACCCAGCCCGAGGCGAAGCGGGCCACCTCGGCTCTGAGGATGCGGTCCCGGCTGAATGAGGCCGAAGCCAGGGCCCACAGCCCCCCCAGCATGAGGCAGAGCAGGCACCGGACGGCCAGCGAGGGCAGCAAGTTCGGATTGAAGAAGGCGGAGGCCAGGGAGTGGTTCTTGCTCCAGGCCCCCGGGGCGAGCTGGAAGGCGAGGATGCCGTTGATCGCCACCATGCTCAGGAAGGCCGAGCCGAAGTAGATCCAGCCGATGATGCGGTGCGTCCGCCGGGGAAGCCTGCCCCAGGTGCGGGCGTAGACGATGACCGACAGGATCTCCACCAGGAAGAAGACCCACTCGATCGCCCAGACCCAGACGAAGAGGTGGATCAGATCGCTGGTGGCCTGGGGGCTGATGAGGCCGATGGTGAACCAGATGCCCACGCCGGTGGTGGCGCCGAAGACGAGGGTAATGAAGGCGAAGACCCGGGCCTGGCGCTTGAGCCAGTCCAGGAGGGCCTGGTCCTCGTGTCGGTGCCCCCAGCTCTCCGCCGCCACCAGCAGGAAGCCCCCCCCCACCGCGAATTGGGCGAGGAAGACGTGGATCACGCCGACCGCGATGATCAGCCACTGGGAGCCGAAGGGGACAGACCAAACGGGGTAGTTCATGTCACCTCATGAAAGGGGCCGTTGGGAAAGTGAGGAGTAAGGAGTGAGGAGTTGGGAGAAAAGGCCAAACGCGTAGGGATCCTGCACGAGGACCCCCTTGGCCGGACGCTTGCTCCGCACGGCTGGGCGCATCCTTTCTTTGTTTCCTCGCTCCTCACTGCTCGCTCCTGACTCCTGGCGACTTTGCCGTTTGAGATCCCTCGATTGCCGTTCTCCGCGGGCCGGCCGATGACCGCCTGCGGCGGTCACTTCAGCGTATTCTTCGCGATGACGAAGCGCTGGACCTGGTTGGTCCCCTCGTAGATCTGCGAGAGCTTGGCATCGCGCATGATCTTCTCGACGATGAAGTCCTTCGAGTAGCCGTCGCCGCCCATGATCTGGACCGCGTTGGTGGCCACCTCCATGGCCGTGTCGGTGGCGTAGTACTTGGCCATGGCGCTGTAGGTTCCGACCTCCTTGTCCTGGTCCGTCAGGATGGCCGCGTTCCAGACGAGAAAGCGGCTCGCCGTGATCTTGGTGAGCATCTCCGCGAACATAAAGGAAATGCCCTGGAAGGCGACGATGGGCTGGTCGAACTGCCGCCGCTTGAGCGCCCACGCCTTCGCTACGTCGTAGGCCTCCCGCGCCATGCCCACGGCCGCCGCCGCCACGCCGGCCCTCGTGCGGTTGAAGGTCTTCATGGCGATGATGAAGCCCTGGTTCTCCTTGCCGATCACGTTCTCCACCGGGACCGCCACGTCGTGGTACTCGATCTCCACCTGGCAGGAGGCGCGCTGGCCCATCTTGGGAAGCTCGCGGCCGATGACCACGCCGGGGGTGTCGGTGGGCACGACGATGGCGGACATGCCCCGGGCGCCGCGCCCCGGATCGGTGTTGCAGAAGACCGTGTGGATCATGGCCTGTTTGCCGTTGGTGATGAAGCGCTTTTTGCCGTTGATGATGTACTTGTCACCCTGCCGCACGGCCGCGGTCTTCACCGCCCCCGCATCGGAGCCGGCCTCGGGTTCCGTCAGGCAGAAGGCGGCCAACCCGCGGCTCTCGACGAGCTGTCCGAAGATCCGCTTTTTCAGCTCGTCGCTGCCGCCCACCAGGAGCGGCGTGAGGGCCAGGTTGTTGGCGTCGATGCAGATACCGATGCCCGAGCAGGCCGCGCCCAGCTCCTCGCTCGCGAGGCATCCGTCCAGGGAGTTGTGGCCCGCCCCGCCGTACTCCTTCGGGATGGCACCGTTGACGATGCCCTCCTCGTAGGCCTTCTGGACTACCGGCCACGGAAACTCGCAGGACTCGTCATACTGCCGCGCCACCGGGCGCATGACGCGGTCGGCGAAGTCCTTGCTCTTCTCCACCAGTTCCAGTTGTTCCTTCGAGAGTTCGTAGCTGATCATGGGAATCTCCCCTTCTTGAGTAGGAGCGGTCGCCAGACCGCGACGCACGATCGTGGAGATCCGGGCTCACCCCGGATTGGGGCCCCTCGGAGCCCTGCCAAGCCTCCTCAGCGAACCAGGCCCTCGGCGGGGCTGGAGGCGGTGGCGTAGCGCTTCATGGGAATGCGGCCCGCCAGGAAGGCTTCGCGTCCGGCCCGCACGGCCTTGTTCATGGCGGCGGCCATGAGGACGGCGTCTCTGGCGCCGGCCACCCCCGTGTTCATGAGTACGCCGTCCACGCCCAGCTCCATGGCGCGGCAGGCGTCGCTGGCCGTGCCCACGCCGGCGTCCACGATCACGGGAACGTCCATGAACTCCTTGATGATGGAGATGTTGGTGGGATTCTGGATGCCCATGCCCGACCCGATGGGCGCGCCCAGGGGCATGACGGCGGCGGCTCCCGCGTCCCGCAGCTTCTTGGCGTTCACCAGGTCGTCGTTGGTGTAGGGAAGCACCACGAAGCCCTCCTTCACGAGGGTCCGCGTGGCTTCGAGCAGCCCCTCGTTGTCGGGGAAGAGGGTCCTGTCGTCGCCGATCACCTCGAGCTTGACCCAGTTGGACAGGCCGACCTCGCGGCCCAGACGGGCGGTCCGGACGGCCTCGTCGGCCGTCGTGCAGCCCGCGGTGTTGGGGAGCAGGAAGTAGCGTTTGGGATCGATGAAGTCGAGCATGGAGGCCTTACTCCGGTCCAACTCCACGCGCCGAACGGCCACCGTGATCACCTCGGCCCCCGAGGCCTCCAGGGCCGCCGCCATGGTCTCGTTGTCCTTGTATTTGCCGGTGCCCAGGAAGAGCCGGCTCGAAAACCGTCGTCCCGCGATCACCAAGGTGTCTTCGGTCATGGGAAACCTCCGCGAAGTGAGAAGGATAGCACAGCGTGGCGGATTTCGGAATTCGGAAAGCCGAATTCGGAAATACTGAAGATTCACCACCAAGACACTAAGGCACCAACAAATTGAGGTTTGGGGTTTGGGTTTGGGGTTTGCGAACTTGGGATTCATGCCGCAACCATTTCCCTGTCCCTCATCCATCGTCCTACGTCCATGATCCATCATCCCCTTGCCGCGAAGGCTCCTCTCGACTACCATGGCGGCTCAAGGCTGGCCCATCGCTATGGACGAACGGCTCCGGCGCTTTCTCTTTCCTTCACTCACTCCGGCCTTTCTGGTCAGGGTGGTGCTCGTTGCGCTCTGCGCCTACGGCTTCTTCGGCTTCGTCTGCACCCCCTTCGTCATCCGGGGCAAGAGCATGGAAGCCACCTATCGCGACGGCGGCTTCGACTTCCTCTGGAAGCCCCACTACCTCTATTCGAAACCCAAGCGCGGCGACGTGGTGGCCATCAGCCTGGCGGGCGAGGATGTCGTCTACCTCAAGCGCATCGTCGCCCTGGCGGGACAGACGGTGGCCTTCAAGGACGGCGTGCTCCTGCTGGACGGCCGTCCCGTGGCGGAGCCCTACGTGAAGGGCCCCTGCGACTGGAACCTTCCTCCCCGAACGGTGGAGCCGGATCACGTCTACGTCGTGGGAGACAACCGGAGCATGTCCATGGAGCAACACGACTTCGGCCAGGTGTCGCTCCGCCGGATTGTTGGAGTTCCCCTATGGTGACTAGGAAGCGGCTTCTCGCCGGCCTGGCCGTTCTCCTCGCGGCATGGGCCATCTGGACCTTTTTCCCCTCGCGCACCCGGCAGGTGAAACGGCAGTTCAGCTCCCTCTCCGAGTGGGTCGCCAAGGACGGACCCGAGGGCAACCTGACCCTGGTGAACGAGGCGACCAGGGCCGACGAGTTCTTTGCGCCCCAGTGCACCTGGGAGGCCCAGGCGTACAACCTCAACGGCACCGTCACCCCCCAGGAGGTCACCCGGTACTACTTCGCCGGCCGCGCCCGGTTTAACAAGCTCGCCCTGAGGTTCTACGACCTGGACATCCGCTTCCCGGAGCGGCGCACGGCCCGCGTAAAGGCCACGGTGAGGATCACCGGAACCCTCAAGGACGGCGACTCCGTGAGCGAGACCCACGAGGTGGAGTGCACCCTCCAAAAGATCCACGGGAAGTGGCTCTTCAGCCAGGTCACCGTGGTTGAGGTGCTCAAGCGGTAGGTCGGCCGCTGGGATCCTTTGGGTCCCCTGGCCCGCCAACAACGGCGCTCCACCGCGCCCCGCCGTCAGGGGTGAAAGGCCTGAACCAGCAGCTTGAGGGCCATGGCAAAGGCCACGGCGAGGAAGACGGGGCGCACGAAGCGGGCCCCGCGCCTCAGGACCAACCCCACGCCGATCCTGGCGCCCACGAGCTGCCCCGCCGCCATGGCCAGCGCCTTCACCACGAGGACATGGCCGCCGATGAAGAAAAAGAGGAGCGAGGTAAGGTTGCTGGTGAAGTTCATCACCTTCGTGTTCGCCGTGGCCTTCTTCATGTTGAAGCCCAGCAGGGTGACGAAGGCGATGATCCAGAAGGAGCCCACCCCGGGGCCGAAAAAGCCGTCGTAGAAGCCGAGCCCCAGCCCGAAGAGCAGGTGGAAGGCGGCCGCGCTCATCCGGGGCCGGGCGTCCTGCAGGCCCAGCCTGGGCGTCAACAGGGTGTAGAGGGCGATGGCGATCAGCAGCACCGGGATGAGCTGTTTCAGGAAGCCGGGATTGGCCAGCTGGACCGTCAGCGTCCCGAGCGCCGCGCCCAGGGCGGTGAAGAGGATCCCCCGGCCGCAGCTTTTGAGATCCACCTCCTTGGCCCTCGCGAAGTGAAAAGTGGCGCTGCCCGAGCCGAAGCAGGCCTGGAGCTTGTTGGTGCCGAGGGCGTCCTGGGGAGAGAGCCCCATGGCCAGGAAGGCCGGGATGGTGATGAGCCCACCCCCGCCGGCCACCGAATCCACCATGCCAGCGAAGAGGCCTACGCCGAACAGGAGCGGATAGAGCCAGGGGCCGCTCACCCCCCCGCCTCCCAAGTCCCGGGCCACGCTCCCGCCGCGTAGGTGACCATTCCCGCCCCCCGCGCCTCTAGCCTCTCGCGTCTCGCCTCTCGCGTCTAACGTCTCGCGCCCAACGCCTCGACCCTACTCGAACAGCACGGTCCTCCCGGACTCCGCGTTGGCCGCACCGAACAGCTCCTTCCAGGCCTTGTAATCCTTGGGCTGTATGACCCGCGAGGGAATCTCGGCCGAGGCCTCCATCTGGAGCACCCCCCCCGCCAGCCGCCAACTCCGAGCGAAGCTTCCGGCTGGGTTGGCCAGTTTCGTCCCGGCGGGAAGGTAGAAGGCCTTCGCCTTCTCAGGCAGTCTGACGCGGAGGACGAGGTGCTCCTTGCCCGTTCCAGCCAGCACGAGGGGAAGCGTTCGTTCGCCGAGGTAGCTGGCCGGGAAGTTGGCCAGGGCGGATTGCTCCGGCACGCCCGTTTGAAACGCGCGGACTCCGGCCTCGCTCTTGGGAGCCGGCTCCTTGAAGACAATCTTGAAAACGCACCGGCCGGGTTCCATGCGGACGACGGTGCACTCCGTCAGCTCGCCGCCCGGGAGAAACGAAGTCAGGAACGTCGTCAGAAAGGCTTTCTGCTCATCAGCACTTCCCTCCACCCCATAGAAGGGGCTGTACCGGCCCGCCAAGGTGATCAGGCCGCTGCCTTCCAGCGACAGGTCGGCACCGGCGGTCGCTTCGAGGTCGGCATCGAGCAGGTCGTTCCCCGCCACGGGGGGCAGGGCGTGCAGATCCGCTGAGCCGGCCGTGAGCGGAAGCCCCTTCAGCCCGGCAAAGTCGTGCTGGGAACGCTCCGACAGACTGGCCGTGGGATCGAGCCAGAGGGGGCCGCCCGGCTCCTCCACCCGGACCAACACCGTGTCCATCTGGGCCATACAGGGCACGATGGCGGGATCGAGACCCCCCTCGACCACCGGGGTCCCGGCGGCGATGGCGGCCTGGAGCCCCGCCGTTTTCAGCATGGCGCAGAGGAGCACGGCCTTGTCCAGGGCGTTGCCGTAGCCCGAGTCGTAGACATCGGCGGCGCCTCGGGGGATGAAGTCGAAGAGGGCCACTGGCCAGTGCACGGTATTGATGTCCTCGGCCACGTAGTCGTGGAGGCTCTGGATCTTTTCAAAAGGACCTGATGCCCCGGAGAGGAGATCCTCCACCTTCCGGTTGAGTCTGGGCGAGGTGGCCTCCTCGGCCTTGGCGACCAGCCCGCTGATGGCCGACGAGTCGCGGTCCCAGCCTGGGCAGGTCGTGAAGACCAGGGTGGGCAGAAAGCGCTCCTCCATAGGACCCATCTCATTCGGCGGCGCGAGGGGCACCCTGCGGAGGGTCCAGGCGGTCGTCACCGCGCCGCCCGACCGGGTCACCACGGGCTCCACCTGATCGTTGAAAAGCCGGTAGCGCAAAGCCGTGCCTTCGGGCACGGTGACGGAGACGATCCTCTCCAGGGCCGGGTCCCGGTCCCCGAGGACTTCCACCCCCTCCAGGAACCGTCGCCAGGGGCGCTTGTCCGTCAGGGTGTACTCCAGCTCGACGACGCAGTTGATGTCCAGCCCCACCTTTGTGATAACCATCTGGCGCCAGTCGGTGTAGGCAGGAGCCCTCTCCAGCTCGAAGGGGGTCATCTCGTTGAAGGAGTTGGCCTTGGCCTCCACGGTCAGTCCATCGGCGGTGTAGGTTCGGCAAAGGCCGATGGAGAGTTCCTGCTCCCTCTTATCGAAGGTGACTTTCGGGTCGCCCGTCTCATCCATCCCTTGGTAGGTGAGGATCTTCTCCACGCGCCTGACCTTCTCGACCTGGCGCCCGTCGGGCAGAAGGGTGAAGTCGCGGCTCTCGGAGAGGACGAGCACGTCGGCGTGCGGATAGTCCTTAGCGGTGGGGGTCCCGGCGTATTGGGGCGGAAGCCCCGCCGCCAGGACCGGCAGCGCGGCCACGGCCAGCAGTAGGCCCACCATCCCCTTGGCCGCTCTCTTCATGGCCCTCTCCAGCTCTGCAGATCCCCAGCTCTTCAGCTCCATCATTTCCCCACCACCACCGGCGCCTGCTCGGCCGCCCGAAAAGCATCCACCGCGGACTTGAGGTTTCCGTACTCGCCGGCGGAGATGATCTTCTGCTTGATGACCAGGTTCTCGTCGAATTGCAGCCGGTCTGAACGCATGGCGGCGGATGCGGAAAAGCCGGCCACCGGCCCGTCCACCTTCGCGTAGCTGGGTGCGCCGGCGAGGGAGTACCCCTTCGGGAGCGTCAGGGTCTCCCGGAAGGTGAAGTCGCGGGTCGCCCGCAGGTAGATGCCGTAGCTCCGCTTGTCGCCCTTCACCGCGCCCATGAAGTCGGTCAGCCTCGGGCTGTCCAGGATGCCGTGGGCCATGGGCGGCACGAAGACCATGCGCCCGCCGGCCACCATGGCGTAGCCGGGAACGGTGTAGGTGAGGGTGATGGAGAAGGGCTTCGTCACGTCGACGGGGTCCGTCGTACGGTAGCTGGCGAGCTGGGCCCTCGGCGAGATGCGGGCGATCCACCGCTCGAAGACGCTTTTCACCTCGCTCGCGGAGCTGTTGACCACGGCCCAGGCCAGGTTGGTCTCGCTGTAGTGTCCGCCCGTGATGGTCAGGGTGCCCGCCAGGTCCCCCTGCTCGTTGAGAGTGCCATCCGACTCGATCCGGATGAAATTGTCGCTGGCCGGCGCCGGCGGCGTCTCCATGAGCTCCTCCCCCCTCGGAGAGCCGATGAGGTAGTTCTGCGGCTTCTCCGCCGAGGACCAGATCTCTCGGCTGAAGGGGCACCACGTGGGGTCGTAGAGCTTGTACCGGTTCGGCGCCACCTCCGTGGCAACGACGCAGTGGTCGAACTGGTCCGCCGCGATCTTCTCCACCTTGGCGCCCACCATGGTCATGGCCGGGTAGGTGTGGGTGAAGCCCGCCGCACGGAACATGGTGATGCACATGCCGGCGATGTCCTTGCAGACCCCGCAGCGGTCATTGAAGGTCATGATGCCCGGGTGCAGGGTGTAGCCCTCCCCCTTGCCCATGGAGATTCCGCTGTAGCGTATCTGGCGGGCCACCCAGGCGAGGATGGCGAAGCGCTTCTCGTCGTCGGTCTTGAGGCCCCGCGTGATCTCCTCCACCTTGGCCTTGATGGCGTCGTTGTAGGCGAAGGCGTGGGCGTCCTCGTTCACCTTGCAGAACCAGCGGGACTTCTCGGGCCAGTCCTTCACCGTGGCCAGGACCAGCTTCGGGAAGGCGTCCTGGTCATCCACCATGCGCGGCTCGCGCTTGGCGGCGGGCACGTTCTCCTTCCACCAGGTGTACGTCAGGCTCTTCTCCCCGAAGGAGGTCGCGCTTCCCAGCTCGCCGTGGAAGACCTCCGCCTGGATCGGCTTGTCTTTGGGCAGTACGATGGTGTAGCTCTTCCTGACGATGGGCAGGTTCCCCTGGAAGAGCACCACGTCGTAGTAGTGGCCCCGCATGGGCGGGATGTACTTCTCGTCCCCGGGCTGCGCCGGGTCATTCAGGTAGGCGATGACGAAGCCCTTGGAGGTGGTCTCGATCTCCACCGCGTCGCCGGGGTCGAGCTTGGGCACGGAGGCCACCTTCATCCGCGGATCCCAGTAGATCATGAACTGGGGCTGGGGAAGATCGTAGATCCTGGAGGGGGGCACCTCCTGGACGCTCCCGTCCGCGTGGAAGACCGTCAGCTTCTTGATCTCGGCCACTGAGGAGGCGGGGTCGTAGTCGAAGCGCAGGGTGGCATACTCGGCCGCTCCCTTCTCGGTCAGGACCTTGATGAGCTGCGTCCGATTGACGTGGCTGAGTCCCGACTCCTCTACGTCCACGTGCGTCTCGTCGAGGACCACCACCGCGTCCGCGCCGGGATACTTCGCCGCCGTGACGGGCTTGAGCAGCTCCTCGACCTGGGCGGCATCCTGCGCCCTCGCCCCCAGCGCGCAGAGCGCCAGGGTCAGGCTGGCCAGAAGCGCCGTAACGACCTCTCTCCTCCTCATGAGTCCCTCCGGGTAAGGAAAGGGCTCCCCGCCTCAGCGGGGAGCCCTGGGTACGCAGATTCCGAGGCGACGGCTCACAGGCTCTTGAGCATGGTGTCGACTTCGTCGCAGGTCTTCTTGACCCCGGCGACCGACTTGACCAGCGCGGCCTTCTCCTCTTCGGTGAGGTCGAGCTCGATGACCTTTTCGATGCCGTTCCTGCCGACGATCGCCGGCACGCCGACGAACAGCCCCTTGACGCCGTACTCCCCCTCCAGCTTGGCGCAGACCGGCAGGATCTTGCGCTTGTCGAAGATCACCGCCTCGGCCATCTCGAGCGCCGACCAGGCCGGCGACACGAATGCGGAGCCGAAGCCGAGCAGGCCCACGACCTCGCCACCCGCCTTGCGGGTGCGCATTTCGATCTTCGCCAGGGTGTCGGCATCGAGGAACTTGGTGACCGGGATGCCGGCGATCTGGCAGGAGCTGCGCACCGGCACCATGTCGTCGCCGTGGCCGCCGAGGACCATGGCGTGGACGTTCTCAACCGACACCTTGGCCGCCTCAGCGACGAAGTAGCAATAGCGCTCCGAGTCGAGGACGCCGGCCATGCCGAAGAGCATGTTCTTCTTGGGCGTGAGGCGCTTGTCGAGGGTGTAGACGATGGCGTCGAGCGGGTTGGCGATGGAGATGACCATCGCGTTCGGGCAGTACTTTTGGATGCCCTTGGCCACCTCCATCGTAACCTTCAGGTTGATGGAGAGGAGTTCCTCGCGGCTGGGGAATGTCCCGTCCGGCCGCGCCTTGCGGGGCACGCCGGCGGTGTTGATGATCAGCTCCGCGCCCTCGATGGCGGAGTAGTCCTTGGAGCCGACGAGCTTGACGTCCTTGCGGATGGTCGGCAGGCCCTCGGCGATATCCAGGCACTTTCCGATGGACACGGACTGCTTCTTGATGACCTCCTGGCGCTCCGGGGGATCGTTCGGGTTCGGCATGGGCGCCGGGTCCACCAACCCTACCTCGCGCGCGAGCCTCCGCTGGGCGATCTCCTGGGTGAGAACGCCGCCGATGTAGCCACCGCCGATGAGACCGATCTTTTTCAGCATGTGCATGTCTCCTTTCGTGCTTTGTGGTTCCGCCCCCGGGCGACCCCGCCCGCGTCCGCGCCGGGAATTCGCCCAACTCGCGGGTTACTATACCACGATCCGGGGCAAGAGGGGACGGCTCCGCGCCTTGCCACCGGATGGGCGGGGGGGTATCATCGGACGATTGGGGGCCTGATGGATCGGACCCCCTTCATGTCGGGGGTTAAAAGATGAGGACAGTCAAAGCCGAAGAGGTCACCGAGGCCCTGGCCAAGGTGGCCATCAACGCCAACTACGACATCGGCCCGGAGATGCTCCGAGCCTTCGACGAGGCCCTCGCGGCGGAGAAGTCGGAGGCGGGCAAAGAGGTCATCCGCCAGATTCAGGAGAACGCGCGCATCGCCCGGCAGGAGTGCGTCCCCTACTGCCAGGACACGGGTTTCGCCGTGGTCTTCGCGGAGGTCGGCCAGGACGTGCACGTGGAGGGCAACCTCACGGACGCCATCAACGCCGGCATCCGGAAGGCTTACTCCGACGGCTACCTGCGCAAGTCCATCCTGAACGACCCCATCCAGCGCAAGAACACGGGGGACAATACGCCGGCGGTCATCCACTACGACGTGGTGCCCGGGGACAAGATCCGGCTCACCTTCGGCGCCAAGGGCGGCGGTAGCGAGAACATGTCCAAGCAGGCCATGCTCAAGCCCGCCGACGGCCTGGAGGGGGTGAAGAAGTTCGTCCTGGAGACGGTCTCCGCAGGCGGGGCCAACGCCTGCCCGCCCCTCGTCATCGGCGTGGGGCTGGGCGGCACCTTCGAGAAGTCGTGCATCCTCTCCAAGAAGGCCGCCATGCGCTCGCCCTTCCACCGGAACCCCGACCCCTTCTACGCGGCGCTGGAAGACGAGCTGAAGGAGAGCCTCAACAAGCTGGGCATCGGCCCCATGGGCTACGGCGGAACGGTGACGGTCCTGGGGGTGAACATCGAAGTGCACCCCTGCCACCTGGTGGCTCTGCCGGTCGCCGTGAACGTGAACTGCCACGCCGACCGCCACGGCGAAGTGGAACTGTGAGGAGGGGATCATGGCTGAATACACTCTGAAGACGCCCCTCACCGACGCCGACGTCCAGAAGCTCCGCATCGGTGACAGCGTCCGCCTTTCGGGGACCATCTACACGGCGCGCGACGCCGCCCACAAACGGATGGTCGAAGGCCTCGACAAGGGCCAGCCCCTGCCCTTCGACATCAAGGGGAGCCTCGTCTACTACGTGGGCCCGAGCCCCACCAAGCCGGGCAACGTCATCGGCTCCGCGGGCCCCACCACGGCCTACCGCATGGACCCCTACGCGCCGCGCCTCATGGAGATCGGCATGAAGGGTATGATCGCCAAGGGGAAGCGGAACGACGCCGTGAAGGAGGCCATGGCCAAGCACAAGGTGGTCTACCTCGGCGCCACGGGCGGCGCCGCGGCCCTCATCGCCAAGTGCATCAAGAAGTGCGACATCATCGCCTACGAGGACCTGGGCCCCGAGGCGGTGCGACGGCTCGAGGTGGAGGACATGCCCCTCGTCGTGGTCACCGACTGCCACGGGGGCGACCTCTACATCGAGGGCCGCAAACAGTACGAGGTCCGGTAGGAGCGCTCTCCAGGGCGCAATGCGCGGGCTTCGCGCTTTCGGTGCTACACTCCCGAGGGAGGGGCGGAGACCCCTCCCTTTTCGTGCGCCCTGGACGCGCCGACGGCGGGGGAGAAACGATGCATCCCTGGCAGTATGAGCTTCTCGCCCTGCTGGGGCTCGTGACGGGCGTTCTCAACGTCCTGGCCGGCGGCGGGTCCCTGCTGACCCTGCCCTTCATGATCTTCATGGGCATGAGTCCGGCCGTCGCCAACGGAACGAACCGCATCGCGCTTCTCGGTCAGAACATCTCGGCGGTCGCCTCCTTTCGCAAGAAGGGGTTCTCCGATTTCAAGCTGAGCCTGACCCTTGGCCTGTGCACCCTTCCCGGCGCCGTGCTCGGCGCCGTGGCGGCGGCGGCCATCAGCCCGCTCTGGTTCAAGCGGCTGCTGGCCCTCGTCATGCTGGGGGTCCTGGTGGAGGTTCTGCGGCCCAAGCGGGGCCGTAAGGATGATCGGGAGGGGCGCCACCCCCACCCCGCCCTCGCGCATATAGCCATGGTGGCCGTGGGCCTTTACGGCGGGTTCGTCCAGGCGGGCGTGGGGTTCATTCTCATGGCCCTGCTTCAGGGGCTGCTCGCGCTCGATCTGGTGCGCGTCAATATGCACAAGGTCTTCATCATCGGGCTCTACATGATCCCTTCGCTGGCCGTCTTCGCCGTTCTGGGGGACGTGCGCTGGGTGGCAGGCCTCGTCCTGGCCGCGGGAAACGCCGCGGGGGCGTGGCTCGGCGCTACCGTGAGCGTGCGCGGGGGCGAGCGGGTTATCAAGTTCGCCTTTGCCCTGGCCGTCCTGGCCACGGCGATCAAGCTCCTGCTGGGCGCCGCGTGATCCTCCCGGGGGGCGCCGCCCCGAAGGGTGACTGTGCCCGCTCAGGCTGTTTCCCTTTCCCCGTCTCTCCGTTTCCCTGTTTCGCTCTCTCGATCTAGCCCCGGTCCACCCAGGCCATCATGTCGGGCGAATAGCGCTCCCCGCTCGGAGGGTTGGCCGCGAGGGCGGCCTCGATGGCGGCCAGGGCCTGGGCATCCAGCGCGGAGGCCGCGGCCGCGGCGTTCTCTTCGAGGTAGCCGACGCGCTTGGTGCCGGGAATGGGGACCACCGTCTCGCCCTGGGCCAGCACCCACGCCAGGGCCAGCTGGGCCGGCGTGAGGCCCCTGCCCGCGGCGATCTTCGCGAGCGCCTCGCGCAGCCGCTCGTTCCGATCCAGGTTCTCCCCCTGGAAGCGGGGCAGGCCGAGGCGCATGTCTCCCTGAGCCAAGGTGTCGCGCCGCACGTTCGCGCCCGCCAGGAACCCCCTCCCCAGCGGACTGAACGGCACGAAGCCCACGCCCAGCTCGCGGCAGGCGGGGAGAATGCCGTGCTCCGGCTCCCGGTACCAGAGGGAGTACTCCGACTGGACCGCCGTGATGGGATGCACCGCGTGGGCACGCTTCAGGGTGGCCGGCGCCACCTCGGAGAGACCGGCGTGGCGCACCTTGCCCTCCTTCACGAGGGCCGCCAGAGCCCCCACCGACTCCTCGATGGGCGTCTTGGGGTCCTTCCGGTGGAGGTAGTAGAGATCGATGACGTCCGTGCTCAGGCGCTTCAGGCTTGCCTCGCAGGCCTCTCGGATGTAGGCCGGGCTCCCGTCCAGGCCCCTTCCCCTCTCTCCGAAGAGGATGCCGCACTTGGTGGCGAGGAAGACCTCCTGACGGCGACCCCGGATGGCCGCGCCCACCAGGCTCTCGTTGTGGCCTTCGCCGTAGACGTCGGCCGTGTCCAGAAAGGTGACGCCCAGATCGAGCGCCCTCTGCAAGGTCTTCTTGGATTCCTCGTCGTTCCGCGTTCCGTAGGCCTGCGACATGCTCATGCAGCCCAGCCCCATGGCCGAGACTGCAGGGCCCTTTGTTCCGAGACGTCGGGTTCTCATCGGATCATCTCCGTTTTCTTCCTCACTTCCTCACTTCCTCACTTCCTCACTTCCTAACTTCCTCACTTCCTAACTTCCTAACCCCCCTTCCTACTTTCCCACTCCCACCACGATCTTTCCGAAGTGCCCGCCCTTCTGCATGAGGCGGAAGGCCTCGCCCGCCTGCTCGAAAGGGAAGACCTTGTCCACGACGGGCTTGAGGTGGTGCCCGCCCACGGCGCGGTTCATCTCCTCGAAGAGGGAGCGGCTGCCCACGAAGAGACCGCGCAGGTGCAGGCTCTTCATGAGGATCCAAGTGAGGGCCACCTCCGTCTTGGCGCCCGTGAGAACACCGATGACGCTGACGGACCCTCCGATGCGCACCGCCTTGAGGGCCTTCTCGAAGGTCCCCGCACCGCCCACCTCGACCACGTGGTCCACTCCCTCGCCGCCCGTCAGCTCCAGCACGCCGCGGTCCCACTCGGGCTCCCAGGAGTAGTTGATGGTGGCCCAGGCTCCGAGCGCCTTGGCGCGTGAGAGCTTTTCGTCGCTCGATGAGCTCACGATGACCCGGGCGCCCGCCATCCGGGCGAACTGGAGGGCGAAGATGGAGACGCCGCCCGTCCCCTCCACGAGGACGGTGTCCCCCGGCTTGAGGGGCGTTTCGCCGCCGAAGAGGGCGTTCCATGCGGTGAGGCCCGCACACGGCAGGCAGGCCCCCTCCTCGAAGGTGAGGTAGTCCGGAAGCGCGACGAGCCCCTCTTCGGAGAGCACCGCCAGCTCGCGCAGCATCCCGTCCATCGGTCCTCCCAGCGTGCCCTTGCGGGCCGCCCCGCTGGGCGGACCGGCCAGCCACGTCTGCGAGAAGGTACTCGCCACGCGGTCACCGGGTTTGAATCGCCGCACCCCGGACCCGACGGCCAGGACCTCGCCGGCCCCGTCGGAGCAGGGCACCAGCGGCAATTTCTGCTTGGGGTTGTAGGTGCCGAGGACGGTCATCAGGTCCCGGTAGTTGAGAGAGCAGGCCCTCACGCCGACGAGCACCTCCCCGGGGCCGGGCGAGGGATCGGGACGCTCGGTCAGCCTCAGGTTGTCCAAGCCGAATTGGGATTGGATCTCGTATGCCTTCATTCTCGCGCTCCTTTCTTCTGAGCCTGCGACCGTTCTCCACGCCGGGTCGAGGCGGCTGCCCAGCGGTGCGTTCAGCCTCCTTCACCGGCACGCCAGTCCATCTCTGTGGTGATGGCGATGGCGGCCTTCAAGGACCGGTAGACGGGGCAGTAGTCGGCGTGGAAGCCGTGCACCCGCCGGACCGTGTCCGCATCCTCCGCCATCGTCGTGAGGTGGTAGACCACGTGGATTCGTTTGAGCACCAGCACCTTGTTCTCGGTTTCCACCTCGCCCGCTGCATCCGAGGTCAGTGCACCTTCTGCCAACATGATCCCGCGCGCCTCCAGCGCGCCCCCCAGGGTGCCCGTGAGTCACCCCGCAGCCGCGGCCACGATGTAATCGATCGTGGCCGCGTGGGGCTCGGCCACCTCCTGAGAGACGCCGTAGTGGGCGGCGATGGCCCCGTGGACTCCGAAACGCACCGGCGATGTCTCGGCGGGCAGGTAGGCCAGCCGAAGCGGCCCCTTGATGCGCTGGATTCGGACCTGCGAGACGTACTCGATATCGCCCATGATGGTTCCTCCTTCGACGTACGGGCCGGCTCGGGCGGAGGGCTCCCCTCAGCCGCCCTTCGAGCTGTCCGGATCCAGGTACTCCTCCCTCCGAACCAAACCGCGCGGCTCCTCGCCGCTCAGGAAGCGCTCGACGTTCTCCAGGGCTCGGCGCAGCCCCTCCAGCAGGGCTCCGGGAACGATGCCCGAATTATGCGGGGAACCCAGCACGTTGGGCAGATCGAAAAAGGGGTGCTCCAGCTCGAACCGTCCGTGGCGCTGGGGCTCCACCCACCAGGCGTCGATGGCCGCCGTGAAGGCCGGGTGCGCGGCCAGGTGGGCGTAGAGAGCGCGCTGATCCACGATCTCGCCCCTCGCCACGTTCACCAGAAGGCCGTCCTCCTTCATGAGCGAGAGCTCCCTCCGGCCGATGAGACCGACGGTTGCGCGGGTCAGTGGAAGGGCGATAACCACGATGTCCGATTCGGTGAGCACCCGCTCCAGGTCCTCTAGGGTTCCGCAGAAGTCCACCATCCCATCGGCTTGGCCCGTGCTGTTGACCGCCAGAATGCGCACCCCAAATGGCTTGAGCAGGCGGGCCGTGGCCCGGCCGATGCCCCCGTATCCCAGGATGCCGCAGCTTCTCCCCTTCAGCATCCGGTTGGGCAGGTGCTGCTCAAAGCTCCCCATCGCCAGGGCGGCGTGGCGGGGGCAGAGGTTCTTGTAGGCGCCCAGGACCATGGCGAGGACGTGCTCCGCCATCGGCTCCGCGTAGGCACCGGCGTTGGCGGCGATGCGCAGGCCGGCGGGCAGCCGCGCGAAGGGAAGGTGGTCCACGCCCGCCGAGACGAGCTGCAACAGGCGAAGTCCGCCCAGTTGCGACCAGGATTCTTCGGGAAATTCGCGCTGCGGAAACCAGGCGATCGCGATCTGGGCCCGGGCCAGGAGGGAGGCGCGCTCCTCCCTGGGAAGATCCTTCAGGAAGCCGAGGCGGGCGAGCCGCCCGAGGCGCGCCTCCACGAGGCTCCTCTCCGCCTCATCCGTCCTGTAGGTAACGATCACACTCGGTTTATCCATCGAAGGCGCTCCCGCGGGCCGAACGGCCGCCAGACTTATTCTAACGCCTGAGCGCCCCCGTTTTGTTCAGGCCGCCTCGGGCCCCGCAACCTTGTTTCTACAGGAGGCGTATAGGAGGTCTGGCGGAGCCCTTCGCGCGTGCCGCACTGGAGCGCCACGGGATGGAGGGTTCCGATAATGAGCCATCGGGTAGCGGAGCGTCGGGCCCCGCCCGGCCGGCTGTCGCACGATCATGGCTGTCCAAAACAATATCAGCTCGCACTTGTGGGGTTTGCCTTCCGGAGCGAAGCGG
>JBAWEQ010000015.1:0-1567 GCA_049591295.1 Acidobacteriota bacterium
GGGCGTCGCCGGCGGAGGCGATTCCCCCTCCCGCTTGAAGCGCCAGCCCCGGCCAGCGCCCCGACGCCAGGCGAAGAAGGGGAGGAAGCGAGGGCGCCCCGCCGAAAGCCGCTCCCAGGTCCACCAGGTGCAGGGCCCGAAGCCCCGCCTCGGCCCAGCGAGCCACCGCTTCGAACGCCTCGCCATAGTCCGTGGCGGCCTCCCGCCGCCCCTGCCTGAGGCGCACGGCCCGCCCCTCCAGCACGTCCACCGCGGCCCAGGCGATCATCCTTCGCCTCCCAGGAGCGCCTTCAGGTAGGCGATGCCCGGCTGCTGCGACTTTTCCGGGTGGAACTGGACGCCCGTGAGGTTCTCCCGGCGGACCACCGCGGGGAAGGGCTCGGGGTGATCGGCCCACGCGGTCACCACCCCCGCCTCCTCCGGCCGGACGGCGAAGGAGTGGACGAAGTAGGCCCAGGGAGGGACGGGCTCGTCTCCCGTGGGGCGCAAGCGCGACCAGCCGATGTGGGGCACCTTGGCGGCCGAGGCATCCAGGCGCCGCACCGTTCCTCGGATAAATCCGAGCCCTTCGGCCCCGGGACTCTCCTCCGAGCGTTCGAAGAGGAGCTGGAGGCCCAGGCAGATGCCCACGATCCGGCTCCCGGCCCCCGCCGCTCGCGTGAGGTAGGAGCGCCAGCCGCGCTCGTCGAGCGCGCCCACGGCGTGGCCGAAGGCGCCCACCCCGGGCAGGACGAGGCAGGCCGCGGTTTCGCGCGGCGGCTCCTGGAGCACCCGGGATTCCAGCCCCAGGGCCGAGAGGGCGTTGCAGAGCGAGCGCAGGTTGCCCGTGCCGGCGTCGATAATGGTGACCATCAGAGCGCTCCCTTCGTGCTGCGGGCGCTCCTGCCCTTCACGGCCAGCGCCTGGCCCATGGCCAGGGCCAGCGCCTTGAAGGCCGCCTCCACGGCGTGGTGGCCGTTCTCGGCCCGCAGCACGTCCAGGTGGAGGGTGAAGCGGCCGGCCATGGCCAGGGAGCGGAAGAAGTGCGGCACCATCTCGGAGGGAAGCTGGCCGATCATGGGCGGCAGCGGCGGGAGGGCCAGTTCGCAGTGGGGTCGGCGCACCAGATCCACGACCGCCCGGGCCAGCGCCTCGTCCAGCGGGGCATAGGCCCAACCGAAGCGCTGGAGGCCCGCGCGGTCGCCCAGCGCTTCGTCCATGGCCTCGCCGAGGGCCAGGGCCACGTCCTCGGCGGTGTGGTGGGCGTCTACCCGGAGATCCCCGTCGGCCTTCAGCCGGAGGCCGAACCCTCCGTGAAAGGCCCACGATTCGAGCATGTGGTCCAGGAAGCCGATGCCCGTCTCCACGCGGGCGGGACCCTTCCCGCGGGCCTTCCACTCCACCTCCACGAGGGTTTCTCCGGTTCTGCGGATCATGGCTCTTCCTCCTTCATCCAGATCAAGACGCCGCGAAGCGAGGGCCGCACGGTTTCGGCCCCCTCGGCTTGAAGCCTTCGCTCCGCCTCGCCGCCATCGGGGGCCACGCCCGCGAAGCGCACCGCGAGGCCGGCCGCCCGGGCGGCCCGCGC
>JBAWEQ010000016.1:0-76067 GCA_049591295.1 Acidobacteriota bacterium
GGCCTCGGGGCCCTTCTACCCCATGAGCTGGTCGAGCGATCCGCAGGTGAAGCCCTATCCGTACGACCCCGCCAAAGCCGCGGCGCTGCTTGACGAAGCGGGCTGGAAGCTGCCGCCCGGCAAGACCATCCGGGAGAAGGACGGCAAGCCCTTCTCCTTCGAGTGCCTGGTTCCCGCCGAGGTGGACATGTTCTCGCGCTGGCTGGAGGTCTTCCAGCAGGACCTGAAGCGCGTCGGGGTGGACATGCGGATCCGGAAGATCGAGTGGAGCGCGTTTCTAGACCGCACCCACCGGCACCAGTTCCAGGCCTATCTCTCGGGCTGGGGCCTGGGCGATGACCCGGACCCGTACCCGCTGCTGGATTCCGCCCAGGCCAGACTCCTGCCCTCGGGCATGGCCGTCGGCCAGAACGACTGTTCGTACGCCAATCCCGAAGTGGACCGCCTCATCGGCGAGGAGGAGAGGACCTTCGACCTCAAGGCGCGCCAGACCCTCTTCTGGCAGATCCAGAGGCTGGTGGCGGAGGATCAGCCCATGACCTTCCTCTTCTGGCCGACCCAGATGGTGGCCGTGAAGAACCGCTTCCAGGATGTGCGGGTGAGCCGGGCGGGATACGGCATGTTCACCTGGTACCCCTCGCTTCTGGACTGGTGGGTGCCGAAGGAGCTCCAGAAGCCATGACCGGGAGGGCGAGGCCTCGGCGCCGGCCCACCCCGGGGGCGCATCGTCACGGGCAAAGCCCGGCGGGTTGAGGCATGCTGGCCTACACCGTTCGGCGCCTGTTGCTGATGGTCCCGACGCTCTTGCTCATCACGGTGGTGGTCTTCGCCGTGGTCAAGCTGGCCCCCGGGAACCCCTTCTCCGTCCTTCAGGTTCCCGGCGAGGGCCCCAGCCGCCAGATGAACCCGGAGGACTACCAGGCCATGCTCCACCGATACGGCCTGGACAGGCCCTGGCCCGTGCAGTACTGGCGGTGGCTGCGGACCCTCGCGTCGGGTTCCCTCGGGGAGTCCTTCTCGCAGAGGCGCCCCGTTTCGGACGTGCTGTTCGGGGGAGCGGAGCAGGCCTTTTCCGCGGGGCTGCCCCCCGCCGCGGCGGCCTCGGCCTTTCTCCGCAGGCTCGCGGAGAGCCCCTTCGGGGCCACTCTCCAGCTCAACCTCCTGGCCCTCCTCCTGATGGTGGCCGTGGCGTTCCCGGTGGGCCTCAGGGCCGCCGCCCGCCGCGGAAGCGCCTTCGACCGCGTCAGCTCGGTCCTCCTCTACGGCCTCTACTCCCTGCCCAACTTCTGGGTGGCGGTGCTGCTGATCGTCCTCGTGGGGGTCCACTGGCGCCTGTTGCCCTTTATCGGCATGCACTCGGACGGGTTCGGGGCCATGGGGCCGCTGGCCCAGGCCTGGGATTTCCTGCGGCACGCCGCGCTGCCGGCGCTCTGCCTGGCCTACGGCGGGCTGGCCTTCGTGGCCCGGTTCACGCGGGGCACCGTCCTGGACGCCCTGAACCAGGACTACGTGCGGACGGCCCGCGCAAAGGGCCTCACGGAGCGGGCCATCCTCAGGCGCCACGCCATCCGGAACGCCCTCATTCCCCTGCTGACGCTGGCCGGTCTCCTGCTGCCCTCTCTGGTCTCGGGCAGCGTGATCATCGAAGAGATCTTTGCGTGGCCGGGGCTGGGGCGGCTTTTCGTGCAGGCCATCTACGCGCGAGACTATCCCGTCATCCTGGCGGAGTCGGTGCTGGGCGCCGTGGCCGTCCTGCTGAGCACGCTGGCCGCGGACCTGGCCTGCGCGGCGGCCGATCCGCGGGTGAGGCTGACGTGAGCGGACGCGAGGAGGGCGCGGTGAAGACTGGGGCGGAGGGCGGGACCGGGGCGCGTCCGCGTCCTCGAGAAGATTCCGCCGGCACTCTGTGGGCCCGGTTCAGGCGCTCCAGGGGAGCGATGGCCGGTCTCGGCTTCGTGGGATTTCTTCTCGCCGCCGCCTACTTCGCCCCGCTCATCGCCAACAACAAGCCGCTCCTCATCCGGTACGAAGGCCGCTGGAGCTTTCCCGCCTTCCGGGAGCTTCCGCCGCTCAACCACCTGCTCCCGAAGGATGCGGTGGACCTGAGGCTGGCGGCGGACCCCGACTGGCTCTTGGACCTCCCGGCGAAGCCAGATCCGCGGGTGGGGTTCTTTCTCCTTCCGCCCGTCCCCTATTCGCCCTACCAGACGCGCCTGGGGGACGTCAATCTGGGGCCCTCGCTGAGCCGGCGGCATCCCTTCGGGTGCGACGATAGCGGACGGGACGTCTGCGCCCGGATGCTCTACGGTGCGCGGGTCTCCCTCCTCGTGGGCTTTCTCGCCGTGGGCGTGGCCCTTCTCATCGGGGTGGCCGTCGGGGCGCTGGGCGGCTATGCGGGAGGATGGGTGGACACGGTGGTGGTCTCGCGCCTCATCGAGGTGATGATGTGCTTCCCGACCTTCTTCCTCCTCCTGGCCGTCGTGGCGGTGATGGACCCCCGCTATCTCAACGCCTGGACCGTGATGCTGGTGATCGGCCTCACGAGCTGGCCCGGCCTGGCGCGTTATACCAGGGCGGAATTCATGAGGCTGAAGGATTCGGACATGGCCGCATCGGCGCTGGCGGCGGGTGCCGGCCCTGTGCGCGTGGCCTTCCGCCACCTCCTGCCCAATGCCCTCACCCCGCTGCTGGTGAACGCTACCTTCGCTATTGCGGGCAGCATCCTTTTGGAGTCGGCGGTCTCCTTCCTGGGTGTGGGGGTCCAGCCCCCAGAGCCCTCGTGGGGAAACATCCTCAGCCTCGTGACGCGGTACTGGTCCGCGTGGTGGCTCGGGCTCTTCCCGGGGGCCGCCATTTTCCTCTCGGTGCTGTCGTACAATCTGGTGGGAGAGGGCCTGCGGGAGGCCCTGGATCCCCATTCGGCGGGCTGAGATGATGGACCAGCGAACGTCTCAAAGCGGAACGGGAAGACCGGGACGGAGCTGGCCGCAGAACCTGGTGCTGGTGGCCCGCGATGGGAGGTTCATCAGGACCACCTCCGCACAGTGGTCCGCCCAGTGGGGCGGGGCGGAGGGCGCCGCGCTGCTGGATGCCGGAGGGCTCGCCCCGTCAGCGCTCATGGCGGAACTCCGTTCCGTGCCCATGTGGCAGGAGCGCCAGGTGGTGCGCCTCCGTCACGCCGAGGCGGCCTCCTCCGAGCTGCTCGCGGACCTTGCCGGCTACCTGGAGCATCCCGTGGCCACCACCGCCCTGCTCGTCGAGTACGAGGGGGAGATGGATTTCAGGAAGCCGCCGGCGGCCTGGGCGGCCTTGCTCTCTTCCGTGGGGTGGAGGGACCTGAACCCGAAGGGGGCCCGATCCTTCATCCAGGACAGGGCCAGGGCCGAGGGCTACCGAGTGGCTCCCGAGGCCGCGAGGGCTCTGGAGGAGTGGGCCTCCGGCGATCTCGGCCTCCTGGCCTCGGCCCTCGACCTGCTCTTCCTTTACCGGATCGACGAGCGTTCGGTGGAGGCGGAGGATCTGGACCGCCTCCTGGGCGCGGGGGGCACGCCCCGCCAATGGGACCTGCAGGACGCCTTTCTGGAGGGACGGCGGGACAGGTTCGTGTCCCTGCTGGAGGGCATCCGCCGCGATTCCGCCGCGGCACCGCTCGCCTTTGCCGGCATGCTCGGCAAGCAGATGCGGAGCCTTCTCCTGCTGCACGGCCAGGTGGCCCGCGGCAGGCACGCCTCAGACCTGTCGCCCAAGGACGTGGGCCAGGGGCACCCGCTGCCCCTGCAGAAGCTCCTGAAGGTCGCTCCCCGCTGGCCAGAGGCCCGCGTCCGCTCGACCCTCGGGGCCCTTTACGAGCTGGACCTGGCCCTCAAAGGGGAGCCGGGGGAGCCCTGGTCCATCCTGGAGCGCCACCTGCTTCACCTGATCTGAGGCGCCGCTGCGGCGTAAGGGGAAAAGTATCCACCGCGGAGAGGGAAGGGCGCGGAGGAAGCCGGGCAGCCTGAAGCCGTGAGTTGGAAGCCGGGAACCGCGACGGAAGCGCGGAAGTTCCAGCGCGGGAAGACTGCCGACGGTCGGCCCGTCTACCCTCCGCTCCCGATCTCCGAGTCTATTCCTCGGGGATGGAGCGGCCGGCCACGAAGGTCCGGCCGGGGCCGTAGCTCCTGGCCTGGGTGAGCGCATCCGTGGCCGCGCCCAGCCAGTCCTTCAGGGTCTTGTAGCTGGGCGCCACCATGGCAATGCCGGCGCAGAACGAGGTCCGCACCGACTGCCCCAGCCCCAGCGGCATCTCCCTGGCTTCGAACTCCTTCTGGATCCGTCGCATGAGCCGCACGGCCTCATCGTCGGAGAGGTGCTCGAGCACGGCGCCCACCACCTCGGCGCCGTGGCGCCCCAGGATGTCGGTCTGCCGGAACCTCTGTTGAAGGAAGCGGGAGAGGGTCTGCAGCAGGTGGTCCCGCGCGGATGGGCCGAAGCTCGTCACGTGCGCGACCATGCCGTCCACCTGCATCAGCACCAGGGCGTAGGGCACCTGCCGCCTCGCGTACCGGTTGAGGCAGAGCCTCGCCTGCTGGAGGAACGGCCCGGGTGCGAGGAGCGCGGTGAGTTCGTCCCGCTCCATCATCTCCTGCAGGCTTCGATAGCGGATCAGCCGCGAGCGAATGGTGACCAGGAGATCCTCCGGAGAGACGGGTTTCACCAGGTAGTCGTCGCCGCCCGCCTCGGAGCCGAGGATCTGCGCCTTTCGGTGGCCCTCCGTGGTCAGAAAGATCACGGGCACCATAGAGAAGCCCTCCTCCTGCCGGAGATACCGCACCAGGTCGTAGCCGCTTACGCTGGGGAGGAGCACGTCCATGAGGATCAGGTGGGGGTGCGCGGTGCGCAGCACCCGGTCGAACTGTTTGGGATCCGCCAGGACGTGGACCGAATAGCCGGCGCTTTGCAGGCACTGCTCGATGAGGCGGGCCTGGGCGGGGTCGTCCTCCACCACGAGAACCCGCGACTGGGCCACGCGCCTGCGCCCGAGCAGGCTCCTGACCTTCCGGTAGACCTCGGGAGCCTCGGGAGGACTGGGTACGAAGGCGTCCACGCCGGAGCGGATCGCCTCCACCTTGTCCGTGAATCCCGCCTGGTCACCCAGCAGAAGAACCGGTATGGTCCGCCCCCCCTCCGCCACGCGCAGGTCGCCCACGAACTCGTAGCCGCTGCCATCGGGGAGGCGGCCCGCCACGAGCGCCATGTCGGGGAGCTCCGTCCGCAGTTTCTGTCTGGCCTCCTCCAGGGAGTGGGTGCGCTCCAGCTTCACGCCCCTCTTGGCGAAATAGGCCTGGAAGGCCTCCTCGCCTTCGAAGGGCGGAGCCACCGCGAGCATCAGCGGGGTCACGCGGCTGCGAAGGACCTGCGGGGAGAATCCCGCGGTCCGTGTGATCAGGTCTTGGAACTCGATCCGGAGCCGCCGCACCAGGCCGGAAAGCTCCTCGAGCTCACCCTCGGAAGGCGACCGCCCGGCCATGGAGATGCTGTAGCACATGTACTCGCCGTCGCCCCCGAGGGAGCTGACGCGGGGGGCGGCGTACAGGGCCCCCGATCCCGCGAAATCATGAAAGACCACGTGGAGCTTCTCCAGCAGGGCCGGGTCCTCGTGCCGGGTCCCCAGCTCTGCGATCCAGTTCTCGGCGTCGTCGAGCCTGGCGCGGCTCTCCTCGATATAGCGACGCCAGAGCTCCTCTCTGCGGGTAGTGTCCGTCGCCATGCTCTTCCCCTTCAAAACGCGGTCAGTATATCCCAACGCCTCCGGGCAAGATAATTCCAGGCCTTTCACGATCGGCCTGCCTTCGGGGCCGCAGGCGGGCCGCGGTCTTCCCCGGGAGGTGCGTGGCGGCGGCTAAGGTCCGCTGGGCCTGGATTTGACAGCGCGTCGAAAGGGGGTGTACTTTAGGCTCTTGTGCCCAGGGGGGCAAAGAGGAGGAATTTGTATGCGTCGTTTTCTTTCGGTGTTTCTGGTCGTTGCTCTCGCTCTCTCCGCGTCACTCTGTTGGGCCCAGACGGGCAAGAGCGACAAAGAGAAAGAGAAGCAGAGCAAGGAGAGCGTGAAGATCGAGGACCTGATCGCGAAGGGCGAATACCAGAAGGCCATCGATTTGGCCAATAAGTTCATCGCGGCCAAGCAGGTCACCGAGGGGCTCTACATCGATCTGGGTGTGGCGCACTTCAGTCTCAAGCAGTACCCGGACGCCCTCACCGCGTTCGAGAAGGCGGCCGAGCTGAATCCTTTCGGCGTCAAGGCTCTGGAGTATGAGGCCACCTGCTACCACGAGATGAACCAGGACGACAAGGTCGTCGATACCTACCAGAAGATCCTGGCCATCGACCCCACGCAGGACGAGATCCGTTACGACCTGGGCCACCTGTACGAGAAGATGGGCAAGATGCCGGAGGCCATGCAGCAGTATGACCAGCTGGTTTCCACCAACCCCGGCTTCAAGGACGTGGCGTATGACGTGGGCGTCATGCTCATGCAGAAGGGGGATCTGGACAAGGCCGAGCCCTATCTCCAGAAGGCCGTGACCGCCAAGCCGGCCGAGGACACCCCCAAGCTCGCCCTGGCCCAGCTGTATCTGAAGCAGGAGAAGTACGACAAGGCGATCCCCATCCTTCAGGACTACGTGAAGGTGACCAAGAGCGACCTCTACAAGCCGGCGGTCCTGCACAACATCGCCGTCAGCCAGATGAAACTGAAAAAGTATGACGACGCCGTGGCCACCTATGACCAGATCCTGGCCCTGCGGCCCAACGAGGAGCGCGCCCTGCTCGGGAAGGCCCAGTGCTACCTGGAGCTCAAGGACTACGCGAAGGCCGTGCCGGTCCTCGAAACCTACATGAAGGTCTCCCAGGACGAGGCGAAGAAAAAGGAAGTGGCCAAGCTCCTGAAGGAGATCAAGGGCAAGAAGTAGCACGCCCGTCGGAAGCAGACCCAAAGGCCGCGGGAGCGCAAGCCCCCGCGGCCTTTCCTTTTGCGCGGGCATCGGTTAGACTGGCCGAGCATCAAGGCTGGCCACGAACCAGGGGTAAGGACCTTCCGGGAGGTTGGCATGGAATGGACCTGCGAGTGCGGCGCCGAGAACCCAGAGACGGGCCAATTCTGCAACCAGTGCGGTGCACCCAAGCCCGCGCCTGCGGGCGGGCAGCCGCCGCCCGGCGAAGTGGAGACGGCACCGCCGCCCGTGCAAGCTCCGCCGGCTCAGACTCCGCTTACGGAGCCCTTGAGGGTTGCCCCCGATGGGCCGGCGCCTCCGCCGCCCTCGCCACCGGAACCGCCCGCCGCGGCAGTGCCGCCCGGCGCCCCCGTGGCGGCTGGTCCACCTCCGCCCGCGGCTAAGGCTGGCAAGAAGCGGGGATGTCTGATCGGATCTCTCGTCGGCCTTGTGGCTCTGCTGTTCTTCTGCATCCTGGCGGCCGTGGTGGGCTACTTCTATGTCAAGCCGAGGCTCGGCCAGGCGGCTGATCGGGCGCGCCAGGCCCAGGCCATGGTGACCATGCAGGCGGTGGCGGGCGCCCTGGAGAGCTACAAGAACGCTAGCGGGGGCTACCCGGCACCGGGCCACAACGCCGACAGCTACTACAGCATCGTGGACCTCTCGAGCCTGTCCAAGGATCTAACCCCACAGTACATCAAAGCGCTGCCCAAGGACCCGTGGGGGCACCAATACCAGTATGGCGTGAGCCAGGACAACCAGTCCTTCGTGCTCATCTGCACGGGCTCCGACGGGGTCGATTCCCTGACGAGCGTCCCCGACGTGCCGGTCCTGACCCACTGCTACGAGGACGAGATCGTTCTGGAAGACGGCCAGTTCATGCAGAAGCCGGCGGGAGAGCAAGAGCACTGCAAGAAATAGGATCGCTTCGGGGAGGAACGCCTGCGGCGCTGGTCGTCAGCGGCCCTTCAGCAGGAGGGCCTCGATGCGGTCGAGGCGCCCCTCCAGATGGTCGAGGCGTTCGAGGATCTTCTGGAAGTGGGGCTCGAACACGTCCATCTCGTTGAGTTCGCGGACCAGCTCGGGAAAGACTCCCACCACCGCGCTCTGGACCTCGGAAAGGGTGTGCTCGGGGTCGGGGTAGTGCCTCGCCAGGCAGCTTCGGATGCTGGATTGGGGGGCGATCATCGGCACCACGCTGAAGCCCGAGGCGCGCTCGATGGTCTCGATGGCCTCCACGTCCAGCGGGTCGGCCATGGCCACGTAGAGCTTCTCCCTCTCCAGCCGGATGGGGACGGCCTGTTGCTCCCACGCCAGATCCCGGCCGACCTTGGAGAGGACCCGGGGGGAGATCTCCATGTTGCTCAGGGATACGCACGGCATGTCGAGCTGCCTGGAGAGAAAGGCGCTGAGCACCGTTTCGTCGATGAAATTGAGTGCGATCAGGGTGGAGCCGAACTTCGTACCCCTCCGCTTCTGTTCCTCCAGGGCGATGCGGAGCTGCACCTCGTCGATGAGATTGGCCTCCAGCAGAAGATCACCGAGCCTGGCCTTGGACATGACTTCCTCCCCGCCTGAAGTGTAGCGTTCCCAAACCCCGGCGGCAAGCCCGCTCCACCATCGCCGGGAATTGGCCTATACTATGGGCAGCACGGAGGTGATGCGATGAAGCGCTGGCTGATGGCTGCGGCCACCCTCCTCCTGGCCGCCTTCCCGCTCGCCGCGGTTGGACAGGCGGTCTTCAATGGGGGCCGGTGTGACGGGAGCTACACCCTCCTGAACGGCGATCACGTCCGCTTCACCGCGGGCACCAACCCGACCCCGCAGTATCTGTTCCTGCTCGTCAATTCCGGGCAAGGCAACGTCATCCTGCACGACGGGTACGGGGACACGAGCGTGGGGCTCTACTTCAACGCGGGGGATCTGCTCCTCCTGCCGGCCGCCCGAAGCCCGTTCGACCTCTACTCGCAGGCGACCGGGATTCAAATCTATTACGGGGGTGCCCTCGTGGGAACCACGGGCGGCCCCATCTGCGGCACCGGCCAGTTCGGACCGGTCGTCGTACTGACGGACCAGAAGTACAGCCTCCTGATGGAATCGGCCTCGGCGAGCTCGATCCAGATCGGTTCCTACGCCTCGGTCGTGGCCACCGGCAGCGGAAGCCTGCCCTACACTCTGGCCACGGGCCACAGCACCGTCGCCGCGCCCTCGGTCCCGGCCTGTTCGGGAACGACCTGCTGCAGTCCCACCAAGACGGTGTTCGGACTGAACGGCCCCGGGAGCAACCTCCTGGGCGCCTACACCCTCTTCACGGGCGGGATCAATTTCGACTACGAGGTGACCGCCCCCGTGCCCTTGGCGGCCTCGGCCCAGGCCGATCCCACCAGTGGGGCCGCGCCGTTGGCCGTGGCCTTTACCGGCAAGGCTTCGGGCGGAAGTCCGCCCTACACGTGGGACTGGAAGTTCGGTGACGGGACGGCCCACAAGACGGTCCAGAGCCCCAGCCACACGTACCAGAGCGCGGGCACCTTCCAGCCGGTCCTGACGGTCACCGATTCGGCCGGCGCGCAGAGCCAGGACAAGAGTCTCTCCATCACCGTATCGGGGACCCTGGCGGCGGTGGCCGCGGGAACCCCGCTCACGGGGAACGCACCCCTCGCCGTGGCTTTCACCGCCACCGGCTCGGGAGGAACTCCGCCCTACGCCTATGCCTGGGATTTCGGAGACCAAACCACCGGATCGGGCCAAACGGTGAGCCACACTTACGCCCAAGCGGGCACCTACCATGTCGCCTTGACTCTCACCGATTCGGCCTCGGGGACCGCCACGGATTCCCATCTGGTGGTTCAGGTGAGCGCCCCCGGGGCGCTGGCCGCCTCCGCTCAGGCGGACAAGAGTTCGGGGCCCATCCCCCTGACGGTCAACTTCACCGGCGCGGCCTCGGGCGGCACGGCGCCCTACACCTGGTCGTGGGATTTCGGAGATGGTTCCGCCCCCGCGACGACGCAGAACGCTCAGCATACCTATACGGCAGAAGGGACCTTTGCCGTGACCCTGACGGCGCACGATTCGGCGGGAGCCACGGCCAGCGACGGCCATCTGCAGATCAACGCCAACTCCAACTTCGGCGTCGTGGCCGCCGCCGTGCCCACGGTGGGATCGTCTCCCCTGGCGGTCGCCTTCACCGCGACGGCCTCGGGCGGAACCCCTCCCTACCAGTATTCCTGGGACTTCGGTGACGGAGGGACCTCGACCGCCCAGGCCCCCGCTCATACCTATGCCTCCGACGGCGACTACCCCGTGTCCCTGACCGCTTCGGACTCGGCGGGCCATGCGGCCAGCGACTCGCATCTGGTCATCCATGTGGGCAATGTGCCGGGGACCCCGGTGGTGACGGGCGTTCAGAAGATGCCCAGTCCGTTCCGGCTCAAGGTCAGCGGCCAAAGCTTCGTGGCGGGTTGCCAGGTGCTCATCAACGGCGTGTCGGTTCCGCAGGTGGCCTACAAGTCGGGCAACGTGCTCGTGGCCAAGAAGGGCGGGGCCCTCAAGGCCATGGTGCCCGCGGGCGCGACCGTCTGCGTGACGGTCAGAAACCCGGGCGGGCTGGAATCGGCCTGCTTCAGCTACACGCGATAGCCGCCTGCGCGGAGTGAGAGGTGAACCCCGCAGTGCGCGGTGGCCTTCTCGCCCTCCGCTTGGGATTCCGGGGACAAGGGACAAGGGACGATGATGGATGAAAGATGATGGATGAGGGGTAGGGCCCGCTTGTCGTACCCATCCCCCATCGTCCCCCCGGCCTCGTAGTTCCCTCAATTCGCAATTCCCTCTGTGGCTCTGTGCCTCTGTGGTTTGCTTTTCTATAGTCCCCAATCCCCATTCGCCTATTCGTTCCCTCCACGGTCCTCCCCTTGCGGCCAAGCGCGGAAAAGGCCTATCATAGAAGGATTTAGGAGGCTTTCATCATGGCCTACGATCCGCACGCCATCGAGACCCGCTTTCAGAAACTCTGGCAGGAGGCGGGCGTGGCCCGAACGGAGGAGAAGGAGGGAGGCGGCAAGTTCTACTGCCTGGAGATGTTCATGTATCCCTCCGGCAAGATCCACATGGGCCACGTCCGAAACTACACCATCGGCGACGTGGTGGCGCGGTTTCGGAGGATGAGGGGAGAGAACGTCCTTCATCCGATGGGGTTCGATGCCTTCGGCATGCCGGCGGAGAACGCCGCCATCAAGGGCCACACGCACCCGAAGGCCTGGACCGACGCCAACATCGCGACCATGAAGGGGCAGCTCCAGCGGCTGGGGTTCCTCTATGACTGGGAGCGGGAGGTCCGGACCTGCGAGCCCGAGTACTATCGGTGGAACCAGTGGTTCTTTCTCAAGATGTTCGAGCGGGGCCTCTGTTACAAGGCGAAGCGCGCCGTGAACTGGTGCCCCGACTGCGCCACCGTTCTGGCCAACGAACAGGTGGAAAGCGGCACCTGCTGGCGCTGCCACAACCCCGTGGTCACCAGGGAGATGGACCAGTGGTTCCTGCGCATCACCGACTACGCCCAGGAGCTGCTGGACGGCCTGGACCATCTCACCGACTGGCCGCCCGAGGTGGTGACCATGCAGCGCAACTGGATCGGCCGGTCGGAGGGGGCCCTCGTGGATTTCCCGGTGGCCGGCCAGGAGCGCAAGATCCGGATCTTCACCACCCGCCTGGACACCATCTACGGCGCCACCTACCTGGTCCTCGCCCCGGAGCATCCCGAGGCGGAGGCGGTCATCGCCCGGGAGAGGCGGACGGAGGTTGAGGCGTTCCGAGCGCAGGTCCGCTCCCAGAGCACGCACGACCGCACGACCTCCCGGGACAAGGTGGGCGTCTTCACGGGCTCCTACGCGCTGAATCCCTTCTCCGGCGAGGCCATCCCCATCTACCTGGCCAATTTTGTCCTCATGGAGTACGGCACGGGCGCCATCATGAGCGTACCGGCGCACGACCAGCGGGACTTCGAATTCGCGAAGGCGTATGGGCTGCCGATCCGGATCGTGGTGCAGAGCGGATCCCTGAAGAGCGACGACCTGACCGAGGCCGTGGCCGCGGACGGCATCATGGAGAACAGCGGCCCCTACGACGGCATGGCCAACCGAGAGGCCCTCAAGGCCATGGCCGAGGAGGCGCGGAAGCGGGGTACGGGGGAGCTGACGGTGACCTACCGGTTGAAGGACTGGGGCATCTCCCGGCAGCGCTACTGGGGGACGCCCATACCGATGGTCACCTGCGACGCCTGCGGCACCGTGCCGGTGCCCGAGTCCGAGCTGCCCGTCCTCCTGCCCATGGACGTGACCTTCACGGGCAAGGGCGAGAGCCCCCTGGCCGGGCACGAGGGTTTCCTCGGCGCGGCATGCCCGAAGTGCGGGGGGAGGGCCCGGAGGGAGACGGACACGATGGACACCTTCGTGGACTCCTCCTGGTACTTCCTGCGCTACTGCAGCCCGAGAGAGGCGGAGGCGCCCTTCGACCGGTCCGCCGTCCGATACTGGAACCCCATCGACTTCTACATCGGGGGCATCGAGCACGCCACCATGCACCTCATCTACTGCCGCTTCTTCACCATGGTGCTGAGGGATCTGGGCTTGCTGGATTTCGGCGAACCCGTGAAGCGCCTCATGTGCCAGGGCATGGTCATCAAGGACGGCGCCAAGATGAGCAAGAGCCTGGGCAACCTGGTGGAGCCGGACGAGATGATCGGAAAGTACGGCGCCGACTCGGTGCGCCTCAACATCCTCTTCCTCTCGCCGCCCTGGGACCGGCTGGACTGGAAGGAGGCCGGCGCCGAGGGCGCCTACCGATTCCTGAACCGGATCTATGCCACCGTCGAGGAGCTCGCCGGCGATCTGGCCGGTCCCGTCGAGGAGCCGGCCGGCCCAGAGGTGGACCCGCTGCGCCGGAAAACCCACCAGAGCATCGCGAAGGTGACGGCGGAGCTCTCGGACCGGTTGAAGATCAACACCGCCATCGCCAGCCTCATGGAGCTGACCAACGCCCTGCAGGGCTACCTGCCCGCCTACCGGGGGACCCCCTCCCAGAGGTTCGTCGTGAAGGAGGCGGTGGAGAGCCTCGTCCGCATGCTGTCGCCCTTCTGTCCGCACGCCGCCGACGCCCTGTGGGAGCTCCTCGGTCACCGGGAGTTTCTGGTGGACACCGGTTGGCCCTGCTTCGATCCGGTCATCGCCCGCGAGGAGGAGGTGACCATGGCCGTCCAGATCAACGGCAAGGTGCGGGGCCAGGTCAGGGTGCCCGCGGAGGCGTCGGACGAGGAGGTGCTCCGGGTGGCAAGGGCCATCGAGAAGGTCTGTGCCCAACTGGAGGGAAAGACGGTGATCAAGGAGCTGGTGGTGCCCAAACGAATCGTGAATTTCGTGGTGCGATGAGATGGCTCTACCGAATGTTGTGGTGCGGCGTCCCATGAGGTTCGTTCTCGGGCTCGCCTTCCTGGGCCTGCTCGGCGGTTGCGGCTATCAGCTCCTGGGTGCCTCGGGAGCCCTTCCGCCCACGGTGAAGACGGTGGCGGTGCTCCCCTTTGAGCGCCAGGTGCCCGTGGTCCAGTTGGAGCAGCGGGTCACCGAGGCCGTCACTCGGGAGCTTGTCCAGCGCGCCAGGGTCCGTGTCCAGTCCACCAAGGCCGGGGCCGACGCCATCCTGACCGGCGCCATCACCGGCTACGGCGTGGCGCCCCTGTCCTACGACGCCGCCGGACGTGCGAACCGCTACCAGGTGACCATGACGGCCCGGGTCCGCCTAGTCACCGCCGAAGGTAAGGTCCTCTTCGAGTCCTCGGGGTACCGCTTCAACGAGGTCTACGAGACCTCTCCCAATCCGGCCTCCTACTACAATCAGGAGGTGGTTGCCTACGACGTGGTGGCCAGGGACTTCGCGCGCTCCCTGGTGGCCTCCATCCTGGAGGGAAGCCCTGCACCCTGAGCCGTCGTTCCGACACGAGGAGCGCCCCCACATGGGGACGCGCGTCTGCTTCACCCTCATGCCCGAGGGCGTGGTGGAGGAGGAGTACACCTCCGGGGTGCAAACCCACAGCGAGATGGTGTACTACGACGAGATTTGGGACACCTACCACCGCCAGACCTTCCCGCTGCGGACCTTCCTGGTCCTGTCGGCCGTGAGCGTCGCCTTCGCCGCGGCGGCCCTCCTGGTGGCCCTGGACTACGCCACGATGGCGGTCGCCGGAGGGGCGATGACGGCCGCCTGGCTCCTCCTGCTCTGGCGCGCATCCCTCCTCTCGGTCTGGGCTTACGGATACGAAGGGGAGGAGCTGTTTTCGCTTCACGGCTTGCCCGGGAAGGATTTCAGTTCCTTCATCGCCGAGCTGCAGCGGCGCGTCGAGCAGAAGCGCTATCCGCTGCAGAGCGTCTTCGAAGCCCTGGACCTTGGCCATTGCGAGTGGACCGGGCGGGCCAGAAGGTGGCGCTGCTCCTTCGTCTACGACCGGCTGGTCCTGGAATGGAAGGGAATCGCTGGACAGGCGCGCCGGGAGTATTACTCCCTCATGGCCCTGGAGTCACCCATACGGCTCGTGTGGCGGGTCCCGTGGGTGAGCCTCGGCGGAGCGGCCGCCTCGGGGCTCCTGGTTCTCGGGTTGCTGGTCGAGGGAGTGGCCGGGCGCGACCCGACCCTCTGGCACGCGCTTCTGGCCCTGACCGGGGCCAACCTCGCCTTCGTCCTCTTCGCCGTGGCGCGACTGGCCATAGCCGTCCAGCTGCCCGTGCAGGGCACCCCCATCCGCACCCCCTTCATGCCCTGGTGGCAGAGGGCGCAACTCCAGTCCATCCTCCAGTGGTTCGCCCGCCTGGTCCACCTGGCGGACCGCCTCGAAGAGCTGAGCACGGAGGACTACTGGGAATTCCACCGCTCGAAGCTCGGCATCCTGAAGGAGGAGGGATTCCTGGAGGACTGGCCCTACCGCTCCGCCCTGGCCCGGCTGAACAGCCAGGAGCGCGAGGAGCTGGGGGAATAGAGGGGCCCCGCGGGACCTGGGTGGTGTCCTGGGTTCAGCGCGGGCAAGTGGCGCAGGCCTCCACCACGGTCCGCAATCCCACATCGAAGGGCTTGGAGACGAAGGGGTCGTCGGGGAGCAGGCGCAGCGGCATGCCCTGGCTCTCCTTGAGCTTGATGAAGGTCTGCATGCCCAGGGCGCGGCGCATGCTCACGCCGGAGAGGAACCCGGCGGTCACGAGAAGGCCCTCCGGCAGCCCCGACTCCGCCGCGGCGGCCCGAAGCTCCTCGGGATGGCCCAGGATGTAGCTCAGTTTGACCTGCGCGTCCGCCATGGGGAGGTCGCCGCAGGGAACACCCCCCGCTTCCAGCAGGCTCAGGCCCGCGTCGTAGTCGGCGTCGTAAGGTTCCAGGGGCACCTGGGAGGTGATCCCCACGAAGGTGCCCGCCCGAACGGCCTCACGAAGGGCCGGAAGGACGGAGCGGGCGCTCTGCTCCAGCGTGTTGGCGTTGCCTCCCCCGTAGCCGGCGAAGATGGCGCCGCGCCCGCAGGCCGAGAACTGGCGTCGGTAGTCCTCGGTGGTGAAGAGGGGGTTGGCGTAGACCGGCTTCACGGAGAGGTCGAATCGGGTGTCGGCGGAGGCCACGCCGATCCGCTCGATCTCCCCGGCCACGCCGGCCCACTCCTCGAAAGACATGTTGGACGAGTCGAGGGCGTACAGATCGTGACGCACGGCCGTGGCGAAGAACTCGGAGAGGGCGTCGTTCAGGTACTTCCACACGAAGTCGCCGGTGGGCTTGAGGGCTCCCTCGGCCTGGGAGTCCCGCTGGGACTCGATGGTGCCGCCCGTGCGCACCAGGTGGAGCTCCTCCAACCGCTGGTCCTCGTAGGGGATGATCACCCAGTCCTTGCGGAGCGTGTGGACGCCCTCGGGGCCGGCGCTGGCGGCCACCCGGCCGTCGAAGGCGTCGGTGTGCCACTTCCGGTACTTGGTGAGCCTTCCCGAGAAGATGCTCTGCCCGTTGTTGAAGACCGCGAAGAGGTGCGCGGGGCGCAGGCGGGTCAGGAGGTAGAGGGAGGTCTTGAGATTGCCGAGCGCGTCGGAGAGGGAGTAGTAGCCCTCCAGGGGGACCTGCGAGCCCGTCACCGCCACGTTGGCCGTGAGGTTTTTCAGCGCGTACCGCAGATAGCAGAGCCCCCACGCCATGGTGTCCGTGCCGTGCGTCACGAGGATGCCCCTGGCATTGGCCACCCGCCCGTAATGGTGGAGGCTCCGGGACAGCTTCCAGTGAAGGATGTCATAGCGCCGGTTGGCGAGGATCTCCTCCTTGAAGAGGAAACCGTCGGGGTCCACCTCCTGGCGCCGGAAGTCCTCCGTCAGCGTTTCGGAGAGGAAGGCATCCCGGATCACGCGGGCGTCGGAGACGTCCGTGAGCACGATGATGGGAGTATTGACCTGGTAGCGCCTCAGGTGGACCAGGAGCTGGATGCCCTCCTTGCCGCCCGGCGTCAGCTCCACGTCCAGCACGACTGCGTCCACGCGCTCGGCGGAGAGGCAGGCCAGGGCCTCCTTCAGACTGGTTGCGAAGCGGAGGTCCCATTGGGGCTCGGCCGCGGCGAAATACCCCTGGAGCTCTTGCCGGTAGGCCCCGAGGTCGTCATCCGCGAAGAGGATGGTGAAACGCCTGCCCATGACCAGCCCCCCAGCGCCGCGCGCTAAACCAATGGCGGCAGAAAGAGTATAACCAAAAGCCGGGCGAAAAGCGGAAAACGCAAAGAACAGATTCGCCACCAAGACACCAAGCCACCAAGAAAGCAAAGATGGCGAAAGGCGAGGGCACGGTGTGTGAGCCGTCGCCCGACGGCGACTTCCCCTCTTTCGCGATCTGGCGATCGCTCCCACAACCCGCCGCCACCCCCAGTCACCGTTTCCTCCATCCAGGGGTTCGCCTTTCTGTCCCAAATTGCGCGATGGAATTTCCTGTGATGTAGGAGCGCTCTCCAGAGCGCGAGCGGGGAGGCAGCACGGCGCATCGGCCTCTGGAGAGGCCTCCTGCAGCACCCTCCGCGCCTCACTCCTTGCTTCCCGCTCCGCTCTCCCCGCTCTGTGCTATGCTTCATGGAACCAAGCCCCTGGCACGGGGCAGGCAGAGGAGATGCGCGCATGTTCAAATGGGTGGCCCTAGGACTCATCGGCATTCTAGTGCTCTTTGGCCTTGCGGTCGGGCTTTACGCCATCACCACCTACAACTCCCTCGTCACCCTGGACCAGGCGGTCCAATCCCAGTGGGCCCAAGTGGAGAACGTCTACCAGCGAAGGGCAGACCTCATCCCCAACTTGGTGGCCACGGTCAAGGGCGCTGCGGCCTTTGAGAAGAGCACCTTCACCGAGGTCGCGGAGGCCCGCTCCAAGGTGGGGCAGATCTCGGCGCAGGGACTGCAGGGCATAGCCAACAACCCCCAGGCCTTCGCCCGCTTCCAGCAGGCCCAAGATGGCCTCTCCTCCGCGCTGTCCCACCTCATGGCCGTGGTGGAGCGCTACCCCGACCTGAAGGCGACCCAGAACTTCCAGGAGCTCCAGGCTCAGCTGGAGGGGACCGAGAACCGGATCGCCGTGGAGCGCATGCGCTTCAACGAGACGGCCCAGGCCTTCAACACGAGGCGCCAGAGCTTCCCCACCAACATCATCGCCGGCTTCTTCGGGAGCCGGTTCAACCCGAAGCCTTACTTCAAGGCCCAGGCCGGCGCCGAGACGGCTCCGAAGGTCCAGTTCTGAACGAAGACCGCGGCGGATGAAGGTGGCATCGGAAGCGACCTGAACTCTCCCCTTCGAGTGGGGCTACCATCATGCGATTGAAGCGACTCTTCTTCCTGTTGTCGGCCTTGCTGGCCTTTACGGTCTGGACGGGCGCCGTGGGCACGCCCATTCCGCCGGCACCCACGCAGTGGGTCACGGACGCCGGGGCCGTTCTGAGCCCGGGGACTCTCGATGCGTTGAACGGTAGGCTCGAGGCCTTCGAGCGCGCCACGGGAGACCAGGTCATCGTCTACATCGGGACCACCACGGGCGGCGTGCCCATCGACGACTGGGCCGTCAAGGCCTTCGCCGCGTGGCGCATCGGCCAGAAGGGCAAGGACAACGGCGTCGCGCTCTTCGTCTTTCCCCAGGACAAATCTCTCCACATCGAAGTGGGCTACGGCCTTGAGGGCCAACTTCCCGACGCCACGGCCTGGCTCATCATCCACGATGCCATGCTGCCAAAGCTCAAAGCCGGCGATTACGACGGGGCAGTGACTGCCGGCGTGCAGGGCATCTTGGGAACCCTGGGAGGCGCCCAGTGGAAGGAGCCCATCACGGCCGCCGCCGTTTCACAATCGGCCAGGGCGGCCCGGGGGAGCGGGCAGCCCGCCGGCCTGACCATCTGGCAGATGATTCTGGGCGGGCTCCTTCTCATCGGGTTCCTTTTCCTGCTCGTCACGCATCCCACCCTCGCCATCTTCCTCCTCTTCCAGATCCTCTCGGGAGCCGGCGGAGGAGGATTCGGAGGCGGTGGCGGAGGATTCTCCGGCGGCGGCGGGCGCTCCGGCGGCGGCGGGGCTTCGGGCTCGTGGTGACGGGAGGCGCTTCATGTTCGGAATGAGCCGGCGCCAGCTTAGGCGCATCGTGGACGCGGAGAAGGTGAAGGCCGCCATCGAGGAGGCCGAGCGCATGACGTCCGGCGAGGTCCGGGTATCGGTGGCCCATTTCTTCTGGGGCAGCGTGCACCGGACCGCCCAGAAGGCCTTCACCAGGATGGGCATGGATCGTACGCAGCACCGGAACGGCGTCCTGATCTTCGTTGTCCCGTCTCGCCGACGCTTCAGCATCATCGGCGATGAGGGCATCCACCAGCACGTGGGGCAGGAGTTCTGGGAGGCGGTCGCGGCGAGGCTCTCGGAGAACTTCCAAAAGGGAGATTTCACCGAGGGGCTCGTGGAGGCCGTGGAGGAGGTGGGCCGCCGCCTCAAGGTTCACTTCCCTTACACCGGGGAGAAGGATCCCAACGAGATTCCGGACGACGTGGACTTCGACGGGGAGAAGGAGTGACTCCAGGCAGCTCTGGGCGGCGCTGCGGCGGTCCTCGTCGCGAGGTAAAACCCCTGTCCTGGGGGACAATGCCGTGTGCTGGTGGAGGGAGGAGGGTGGGGCGCCCGCCAAGCCATCATTTTGCCCGGCCTGCGGTCCGCATCCTGCACTCTCACTCTCCACTCTCCACACTCCACCATCTCCATCCGTACTGCCCGGAGGAGCCCCGGCATAAGGGCCGTCCATTCATGAGGTGAGGGGGAGAATCATGGCTCACAAGCTCTTCCGGACCAAGTCGCTGGCGCTGCTCATGTCGGAGACCGAGAGGGAGGGGCGGCGCCTGCGGAAGGTTCTCACCGCCTGGGACCTGACCGCCATCGGCATCGGATGCATCATCGGGGTCGGCATCTTCGTGCTGCCCGGCGTGGAAGCGGCCAAGCACGCGGGCCCGGGCATCATCCTCTCCTTCGCGGTGGCGGCCGCGGCCTGCGCGTGCAGCGCCCTCTGCTACGCGGAGCTGGCGGCCATGCTCCCCGTCTCCGGAAGCGCCTACACCTACGGGTACGCCTGCCTGGGCGAGATCTTCGCTTGGATCATCGGCTGGGACCTCGTGCTGGAGTACATGGTGGGAGCGAGCCTGGTGGCCATCGGGTGGTCGGCCTATCTCGTGAACCTCCTCAAGGGCATGGGGCTGGAGCTCCCCGCGGCCCTCACGGCGCCTCCCTTTGCCGAGCATCCCGGCCTGCTCGACCTGCCCGCCGCCCTCATCGCCCTCGCCATCTCCTACCTCCTCGTGAGGGGCATCAAGGAGAGCAGCCGCGTGAACCTCACGGTGGTGATCATCAAGGTCTCCGTGATCCTGGTCTTCATCGTGCTGACGGCGTGGTACGTCCACCCGGCCAACTGGGTCCCCTTCGCCCCCTTCGGCTGGAAGGGCATCATGACGGCGGCCGCCATCGTGTTTCTGGCCTACATCGGGTTCGACGCCGTCTCCACCACCGCGGAAGAGGCCCGGAACCCCCAGCGGGACCTCCCCATCGGCATCATCGCCTCGCTGGTAGTGGCCACCTTCCTCTACATGGCCGTGGCGGCCATCATGACGGGGGTGGTGCCCTACCGGGAGCTGGGCGTCGCGGACCCCATCGCGCTGGTCTTGAACGTCCTGCACATGCGATGGGCCAGCGCGCTCATCAGCGTGGGGGCCCTGGCCGGGATCACCAGCGTGCTCCTGGTGCTCCTGATGGGGCAGCCCCGCATCCTCTTCGCCATGTCGAGGGACGGCCTCCTGCCCGAGGTCCTCTCCAAAGTCCACGCGCGCTTTCAGACGCCCTACATCACGACCTGGATCACGGGATGCATCGTGGCCGTCAGCGCGGCGCTGACCCCCATCAACGTGGTGGCCGAGCTCTGCTCCATCGGGACTCTCTTCGCCTTCATCATCGTCTGCGCCGGAGTGATCGTCCTCCGCTTCACGAGGCCGGACATGGTCCGGCCCTTCAGGGCTCCCTTGACCCCGGTGCTTCCGGCTCTGGGGATCATTCTCTGCGGATACCTGATGCTGAGCCTGCCGCTGATCACTTGGCTTCGCTTTCTCGTCTGGCTCCTGGTCGGGTTGGCCATCTACGGGGGCTACGGCTTCCGCCACTCGGGGCTGAACGGAAGCGAGCAGCCCGTCAGGGCGTAGTCCCTCCTGTCCTGAGGCTGGGCGGGCGATCAGGGGAGACCCGCGGAACTCCGTCATAGTCAGACACGAGTGCATGTGTTATCATGTTTGCCTGCCAAGATCCTGGGCCTCGTTCGGAGGGAACCGAGCCCGGATCGGGGGGGAAGGGCCATGGGGGCTCGGGGGCGACGGTACCCAGTCACGGTGCTTCTCGCGGGGGCGCTCGCGGTTCTCTGCGGGTGCGGCCGCCACGAGCCGGCCATGCAGGTGCGGCGCGGGACCTTCAGCGATCACCTTCTTCTGACGGGTGAACTGAGAGCCGTCCGGTCGGTGGACATCCTGGTTCCGCGACTGCCGCAGTGGCGCACCCAGATCCGCTGGATGGAGCGGGACGGGTGCGTCGTCAAGAAGGGCCAGAAGGTCCTGGATCTGGATTTCACCGCCCTGGCCGGCGAGCTGGAGGACAAGAAGCTCGCCGAAGCGAGCGCCGCCGCCGCCCTGGCCAAACAGAAGGCCCTGAACGCCTCGGGTCTCGAGGAGGCGAAGACGGCGCGGGAGCAGGCGGAGACGGCCCTGCAGAAGGCCGAGATCGAGGCCAGGGTGCCCGCCGAGCTGTTCAGCCGCCGGGACTACCAGGCGCGCCAGCTCGCTCTCGCGCAGGCGAAAGCCTCGGAGGAGAAGGCGGGAAACGATCTGGCCGCGGCCCAGAAAGGGCAGGAGGCCGATCTCGGCGTGGCTAGGCTGGCCCTCGACAAGGCCCGCAGGGACCTCGCCGCTGCCCAGGAAGCCATGGGCAAGATGACCGTTCTCGCGCCCTGCGACGGCGTTCTGGACGTCGCCCAGCATCCCTGGGAGGGGCGGAAGTTCCAGGTGGGCGACATGGTCTTCGTGGGCTGGACGGTCTTGAGGATCCCCGACATGAGCCGGGTGGAGGTGGCGGCCAGGCTCTTCGACGTGGACGAGGGCAAGGTCCTCCCCGGCATGCCGGCCATCTGCCGCCTGGATACCTTCCCGAAGGTCGCCCTGAGGGGCCGCGTGGCCAGCGTCTCCTCCATTGCGCAAGAGGTCCCGAACAGCCCCACGCGGAGGGCCTTCATGGTCATCGTGTCGCTGGAGCACAGCGACCCTGAGAGGATGCGCCCCGGCATGTCCGTGCAGGTCTCCGTGGAGACCCGGCGGATCCCCGACGCGCTGGTGGCCCCGCGGGCCGCCCTGGATTTGAGCGTGGATCCCCCTCGGGCCCATCTGGCGGGAGGAGGAACGGCGGCGGTGACCCTGGGGCCGTGCAGCGCCCGGGAATGCGTGGTGACGTCCGGCCTGCGGGAGGGAGAGCGCCTCTCCTGTGCTTACGGAAGCGGACGATGAGGGCGCTGGATGCCTTGGCGGGGCTCCCCTGGCGGGAGGTGGCCGGGGCGCTCCCGGGCGCCGCGCGCGCGGCCGCCGGGCGGTGCGGGAGCTACTGGAAGAATCGCCCGCGCCTGCGGATGGCCGTCCTGGCGCTCCTCGGTTTTCTCCTGCTGGGAGTTTGGGGGCGCGCCTTCTGGGGCGTGGAGACGGTCCGGGTCCGCCGCGGGGAGATGCTGGATGAGGTGCCGCTGCAGGGCACCCTCAAGGCCGTGGAATCGGACCGCCTCGGGCCTCCCCAGGTTCCCAGGGTGTGGCAGTACAAGATCGGCATGATGGTGCCGGAGGGAACGGTCGTGAAGAAGGGGACACCGGTCCTCGGCTTTGACACGAGCGACATGGTTCGCGAGCTGGACGCCAAGCGGGCCGAGAGCGACAAGGCACGGACCGAGCTGGTGAAACAGCGGGCGCAGATGGCCGTCCAGAGGGAAGATGGGGCGCTGAGGCTGGCCAAGGCCGAGGCCGACCTGCGGTCCGTGGAGATGAAGCTGGAGGTCCCGCCGGACCTCAAATCGGCCAACGAGCTCGAGGAGGCCAGGCTGGATGAGGCGTCGCTCCGCGACCAGATCCGGAGGGTGAAGGCCTCCCAATCGGCCCTGGAGGCCGCCGGCGAGGCGGACCTCACCTCTCTGGAGGAGAGCCGCGAGAGGGCGGCCACGCGCGTCAGCGAGATCCAGGGCGCGATGGGCCGCATGACCGTGCAGTCCCCGCGCGACGGCACCGTCATCTACCTCACCGATTGGAACGAGCAGAAGAAGAAGGTCGGAGACACGTGCTGGGTGGGAGAGAAGGTGCTGGAGGTGGCGGACCTGGGACGGATGAAAGGCGAGGGCCTTGTGGACGAGGCCGATTCCGGCAAGGTCGCCGCCGGCCAGCGGGTGAAGTTGCGCCTGGACGCCCATCCCGACACCGAATTCACGGGCCGCGTCGCTTCCATCTGGAGGGCCCTGGAGCCCAAGTCGCCCACCAATCCGCTGAAGGTCATGAAGGTGGAGGTGGTTCTGGACCGGACGGACCCCCGAAGGATGATGCCCGGGATGCGCTTCACGGGCACCGTCGAGGCGGGCCGAGAGGAGGGGGCGGTCCTGATCCCCTCCAGCGCCGTCCTGGAAACGCCGGACGGCCCCGTGGCCCGCAAGCGCTGGCTCTTCGGCTACAGGCGGGTCCGCCTCACCATCGGCCGGCGAACGGGCCGGCGGGTGGAGGTGACGAAGGGACTCCGGGCGGGCGATGTGGTGGCCGACGCCGGAACCCCGAGGGAGGCGGCCCCGTGAGGCGGCGCCTGCTGCTGGCCGCGGGACTGCCGGCGGGCGTGCTCGTGTTGGCGCTCGGCGCCTACGTAACGGGAAAGGGATCCTCCGCCGTTCCCACCCAGCGGCTTTCCGAGGCGCCCTTCGTGGTCAAGGTGAGGGCGGAGGGCGTGCTCAAGGCTGCCGAGTCCACGCCGGTCTCCACACCGATCTCGGCGGGGTCCGCGATGACCCTGGCCTGGATCATCGAGGACGGCAGCCGGGTCAAGGCGGGGGAGGTGGTGGCGCGGTTCGACCCCTCCGACTTCCAGAAGATGCTCCTGGACGGCCGCGGCGATGAAGCGACGGCCAAGGAGAAGATGGAGAAGGCGGGAGCCTCCCGGACCGCCACGCAGAAGGACATGGCGCTGGACGAGCAGACCGCCAAGGCTGAGCTGGCCCACGCCAGGGAGTTCCAGAGCACCGACCGGGAGATTTTTTCCCGCTTTGACATCGCGAAATCCCAGATCGACACCGAACTGGCCCAGGCCAAGGAGTCCTACGCGGCGGCCATGACCAAGGCCAAGGGCGCCCTCTCGCAGACCGACGTGGAGCTCTACCGCATCGACGCGGCCAAGGCCGCGAAGGACGCCGATCGCGCGGAGAAGGCCCTGGCGGCCGTCGAGGTGAAAGCGCCCCACGACGGCGTGATGGTCCTGGAGCGGAACTGGCAGGGCTATCTTCCTCGTCCGGGCCAGACCTTTTGGCCAGGCCAGAAGCTGGGCGAGATCCCCGACACGAAGAACCTTCAGGCGGAGGTCTACGTGCTGGAGGCCGACGCCGGAGGGCTGGCTGCCGGCCAGAAGGCCGAGGTGGAACCGTACGGGGCCAAGGGCGATCTGCTCGAGGGCAAGGTCTCCCGGGTGGACTCACTCGCGCAGCCTCGCTTTCCCGGGGTGCCCGTGCAGTACTTCGGGGCCACCCTGACCTTCTCGGGCCCCATCCCGTCGGCCCTCGTGCCTGGCCAACGGGTGCGGGCCGAGATCCTCGTCCAGGACCTGCCGAAGGCGCTGGTGGTGCCCAGGCAAGCGGTATACGAGCAGGACGGAAAGCCCGTGGTCTACCGGCGGCGTTGGCTGGACAGCTTCGCCGCCGTGCCCGTGGTCCTCGGCCCTGGGGCCCTGGGCCGGGTCGTCGTGCGGCAGGGCCTGAAGGCGGGACAGGTCATCGCCCTCGTGGAGCCCGGCCGTCGCGGGGAGCCGGCCTCGTCCCCCAAAGGGGCCGGGCCGCCTCTCGGAGGAACACCATGAATCCCTGGGACGCTTTCTCCAGCGCCATGGGCAACCTGACGGCTCACAAGCTGCGCTCCTCCCTCTCCATGCTCGGCATGCTATTCGGCGTGGGAGCGGTCATCGCCATGCTCGCCATCGGAGCCGGAGCCGAGCGCCAGGCCATGGCCATGATCGAGCGCCTCGGCCTGCACAACGTGCTCATTCGGGCGAAGGACGTGAAGAAGGATGAGCTGGAGGAGCTGCGCAAGAAATCGCCGGGGGTCTCCCTGCGAGACGGCGAGGCGGTGTCAGAGGCGCTTCCGGCCGTGGAACTGGTGGCGCCCGTAGTGAAGGTGGAGCCCTACAAGGTCCTCTCCGCCCAGGCCTCCGCCGACGATGCGCAGGTGGCCGGCGTCTCGTGGCGCCAGGCGGAACTCTTCGGTCTGAAGGTCTCGGAGGGGCGCTACTTGGACCGCGGGGACGAGAGGGGAAGCGCCCAGGTGTGCGTCATCGGCCAGGAGGTCCGACGCGAGCTGTTTGGATACGGGCCCGCCGTGGGAGGGCTCCTCAAAGTCAACGATATCTGGCTCGAGGTGGTGGGGATCTTGTCTTCGGACGGGGCCGCAGGGAGTTCCCTCCAGGGCGTCCAGGTGGGTTCCGCGGCCCGCCAGATCCAGATCCCCGTGAGCACGGCGCTCCTCAAGTTCGACCGCGACCCGCTGAGCTCGCCCGTGGATGAGGTGGTGGTCCGCCTCAAGAAGGACGCCTCGCCCCAACAAGCCGCGGAGGTGATGAAGCGGCTGGTGGACCGCCTTCACGGCGGGGCCCAGGACTTCGAGATCGTGGTTCCGGAGGCCCTGCTGGAGCAGAGCCGCCGGACCCAGCGCATGTTCTCCATCGTCATGGGCTGCATCGCGGGCATTTCACTGCTCGTCGGCGGCATCGGCATCATGAACATCATGCTGGCCTCCGTCCTGGAGCGCACCCGGGAGATCGGCATCCGCCTCGCCGTGGGCGCCAAGCAGAGAGACGTGGCCCTGCAGTTCGTGAGTGAGGCCGCCGCCATCAGCCTCATCGGCGGCCTCTCCGGCATCGTGCTCGGGGTCCTCATCGCCAAGGTCGTGGCGCTCTCGGCGGGCTGGCCCACGGTGGTCACGCCCTTCTCCGTCGTGCTGGCCTTCGGCGTCTCCCTGGCCGTGGGCGTCCTCTCCGGGCTTTACCCGGCCCAGCGGGCCGCCAGGCTCGATCCCATCGAGGCGCTGCGCTACGAGTAAGCCCGGGGCAGGGGCCTACTTGGCGCCGTTTTCGCTCTGGATGTAGTCGGCGATGGCGTTGATCTGTTGGTTCGAGAGCCGGCCGTCGAAGCTGGGCATGGTGAGGCCGCGCCCCTGGTGAATGATCTTGACCAGGAGATCGCGGTCCTGGGAGTACGGCCAGTTGGGCCGCTTCAGGGCGGGTATGGTGGCGGTGCCAGCGAGGGTCGCCCCGTGGCACGAGGAACAGTTCTGGAGGTAGAGGGACCGGCCGCTCGTGGCGGCTGCGCCCACGGGCAGGCGCCCGTTCTGGGAATAGTCCATTCCGGCGGATGACTCGGACGAGGAAACCCCGACCTGGGACCAACCTCCCACCGCCGGGGTGGTGCCCCAGAAGATCAGGCTCAGGGCGGCGGGCAGCACCACGGCCGCTGCAACCCCAAGCCAGAAGAGGCCGCCTCTCGATGGTTTGCCGTTCGATTTGGGCATGCGGTTTCTCCTTCGCCAAAAGAGTATAACCCGAAACCGCCGGGACTATGCCAGGCCGGCACCTTTGCCCTCCTGGCTGTCGAGCATTCCAGATCACTCTTGAGCGGTCCGCCTTGCGGAGCGAAGCGGAGTAAGGCGCGTTCTGACCGGGCCCCAGGCACCGCGCCAAGCGCGCGGCCGAGGCCCCGCTGCGGTTCGGAGCCGGAAGGCCGGGTCGATTTGGACATGCATCATCATCGCTACAGGAGGTAGGCCGCGGCGAGCCCCACTTGCGCGGCCATCATCATGCCGTACATCTCCGTCCAGGAGGGGTGGTTCTCGGTGTAGGCCAGCTCTTCGGGATTGCGCAGAAGAAGCCATACGGTGTGGCTCCCCCAGAGCACGAGGGCCGCACCCAGAAGGGTGAGCAGGAGCGGGTTCCCGGTCAGGAGGCGCCCGCCCGAGGGAGCCCGCAGCAGGAGGCCCAAAGGAAAAAGCAGCCAGGGCAGCACGAAGGATGGGGCGATCATCCAGGCGGCCTTGCGGGGCCCATAGGTGATCGGCAGGGTCCGGCAGCCGCCCAGGCGGTCTCCCTCCATGTCGCTGAAGTCCTTCGTGGACGTGGCGCCCAGGAGAAACAGGAAGAAGACCAGCCCGAGATACCACGGCTCCCAGAGGCCGACGGTGGCCACCATGGCCCACCCCGCTACCTTGAGCAGCTCCCCTCGCGCCGCGGCGATGGTGACGTTGGCCCAGACGCCGAACCGCTTGGTGCGGCCCAGGCGCGGCGAGGAGTAGATGAAGGTGCACAGGAGCCCCCCCAGGTAGATCCAGAAGCAGGCGTGGGCCTGCCACGGCGCCCGCATCCTGGCCAGCAGGCCCTGGTCGTAGGGAGGAGGTACGACCCACCAGATGGGTGCGAGCGAGAGAACATACATGCACCACGACGCGGCCAGCGCGCTCCTCGGCGTCACCTCGCCGGTGCAGAGGGGGCGCGAGGGCTTGTTGATCTTATCGATGTCGAGGTCGTAGACCTGATTGATGATGTTGGAGGCCGCGTTCATGAGGGAGGCGCAGAAGGAGCCCAGGAGCAGGGTACCGAAAAGCTCCCACGTGAACGATGCGTACGGATTATGGGCCGAGCCGTAGGCGCAGGCCGAGCCGGACAGGATGCCGAGAAGCGGCGGCAGGAGAGTGAAGGGCCGGATCAGGGCGATCCAGGGCTTCCACCTCATCGAGCCACCCACAGCGCCAGGATGTCGGAAGGGCGGCTCAGGACGGCGGCGAGAAGGAAGGGCAGGACTCCGGCCAGCGCGCCCGTGAGCAGATGGATGATGGGCTTAGGAAACCAGCCGCGGGCTGCAACGGTCTCGTTCAGCACCGACTCGAGGAAGAAGACGATGGCCGCCGAAACGAACAGCAGGAGGGCGACGAGGGGCATCCAGCGGGTGAACTGCGCCCACCCCGTGGGAAAGCCGAAGCGGATCAGGTCGGACCTCAGGAAGGCGGTCTGAAATCGGGGCAAGGCCGTCCCGTAGAGCCCGTGCTGCAGCATCAGCACCGCGAGAAAGGCACCGCAGAAGAGGCCTGCCGCGGCGAGCCCGGAGGCGGTGCCGGCCAGGCTCACGCCGCCCGGTTCTCCGGCCCTGGAGGTGCGGCGCGACCAGAGAAGAAGGGTTCTGCCCCGGCTCAGCTTCCCGACCTCCGAGGCCACCGTGTCGGCGGCATAGGCAGCCAGGCTGGCCACGCAGGCCGCGGGGGACACCAGGGCGAACAGGGCCGGAAAGAGCCCCTTGGAAAAGACCGACTGCGCACCTCTGCGGCCACCGTCGCTCTCGGCGATGCCCAGGGCCCGCTTGCGGCCGAGACCCACGTAAGTGCTGCCGTTGGCCAGGAGGTAGAAGAGGAGGAGGAATCCGTAGCCCTCCCAGCCCAGGCCCACGGCCACGAGAGCGCCCCAGAAAGCGCCCATCCAGGCGGACGCGGCCGTTACCCATCGGCGGTACCAGGCCACGGTGGCCAGCGCCGCGTTCAGGAGCAGGAGCAACAGGAGGGGAGGGCCCCAGACCGACGGGGGGCCGACCGCTCCGGGCACGGTCCGTCCCTGAAGGAGCTCTCCCCACGGGAAACGCGCGAACAGGAGGAGGACAAGGCCCGCCGCGAGCGGGACCGTCAGGTTGTCGTCGATCTGGCCGGGAAGGGTCTCCACCAACCCGCCCACCAGCGCGGCCAGGAGGCATGCGCCGCCCAGCCCAACCAGGGCCGGTCCCGAGATCCGGAGATCACCGTAGGCGCTGAAGTAGGCCAGGGCGAAGGCGGCGGGCGTTCCGACCAGGATGAACCCGAGCAGGCCCGTCCACCGCTTTCGCGGGTTCCAGGGCAGCGCGGGGCCCTTCAGGCCGAGGCCGAATAGCGCGGCGAAGGCGTCTCCGAAGGCCAGCAGGCCCCACGCCCCGGCGGCGGCCCAGAGCACGTTGGTGGGTCCTGCGCCGGAGGCTTGGCGCACGGGATCAAGGCCCGCGGCTGAAACGGGAAGGAGAAGGCAGAGCGTGAGGACAATGGCCGGGTATCCGATCATGCCCGAGTAGCCGAGGGCCTTCTCCTCCGGGCGTTCCAGATTTCTCCTCCCGTAGTGGGGGAAGAGCCAGAGGTTGTGGCACAGGGCCGCCAGGGCGCAGAGCGCCGCCTGCCATGGAGAGAGCCAGTGCAAGGCGACGGCGAAGAGGCCCATGGCCATGTGCAGAAGCTTGCGGATGATTTCCCGGGAAGTGTCCGCTTTCATGTCACTCGCCTGGAGGGGAAAGCGAGACGTGAGACGCGGGACGCGGGAGGTGAAACGCAAAAGTCCCCATTCCGCAATCCCAAATCCGATATCCCCCAATCCCCCTTCCCTGATCCCAGTATCGCCTTCCCTCTTCTCAATAGGTACCCGTTCCGCCCCAGAGGTCCACCACGGTGCCCACCCCCTTGAGGCTTACGAGGAAGCGGTATTCGGAATCGGTGAAGGTCCCGATGGTCCGCTTGCCCGCCTCGAAGCCCAGGGAGAAGCAGCTTCCGTGGTACCAGAAGGTGAGGTGCCTGTCGCGCCAGGCCTTCTTCTTGAGGTCCCGTTCCAGGGAGGGATTGATGCTCACCTTCCCGTCCGCGAGGGTCAGGGCGGAGGCCAGCCGGATCTCCTTGGACAGGGGGTTCTGCGTGAGATCGGTGATCTGGCTGACGCCCAGGGTACCGGACTTCAGGTAGGTCAGGCGGATGAAGTCGTCGCTCTCCTTCTTTCTGGGACGATAGGTGACGGAGAGCGATTGGCCGTCCATGGCCCGCGTGAGGCTGTTGTAGCGCAGCCTGAGGTCGTAGCTCCAGGAGGCCGTCGGCCACAGGCGCACGAGGAGGGTCACCGGGCCCTTGCGGCTGTGCCGAGTTCCCGATGTCAACAGGTCGCTCTTGAAGCTGTAGTCCTGATACAGCGAGCTGTCCAGGCGCAGGTCCCCCTTGGGCCCGTAGACCCGGTTCCGCACGCCGTACTCCACCTGGCTGACGTTGAGCCCCACCTGGTCCACCTCGTCGAAGATGGGCGCCCTCAGGGCGTGGGCGTCGGGGGAGACGTAGCTGTAGGTCACGTAGGGTTCGATGACGTGCTTGATGGAGTTCTTATACCGACGGTAGAAGCGAGGGCCCACCACGTCGACGGAGAACCGGGCGTAGCTCCGCCAGAGCTGGCCGGCGTTGTACTGCTGCGTGGAGGGATCCTGGCTCTCGGAGTAATGCGTGGCCCTCAGCTCCAACCGGGGGGTGATGTCCAGCCAGAGGGCCGGGTGGAGCGGAAGTTCGAAATAGGGGTGCACGTCCAGGCGGTTGTAGCTCACGGAGAATTTTTGGGTGGCGGGAGTGTACTGGGCCCACTCCTTGTGGAACAGGTCCGCGGAGGTCTCGAATCCCCAGTAGAGGTCGCCCACGAGGGGATGGAGGCTGGATCGCCATTCCACGCCGGGCTGAGTCCGCTGGACGAGGTCCTGCCCCTCGGTGAAATACTGATTCTGGCGTTCGGCCTTGAAGGTCAGGGAGTAGGGCCCCCAGTTGCGAACCAGGTAGAGGCTGGAATCGAGGCCCGAGAGGGTGCTCAGCGTGTAGTCCCGCTGGTAGTCCCTGAAGAAGTTGATGTCCGAGAGGAGGTTGATGTTCGCCATGAAATACCAGCCGTGCCGGAAGTTCTGCATGTGGGCCCAGGAGAAGTCCCACCGCTTCTGGCCGTCACTGTTCTGCCGGATGTAGTAGCCGTGGAACCACCCGTAGGTGTCGGTGGAGGGCACGTACCGGAACTCCTCGCCCAGCCCCCAGCCCTCCCTGCTGTAATGATCCACGTAGACCGTGTCGTCCCACCAGTCGGAGGGGGCGATAAAGAAGGCGTTGTTCACGGTAAAACCCTGGTTGCTGGAGCTGCCGATCTCGGGAATCAGGAGGCCCGTCGAGCGCGCGGGCTTGATGGGCCAGATCAGGTAGGGGAGATAGAGGGCGGGTGCCTGACGCACGTGGAAGCGGGGGTTGGTGAGGAAGGCGTAGTGGTCCACGTGGAACTTGGCGTGGCTCACCCTCATGCTCCAAGGGGGCACGGCCGCCGCGCAGGAGGTGAAGGTGCCGTCGATGACCTCGAACCACCCTTCGCCGATCTTGCGGATCTCCTTCCCGTATACGGTGAAGTCCCCGTCCTTCTGGACCCCGTAGGCGTCCATCAGGGTGCCCTTGCCCGTGTTCAGGTCGTAGGTCAGCTCGCTTCCGGAGGCGGTGAAGTCCTGGAAGTCCACGGCCACCCTGCCGGTGGCCCAGAGCGTCCCCTTGTTCGTGTCGTACGTCACCGAATCGGCCGTGAGGAGCATGTCCTGGTAGGTGAATTTGACATTCCCTTCGGCTAGGTAGACGCCGGGCGCTACCGTCGTGACCTTGTCAAAGGTCATGTGAAACTTGGGCGGCGCGGCCGGAGTGGCGGGACGGGCCGATTTGGCCTTGGCGGAGGCCGGCGGGGGGACCGGCTTGGGGTGCCATGGAATCGGGTTGAACTGGGCTGCCGCCGGCAGGGCGACCATGGCCAGGAGGCAGAGCCAAAGCCGACCCCTCACGCCGGCTCCTTATAAATTCGGACGCCCGCGTACGAGACCACCTCCGCGTCGTCGCCCGTGATCTGGCCCGAGTGGGTGTAGTCCACGATTTCGGCGCGGTCCGCTCCGAGGAGATGCGCCGCCACCAGGGCACTGACCGCCGGGGCATAGCCGCACATGGTGATGTCGCGCTGGTGCACGACCCGATACAGCGCGGCCGGATCCAGGCGGAGTATGGCATCCAGGGCCTGCTCGTCCTTCTGCCTGTTGACCGAGGCGCTTTCGTAGTGGTTCATGTCGCTGGAGACGATGATGGCGGCGGCGGGGCTCACGGCCTCAGCGGCTCTGGCCAGGCCGCGCCCGAGCGCATCGAGTTGCTCGAAGTCCTGGGTCCCCACCACGACGGGCACGAAGGAGAAGTCTCCCAGGTAGACCTGGAGGAAGGGGAGTTGGACCTCGACGGCGTGCTCGCGGCGGTGGGCCACTTCGTCGTGCTGGACGAGGGGGGCGGAGGCCATCAGGAGCGCCGCCAGCTCCTCGTCCACGAGGGCCTCGCCGAGGGGCGTCGCCCAGGCGCCTCTGGACCAGCAGGAGAGGGGGCCGCCCATCCCGGTGTGGTTCGGGCACAGGATGAAGAGGCGCCGGGGCAGGTCGACGGCGGCGTAAGTCTTGCCCGCCGTCGCGCCGCTGTAGATGTAGCCGGCGTGGGGCACGATGAGCGCCGTGGCCGTGACGGGATCGGTCGTCCTTACGAGGAAGCGCTCCACGGCGGTTTTGAGTTGGAGGGGGTGGGCGGGGTAGAAGGCTCCGGCCACGGTAGGGACCCGGATGGGCGTGGATCCGGCGGTCATGGGATCACCTCCCTCGACGGGGTACGGGATGACCATCGCCAAGTCCGGGAACACGAGAGGCCTCGTCCCCGTGTATCAGAATACCATTCCTGCCTCGGGGCATCAATGCGGGACCGTGGCGTGCAGGGCCCTTTCCATCCAACCCCGGCCGCACGGCTGGAGGATCGTCGCTCAGAGGAAGAACAGGGGCACGAGACCCAAGGCCGCGAGGGCCAGGAGGAGGAGCAGGCACTGGATGCCCGTCTTCCGGTCGGCGAAGGCGTAGGCGTAGATGCCCTTGACCACGTTGTTGCTGGACGCGGCGATGAGTATGCCGGCGGCGGCGGCGGCCAGGGGAGTGACGCCGCCGGCGGTTTGGGTCAGGCTGAGGATGAAGGGGTCCACGTCCGTCACGCCCATGAGGGCGGCCAGGGCGTACAGGGCACCGATGCCGAAGTAGTGGACGGTGAGGTCTGTAGCCACCATGACCGCCAGGAAGATGGCCGCGAAGAGAAAGGCGGCCCGCAGTTCCAGTGGGTTCTTGGGTTCGTGGGAGGAGTCCGCCTCGGGAGACTCCGGGTCACGCCTGCGCCCCCATAGGGCGCCGGCGGCGAGGCCCGCAAGCGCGAGCAGGAGGAACGGCATGACGAGGCGGTCGCCCAGGGGCCGGTTGAAGATCGCCACCAGGATGGCCAGGCGGAGGTACATGATGCCGGAGGCCATGAGGATGGCCCCGGAGAAGAGGTGCGGACGAGTCTGGTCCTTGGCCTTCTTGGCCAGGACCACGGTCGTGACGGTGGAGGAATAGGCCCCTCCCAGGATGGCGGAGAGGGCCACTCCCCCGCGTCCGCGGGTCTTTCTCTGCAGGACGTAGCTCCCGTAGGAGATGGTGCTCACGGCCACCACGATCACCCATGTCTTGAAAGGGTTGAGGTTGAAGACCGTGAAGGCGTGGTCAGGGACCACGGGAAGGATCACCGCGGTGATCAGCAGGAACTTGGTGAAGGTGGCGATCTCTTCGCTGGGCAGCCTGCGGGCCAGGTTTTCGAGTCCGACCTTCAGCTCCAAAAGGAGCATGCTGATCACCACGATGGTGGTGGCGATCCAGAACTGGTCGTGCTGCACCAGCACGCCCAGGACGAAGGTGCCCAGGCCGGAGATCTCGGTGGTGAGGCCGGCCTCCTGGTCGGTGTGAAGCTTATGCTGGTAGGAAAGGAGCAGAAACGCTCCCACCACGCCGAACCCCAGCGCCAGCGGAATGAGCTGGGGCCCGGAGATGAGGGCCATGGAGTAGCCGAGGAGTCCGATGAGGGGGAAGGTCCTGACCCCGCCGAAGTAGTAGTGCCCCGCCCGGGACCGGCTCTCCTCCCGCTCCAGTCCGATCAGGAAAGAGAGGAAGAGGGTCATCAGGATCTTGACCCCTTCGGGCGGGACGAGCCCCATCGCCTCCTTGATCATGTCCCCTCCAGCCGTTGCCTGAAGTATACGGCAAAGCTGGGGCACGGTCACGAAAGAAGAGCGCGGCTCCTACGAGGGAATAAAGGAGAGCCCGGATGGAGGCCACGCCGGAGCGGGCGCGCCCGCTCCGCGGCCCAAGCACCGCCCAATTGCGCGGCCGAGGCCCGGCCAGGGTTCCGGGCCGGCGGGCCGGTCTATTTGGGGTCGGCTTGAGTCTCGATGAACTCCTTGGCCTTTTCGGCCATTCCCGCCTCGATGGCCGCCTCGGGGGCCAGGCCGTGCCGCTCGGCGTACTCGCGCACGTCCTGGGTGATCTTCATGGAGCAGAACTTGGGCCCGCACATGGAGCAGAAGTGCGCCCCCTTGGCGGGCTCGGCGGGCAGCGTCTCGTCGTGCATGGCGCGGGCCGAATCGGGATCCAGGCTCAGGTGGAACTGGTCCTCCCAGCGGAACTCGAACCGTGCCTTGGAGAGCGCGTCGTCCCAGCGCTGGGCCATCGGGTGTCCCTTAGCCAGGTCGGCGGCGTGGGCGGCTATCTTGTAGGCGATGACCCCCGCCTTCACGTCATCCCGGTCCGGCAGTCCGAGATGCTCCTTGGGCGTCACGTAGCAGAGCATGGCCGTCCCCATCCACCCGATCATGGCGGCGCCGATGGCCGATGTGATGTGGTCGTAGCCGGGGGCGATGTCCGTCGTGAGCGGCCCGAGCGTGTAGAAGGGCGCCTCGTGGCAGACGGCCACCTGGCGGGCCATGTTCTCCTGGATCTTGTGCATGGGCACGTGCCCGGGTCCCTCGATCATGACCTGAACGTCCTGGTCCCATGCGATGCGCGTCAGCTCACCGAGGGTCTCCAGCTCCGCGAATTGGGCCTCGTCGTTGGCGTCCGCGATGGAGCCCGGCCTCAGGCCGTCGCCGAGGGAAAAGGCCACGTCGTAGCACTTCATGATTTCGCAGATCTCCGCGAAGTGCGTGTAGAGGAAGTTCTCCTGGTGGTGCGCCAAGCACCAGCCCGCAAGAATGGAGCCCCCCCGGGATACGATGCCCGTCAGCCGCCTGGCCGTCAGCGGCACGTACCGGAGCCGCACGCCCGCGTGGATGGTGAAGTAGTCCACCCCCTGCTCGGCCTGCTCCACGAGGGTATCCCTGAAGAGCTCCCAGGTGAGCTCCTCGGGCCTGCCGTCCACCTTCTCCAGGGCCTGGTAGATGGGGACCGTCCCTATGGGCACGGGCGAGTTGCGGAGGATCCACTCGCGCGTCGTGTGGATGTCCCGTCCCGTGGAGAGGTCCATGACCGTGTCGCTACCCCACCGGATGGCCCAGGCCATCTTCTCCACCTCCTCCTCGATGGAGGAGGCCACCGCGGAGTTGCCGATGTTGGCGTTGATCTTCACGAGGAAGGCCCGCCCGATGATCATGGGCTCGCTCTCGGGATGGTTCAGGTTGGCGGGCAGGATGGCCCGCCCCTCGGCGATTTCCCTGCGAACCGCGTCAGGATCGAAGCCCTCGCGCAGGGCGGCGAACTCCATTTCGGGGGTGACGATGCCCCGGCGGGCGTAGTGCATCTGCGTGACGTTGCCGCCCGCCTTGGCCCTGAGCGGTTTGCGGTGAAGGCCGGGGAAAGCCTCGGGGCGGGGAGCGCCGTGCGCCCGGCCATCGTCCACGGGTTTGATCTCTCGGCCCTCGTATTCCTCCACGTCTCCGCGCTCGAGGATCCAGGCTCGACGCAGCGCCGGCAGACCTTTGCGGATGTCGGTCCACTGGTCCGGATCGGTGTAGGGACCCGAGGTGTCGTAGACCCGGAGAGGCGCGTTGGCGTCGGGCTTGAAGCGGCCGCCGGTCGGCGAAAGCGGGATCTCGCGGAACGGCACCCGAAGGTCGGGCCGTGAGCCGGCGCGGTATACCTTTCGGCTTCCGGGGAAGGAAACGCCGCGCAGGGCGGCGGTGGGGGCGATGGGTTCAGACATGGCGAGACTCCTCTTCCGGGCATCGCAGCCCGGATCATGGCCCGTCCATGCTGGGGGTGGGGAAGATGGTACGTTGCTATCCCTCCGCCAGCATGACCTGGATCAGGTTCTGAGGGACTGCCCGGCACCGGAATCGCGGATGGGCATCTCAGCGGCTGCTCGGCCGCGCCCCTTGCAACAGTCTGCACGATAGAGCGGGGGCCTCCGCAAGTCAAGGCGCTCTAAAGGCAAGAGGTGAGAAGCGAGAAGCGGGGGGTAGCCAGCGGGCTGGGCGAATCGGGAAGGGGGGCGGTTCTCTCCACGGACGTGCCCTTGGAGAAAGGGCGAGGGTATCATGGGGCCATGGAGAGGGTCGAGATCATTCACGAGGTGGTGGCGGCGCTGGGGCAGGCAGGGTTCCCGCTGGCGGGAACCTGTTCCGGCCGGCTGGAGGAGGAGTCCTCCGCCTACGATGCCTGGGTCGCGGCGGGCCTGCACGGTCCGCTGGGATACATGGCGTCCACGGCGCACCTCCGACGGGCGCCGGAGGCCTTCCTGCCGTGGGCGCGGGGCGTGTTCTGCGTGGCCCTGCCCTACAACACGCGCCGGGAGTTCTCGGCGGCCTGGACCGGGCGGGGCAGGGCATGGGTCTCCCGCTACGCCTGGGGAAGGGACTACCACAAGGTGGTGATGGCGAAGCTCAGGCCGGCGGTCCGGCTGCTGCGGCGCCTCGGCTACCTCGCGCACGCGGGCGTGGACACCACGCCCGTCATGGAGCGGGCGCTGGCGGCCAGAGCCGGCCTCGGTTTCATCGGGAAGAACGGTCTGCTGATCCACCCCCGCTATGGCTCCTACCTGTTCCTGGGGGAGATCCTGACCGACCTGCCGCTGGAGGACTCGCCTGATCGGGTGGCCGACGGCTGCGGCGAGTGCGCCCTCTGCATGAGGGGCTGCCCCACGCGGGCCTTTCCCCGGCCGGGTGTGCTGGACGCCTCCCGCTGCCTTTCCACCTGGACCATCGAGCACCGGGGAGCTTTCCCGTCGGAGGCTCCGGCCTTATCCGGCCACCTCTTCGGGTGCGACCGGTGCCAGGAGGTCTGCCCCTACAACCGGCGGGCTCCCCTCGCCGGGGAGGAGGCCTTTCGACCCAGAGAGGGCTGGTTCGCGCCCGCCCCCGGACGGATCGCCGCGATGACCGAAGCAGAGTGGGACGATTCGACGCGGGGCTCTGCGCTGAGGCGGGCTAGGTACGACGGACTGGTCCGCAACGCCTGCCGCATTCTGGAGGAGCGGGAGCGGCGCGCGGACTGAAGGGAGAAGCAGGAAGTGCGGAGCGGGGAGCATGAGGACGGGGGCACGCCGGCTGACCTCTTCGTCAGGTTTCGGCGCCTGCATCCTCAGCGCACAGGGAGTGCGCTTCCGGTGCTGCCGCCTCGCCTTCCTCGCATGAGGCCCATCGGCGCCGGGGCGCGCCTTCCTCCGCTTCCTTCCGGAAAGCAGACTGCTTGAGAGAAGTCTGGAACCATGTCGGACAGCCATGAGGCCCGCCATGCCCGCAATCGCCGCTCTTTACCCTCCGCGGGAAGAGGGGGACAGGGGGGTGATGAAAACGGAGAGCGCCTTCTGCGCTTTCGCTTCCGACTCCATTCTGTCCTTGTGTGCCACCCTGGCGCGCCATCGTGGCTACGCCGCCCTTACAAAAACGAATGAAACGCGGGAGATAGCGCGTCTTTGTTTCTGCAATTTGAATCGTCTGAAAGGACGTACTACAGAAGGTTTGATGCCTCCTGGCTTTTCCACCGAACCTGTGGATAAAACTGTGGGTAACGCTGTGGATTTTTCATGAACCCTTGGAAAAGAAGGAGGATCGCGGAGGCTGCACAGCGGTTAAGCACAGCAATTATTAGCCTTCATTTATAATGCAGAAACGCATATTGACTGGAAGGATAAGGCCAATTTGGGTGGCGTCCTTCGGAAGGCTTCTTCAATCCTTGGGCCAGGGCAGTCTCCAGCCCAGCATGCCAGAGCGAGCGGCGCCCTCAGTCCATGCGGGAGAGAGGGGCCCTCCAGAGGAGTGTCCACCATTCGCCGTCGGTTCGGCTCTCGATCAGCACCAGGCCCAGAGACGAAGCAGCGGCCAGGACATCCCCCTGCCTGCCGGAGGCGATCCCGCTTCCTGCCAGCAGGCCTCCGGGCGCGAGCCGGGCGGCGAGATCCGGCAGGATGGCCTCGAGAGTCTCGGCCAGGATATTGGCGAAGACGAGGCCAAACTCCCCCTCCACCTGGGCGGCGCTTCCTTCAACCAGGCGGAAGGAGACGCCGTTGGCCGCGGCCGTCTCCCCTGCCACGAGGAGGGCGTCCGCATCCACGTCGCAGGCGGTTACGCTCGGGCATCCGAGCTTGCAGGACGCGGCCGCCAGGATGCCGCTTCCACACCCCACGTCCAGGACCGAGGCGGGCGACGAAGGCATCTCCTCAAGGAGGCGAAGGCAGGAGGCGGTCGTATAGTGTTCGCCGGTGCCGAAAGCCATTCCCGGCACGAGGCGCAGGGAGATCCGCTCGGACCATGGATTGGCCAGGGCGGGGGAGGGGAGGACGGCGAACCGGCGCCCGATGGCCAGCGGCCGCAGGGAGGACTGGTAGCGCCCGGCCCAATCCACCGCCGGCTCCTCCTCCCATCCGCACTCGATTTCAGGGTGGCGCTTGCGGAGCGCGTAAACGGGGTCTGGGGCCGTGTCGGTAAAATAGGCTCTCCATTGGGTCGGGCCGACCTCCCAGAGGGCCGTCATGCCCGACGCCCGCAGCGAGTCGGCAACGGCGTCGGGAATCGGGCCGTGGCTGCGCAATACGAGGGCTCGACCGGTCATCCTTCCCCCTCCATGAAGAGGAGCGAGAGGCGGGGCAACCCCAGCTCGCGGAGCGCCGCCTGACAGGCGAGCTTGTCCACGGTCTGCCGCAGCGCCTCCTCGTCCATGGATTGGGCCAGGGAGCCAAGGCGCTGCAGCCCCGAGTGGCGCCAGGCGGCGGCAGCCTCCGCGGGGGCCTCCAGGAGAACGAGCCGGCAAAGTTCGTGATCCAGCGGGGCCAGCCGGCCCTCCAAGCGCGACATGGCTTCCTCGCAGCGGGGCAGCAGGCCTTCGAGTTCCACCGCGGCCGAGGCGCAGAGGCGGGCGAGGACCGGGAGGCGATCGGCGAACGGACCGTCCTGGAAGGATTTCAGCCGTACCACGCGGTCCGACAGAAACGCCTTCACCCGCTCTCCCGGGGGCGCCCCGGCCTCGATGCCCGCGCTGCGGCCCACGGCCGCCCTGCGGTGAGCCTCCCTCGCCTTGAGGATGCACTCCTCCGCGAAGGCGAGACAGATGGCCCGCCGGAGCGGCACCTTCCGGGCCGCCAGGCGGGAGAAGTACTCTGCGATGCCTTCCTCAACGACCTGTGGAGGAATGCCCGCGGCGAACCACTCCACCGCCTTCTCGAAATCCAGGGGCGAGAGGAGCAGCGGGGCGCCGCGGTGGCTGCAGAAGCTTCCCTCGATCCTTTCGAAGTAGGTTCTGAGGTCGTCAGACATGGTCTAGGGTGAGAGGCGCGAAGCGCGAGAGGCGAGACAAAGGAGCCATGGTACGGGGGACAGGGGGCAGGGGGCAGAGAAGAGCCCGAAACGGGAAGGCCCGCTGTCTCTCTCCATTCGCATCTCGCCCTTCGCTACCCGAATGTCCCCTCACCCCTTGTTCCTCTCGTAGAGGATACGCAACCCCTCCAGCGTCAGGTTTTCGTCGGTCACGTCCACCGAGGGGCAATCCTTGGCCAGCACGGGCGCGAGTCCCCCCGTGGCGATCACCGTCTTGACCGGGCCGAACTCCCGCTTCATGCGCTTGAGGATGCCCTCCACCAGGCCGATGTAGCCCCAGTAGAGCCCGGACTGCATGGCGACCACGGTGCTCTTCCCGATGACCCGTGGGGGCTTTACGATCTCGACCTTGGGAAGCTTGGCGGCCTTTTCGAAGAGCGCCTCGGAGGAGATGCCAAGCCCCGGTGCGATGACACCGCCGAGGTAGGCACCTTCTCCATCGAGCATGTCAAAGGTGGTGGCCGTGCCGAAATCAACCACGATCGCTGGCACGGCGTACTTGGCCAGCACCGCCACGGCGTTGACCACCCTGTCCGCGCCCACTTCGGTCGGGTTGTCGTAGTGGATCTGCAGGCCGGTCTTGACGCCCGGAACCACGAACAGGGGTTCCATACCCAGGTACTGCCTGCACATCTCGCGAAGCGGAGCGTCCGCCGGTGGAACCACGGAGGAGATGGCGATGCCGGTCACCGAGCCCATATCCAGATCGTGGATGTGGAAGAGGCTCTTCATCAGGGCGCCCCACTCGTCCGAAGTGCGATGGCGCGCCGTCGAGAGGCGCCACGAACGCAGTAGGACCGATCCGTCGAACAAGGCTACCGTCGTATGGGTGTTGCCCACGTCGAGCACCAGCGTCATGGGGCCCTCCTCAGGCGCGTGACATCGCCGAAGCGTACGTTCCTCTCCTCATCACCTGTCCTCACGACCAAAGCGCCGTCCTGTGCCACCCGAACGAAGCGCCCCCGAAAACGGTCCTCGCCGGCGCTCACCTCGAGCCACTCGCCTTTCCGGTGGCCCCAATGGGGCGAGGCGGCTTCCAGGAGCGCCCGAGGGCGGTTGAGCCCAAGCTCGAGGAGCGGGCCCAGTTCGGTGAGCAGGGCGGCGGCGGCCTCTTCCATGGCGATTCGCTGCCCCGCGCTGGCGAGGACCGAGGTGGAAGTCTCCCGGAGTTCGGGCGGAAAATCCTCGGGCCGGTGGGTGAGGTTCACTCCGATGCCCAGCACGAGTCCGGCCGATGCCTCTCCGTTCCACCGGCCCTCCAGAAGGACACCGGCCACCTTGCGCCCGTCCAGGTGAACATCGTTGGGCCACTTGAGCGCGGGCGAGGCGCCCGCCGTGCGCTGGAGCGTCCGGAGCACCGCGAGGGAGCCCGCCACGGGCAGGCAGGCGAGGTCGTCCGCCGCCGCGGACGGCCAGAGCGCGATGCTGACAGCGAGACCCAGGCCGGGCGGCGAGTGCCAGTGGCGGCCGAACCGTCCCCGCCCGGACCGCTGCCCATCGGCAAGAATCACCGCCCCATGGGCCTCCGGACCGAACTGGTCCAGGAGTTCCCTGGCTCTGTCGTTGGTGGAGGATAGGATGCCGTGGAACTCCAGGGTCCTTCCCAGCCAGGTCGGGATGAAGCCCTGCAGGAGCCGTTCGCGGTCCATGGCTCAGTCCAGTTCGAGGGAGATGTCCACGGCGGGCGCCGAATGAGTGAGTGCCCCCATGGAGATGTAATCCACGCCAGTGGCGGCCACGGCGGGGAGGCGGTCCAGCGTCATGCCCCCCGAGGCTTCCAGCAGGACGCCGGGCGGGCGTTCCGACACCACCGCCGCCATCTCCTCGATGCTCATGTTGTCAAGGAGGATCACCTGGGCTCCGGCGGACGTGGCCTCGCGGAACTGCTCCAGGGTCTGGACCTCCACCTCGACCTTCCACAGAGGCCCCGCATGGGACAGTGCCGACGCCACCGCCTTGGCCACCGACCCGGCGGCGGCGATGTGGTTGTCCTTGAGCAGTATCCCGTCGGAAAGGCCCATGCGGTGGTTCACCCCGCCGCCGATCCGGACGGCGTACTTCTCGAGGGCGCGCAGGCCGGGGGTCGTCTTCCTCGTATCCAGGATGCGCGCGCCGGTGCCCGCCACGGCCTCCACGGCGAGGCGGGTCTGCGTGGCCACGCCCGAAAGCCGCTGAAGGAGATTCAGGGCCGTGCGCTCGGCCAGCAGGATGGCGGCCAGCGGCCCCCGCACCTCGGCGATCGTGGTTTGTGGCGCCACCTCGGTCCCCTCATCGCACGCGACGTCGGTGCGGCAGGCTGGGTCGGCCAGGGTGAAGGTGCGCAGGGCCGCCGGAAGGCCTGCCAGGACTAACTGCTGCTTGGCCAGAAGGACGGCCGAGGCCCCCTTCTCGATGCCGAGCGCCTCGGTCGTCTTGTCGCCGAAGGGCGCGTCTTCCCGAAGCGCCGCGAGGAGCACCCGGTCCAGCTCCTCCGCCCTCATCCCGCAGACCATCGCACGCTCCTGATGTCCGAGTAACCCTCTTCCGAAAGCCACCTCAGGAGGCTCCCCTCCATGCCCGCGAGGGCGAAGCGGACGGTCTTGTCTGCGGTGGAGAGCACCAGACAGCCCCCGTCTTGACGCACCTTGAGCGCGGCCGCGGGCAGGCTGAAGGCGCTGGCAAGGCGCTGGGCCACGTCCCCGGGGAGCCTCTTGTCCTCCCTGAGGCCCCTGGCCAACTCGGCCATCGTATGAAAGCCACTGCCTCTCATGGTTCCGGTTCCCTCTGACCTGGAGCGCTGAAAATACCAGGCGATGAAGCGATTAGGATAATAGGCTATTAAGCTAGTAAGCCATTAAGCCATTAAGCCATGCGGCGAGGCCGCGGCTCCCCGTTTCTCTGTCTCCCTGCCTCCCTGGTTTTCTGTTTCTCTGATCCCATTCCCTCACTCCGCATCGGCGAAGGAGTGCCACTCCTTGCAGTTGGGGCAGCGGTGGAGAATTTCGAGAGTCTTGTAGCCGCAGTAGATGCAGTTGAAATGGTCCATCATCTGGTCGCTGGCGGCCAGCATGGCCGTGAGCTCATCCTGCTCCTCCTGGGTGAGCAGGCCCTTGCGAACGAGGTCCCACAGGGTTCTCTGCACCAGACGGGACCGTCCGAAGTGCTTCACCAGCTCGCGCACGAGGGGCATGACCTGATCCCTCCGCTTGAGGTCCAGATATTCCTGCAGGAGCTGGAGCATGGCACGCTTCTGGTGGTGTTCCTCGGCGAGGGAATGGAGGGTCTGCATGTACCCTGCCGCATCCTGGGTCTGGAGGGAGACCTCCTTGAGAAGGCCGAGCACCATGAAGGACTTGTGGGGAATGGCCCTGAGGGCCTTCTGGAGGACCCGCCTGGCCTTCTCCGGCTTGCCCACCTTGAGCCGCAGGCGTGCCAGGAAGATGTAGGCCATCATGTTCTCGGGGTAGAGGCGGATGGCGCGGTGCAGGTCCCAGGCGGCCCGCAGGTGCATCCCGCCCTCGGCCAGGCGCTGGGCCTTCTGGGCAAGGAGGTAGGACTGGGTGCTGGGATCGCGGTGGCGCCTGACCTTGTGCAGGCGGACCGCGTAATCGTAGGCATCACCCCATTCACCCAGGTCCTCTGAGAGCTTGACCAGGTGGGTCAGGGCGTCGGGGTCCTTGGGACTAAGCGCCAGCGACTCCCGGAAGGTCTTCATGGAGCGGTCCATGAGGCCGCCCGTGCGGAAGTCCATGCCGAGCGCGTTGAGAGCCAGGACCCGATCCTCCTCGGAGAGGCCGGCGCGCGTCAGCAGGGACTGGTGCACGCGAATGGCCCTGTCGATCTGACCGCGCTGGCGGTAGAGGTTGCCCAGGACCAGGTAGACTTCGATGGGATCGGAGGAGAGTTCGACCACCTTCGAGAGGTTCTCGATGGCGGTCTCCACGTCTCCCGTGAGCATGGCATACATGCCGCGGATGTAGCCGGGGGACTGCCGGGGGTCGCGGTCACCGCGCCCTTTCCTGCGAGGCATGGGCAGGCGCGCGCCCAAGAACAGCCCGAAGAGAAAGACCAGGATGATGAGGACGACGACCCACTGTTCTCCGGCCGTTGCTATCACGTCCTGTTCTCCTCCTGCAGGGTGCGCTGGCTGAGGAGGCTCTCGCGGATGGGCAGGTTGCGGAGCTGGGTCACCTCCTGCTCCAGGTCCCGGATGCGCTTCTTGAGCTCCCGGGCCTGCAGGAAATGGTCCACCTGATCCAGCATGCCCACCACCGTGAAGACCACGAAGGCCACCAGCAGGGGGAAAATGAGCGTCACGGAGAGGGGAACCCGCTGGAAGGCGAGGTAGCCGGGAATGATCACCAGCGAACAGACCTCCTCCCGGTTCATGAGGCACAGGCCGAGCCACAGGAGGATCATGGCGGTGATCAAGGTCCACTTCAGGGTGCTCAAGAGGTTATGCATGCGCGTCCTCCCAGTACTGTTCCAGGACGAGGCGCCACTTGCCCTGGGCGGCTAGGATCAGATCGATCACTTCCCGAACGGCGCCCGAACCTCCCCGGTGCTCGCAGACGTAATCCACCCGCTCCCGCACCAGGGGATGTGCATCGGCGGGACAGGCCGAAAATCCCGCCCTCCGGATGACCGGCAGGTCCAGCACGTCGTCCCCGACGTAGGCCATTTCGCTGAGGGAGTAGCGCCCATCGCCCAGGATCGTCTCGAGGGCGGGCACCTTATCCAGGGCTCCCTGCACTACGCGGGTGATGCCCAGCTCCTGGGCCCTCTTGGCCACCATGGGGGAACTCTTTCCGGTGAGAAGACCCACCTCCAGCCCGAACTTCCCGGCCAGGAACATGCCGGCTCCGTCCTTCACGTCGAATCGCTTCATCTCGGCGTCGCCGGATCCGTAGAAGAGGCCGCCGTCGGTGAGCACGCCATCCACGTCCAGCAGGAGGAGCCGCACTCGCCGGAGGCGCTCTCGAAGCCCCGCATCCAGCCGTCCGTCCAGCCCATCATCCATAAGACCGCAATCTCCGAAACTAAACATCATCCTAGCACGAAAAAGCCGCGAAATAAAGGTTTCAGGGCGCGCGCGGCGGCCGTGCCGGACCGGAGCACGCCCGTGGGGAAAGCGAGAAAATCGCCCCCCGGCGTACGTTTCAAGGAGCCGCCTCGGGGAGCCGGCGATCCGATGCGCCCGCGTGACCGTGGAGTGTGACGCCGGTCACAGGCAGCGGTGGCCGTCCGTCCGGCCCGGCAGGCTATGGGCACTCCTGGCAGGGCCCCACCACCAGGAGCACCTCCGGCGCTCCCGTGGGACTGGTGAGCCGGAGCCTGGCGTACTGGCCAATCACCACGGCGTAGGGGTACTCGATGGTGGTGGCGGGCTGATAGCCGCCCGCTCCCGCCTCCGTATCCCCTTCGACGGCAAGGGTGTGGCGGTCGAGGTGAATGCTCTGGTAGTAGTGGAAGGGAGCCCAGAAGTAGGAGGCCTGCGGCGACTCCAGCTTGCGGAGGTCGATGGCCATCAGGAATTCGTCCCCGTCCGAGGCAAACAGGGCCACCGCGTCCAGCAGGGCGTTGTCCGTCGCGCCGTTTCGGAACGCCCAGGCGGTGCGATAGCGCCCCTCCCAGCGGGGGGACTCGTCAAAGTGCCGCGCGGCCTGCTCTTTGGCCTCCCGCGCCCCGGGATCATCCTCCCTGAATTTTCGAGGGGCCTGCTGGCAGTCCCCGATGGGCGCCAGGTAGGTGCTTCCCCACCGCCGGAGGGCGATCTGGAAGGAGAGATCCTGCGGTGAACGGAGAACGCTCCCCTCTGGTCCGCGACCGGCGAGAAAGAGGAGCTTGCCCAGGAGGCAGGTGGCGGTGCCGGAACCCGCCGTGGGATAGACCTCGTACCGCCCCCCATCCTCGTCGTATCCGCCGTCGTTGGCGTACGTGAAGCTCCCGTCCATGAAGCGCGGGTTCCAGAGGGAGGAGAGATCGCACACGAGGAGTTGACCCGAGGAAGCCTCCGCGCCGCTCTCGGCTGGCGCGGCCACGGCGCTGGGTCCGGGAGCCCCGGTCTTGGGCGCATCGGTCCCGCGGGTGTCCGCCTCCCGCGGGCAGTTGATGCAGATGGCGCACGCCCCTTCCTGATTCCGCGTGATGGCCACCGAGCGGGGGATGATCCCGCTGAAGACCACGGAGCCGTTGATTTTCTTGCTGATGAGGTCCAGGATCCGGAAGAACTTTCCATCGGCCGGCGTGCCGCCCGGAGCCGGCTGCCCCGGGGTGGGAAGAAGAAGCGCCGCGGCGAGCAACGCCGCAGCAAGCATGGGCCCGAAGGTTCTTCTCTTTCGCACGGTGCCCTGTCCTCCTCTCCCATTCTACGCCGGATGCGGCCCTCGCGCGGGGGCTCGCGCGGAAGGCGGCCGCACGGGGCGAAACCGTGTTGCCAAACCTTCACGGGCGCGACGCGCAGACGAAAGATAAGGCAAGCATGATCGAAGCGGAGCCCCGCTCCCTTTATGGGCGTTGCACCGCGTCGAGGAGCCGGGTCCCCAGCTAATCGGGAGAAAGCCATGCCGAGATTCCTATTTGTCTTCTGCTACGAGACGCCGGACGAGCTCGCCACCAATCCCATGTACGGATGGGAGGAGGAGGAGTCGAAGGCCCTCTTCATCGAGGCGCGCGACGAGGAGGAGGCTCTACGGTGGGGCCGCGAGGTGGCGCGCGCTTTCGTGTGGACCCTCTTCCAGCGGGAAGGCGGCCCCCAGGATTTCGAGTGGAAGCCCAAGTGCTACCGTCACTGGATCGACTTCGACCTGCCCTCCCAGTGCCGGCCGGAGGAGCTTGCCCTCGTTCCCTCGATCCGGGTCGGTGAACTTCTTGACGACGTTGGGAAGCAGAGCCCGTTCCTCCTCGACCTGACCAGCCCGTCCAGCCGCGTCCGGAACGGCTGAGGGCGAGGCGGGCACCCCAAGCCCATCCGCCAAGGGGCCACGGCCTCGTGCTCCCCCGGCGCCTTGGTCCGTCACCTCCCTCGCTTGCCTCCCCTTCATTCCTCTTTCCCCTTCATCCTGTCCCGGTAGTTGGAGTAATCGGGCACGGATCTTTCGTAGCGCGAGACCATGAGGGGGGAGGAGATCATGAAGTCCGCGGAGGCCCGGTTGCAGGCCACGGGGACGTTCCAGACCACCGCGATGCGCAGGAGGGCCTTCACGTCGGGGTCGTGCGGCTGGGCCTCCAGGGGGTCCCAGAAGAAAATCACGAAGTCGATCTGGCCCTCTGCGATCTTGGCTCCAACCTGCTGGTCCCCGCCCAGCGGCCCGCTCTGGAGCTTGACGACGGGGATCTGGAGGGTCTCCTCCAGCCTGGCTCCGGTGGTGCCCGTCGCGTAGAGATCGTGCTCTGCCAGGAGGTCCCGGTTGTAGCGGGCCCACTCGAGGAGGTCCCTCTTCTTGTTGTCGTGCGCTACGAGGGCGATGCGCTTGCGCGGTCCGCTGCCGATAGTCTGAGCGTTCATGGCACCCACCTCCGGAATCTGAGGCTTCCATTCGGGGGCATGGGGGCTGCCGCCGGTGCGGCCAGCCCGGGAGGCCCTCGGGCGCGGCTACTCTCGCACGGCGCTTCGCCGGCCGCAAGCCGGAGCGCAAAAAGCCGCCTCCCTTCCTTTCGAGGGAGGCGGCGTCTGCCACTGCCGGGGTTCGTCCTCGCGCGGGGGCTCAGGAGGGCGTCAGCGGGAAGATGCCCCCGCTCTGGTCGACCCAGTGCCGAAAATCATCCACGAGCGTATCGTACTGCCGCTTCATGGCGGCGTAGGTGAGGGCGTTCTGGATGGCCAGGGCGCCCTCGTCGGCGATGCTCTTGAGAAGGGACAGCTCGTCCCTGGACAGTTCGTATGGCCGGTGGGTGCAAAGAACCAGGAGGCCCATGGTCTTCTGGCCCAGGAGCAGCGGCAGGAAGAGCATGGAGGCGACCCCTTCCCGCGCGGCTTCCTGTCCGAAGGCGATCCTCGGGTCGGCGGTAGCGTCGAGAACAGCGCTGACGGATCCAGCCAGCACGTCAACCAGAACGACCTGTGAATGCAATACGGCCTTGTCCAGGAACTCCTGACTCAATCCCGTCGAAAAACTGCGGCGCGAAAAGACCCCCGAGGGTTCCATGAGCTGGATGAAACAACCCTTGATGCGAAGGTCCTCGGCGATGAGCTGGACCATGGCCCGAAGGCGTTCGCTGAGATCCAGCGAGGAGCGGACCGTCTTGTTGATGTGGCGCAGCACTTTGTGGAACATGGCGTGGACGACGGCGCTGGCGCAGAACGAGGCCACCACCTGGAGGACCTCCAGCTCCTGATCGGAGAAGGATCGGGCCTCCTTGGCGTAGAGCCGCATCACCCCCACCACCTGGCCCCGGGCGGCCAGGGGCACGTTGAGGACGGTGATGAACCCCTCCTCCACGTGCGCGGCGGGATATTGAATCCTGGGATCGGTGCGGCAGTCGGGGATGACCACCAGCTTGCCTTCCAGCGCCTCGTGGACGCTCCGGTCGGGATCCACGGGGCCCTTGCTCAGGAACCGCTCGCTCAGCCCGTAGGATGCCAGCTCTTCAAGGGTCCGCCGGTCCCTGCTGAGCAGACGAATGAGACAGCCGGCGACGTGAAAACGCTCCACCAGCCTTCGGGCGATGTTCCCGAGCAGCTCCTCCGTGTCCACCGGTGCGTTCAGCGCCGCCCCGATGTCCTCGAAGATCCGGACGCACTCCGTGCATTCCATGGAAAGCACCCTCCTTTCGCCCTAGACTCGACGGCTCCCGAACGATTGCCCCTCGCCTGGAGGAGGCCCGACAACTTCTCATGCTGAGGATTCAGGTTGTTCTGGTGACAAGATAGGGCACCCGTTGGCCCCTATGCAAGAGCCGCTTGTCGCCACTGACCGGACGACGGCGGCTAGGGCTGTCCGGCCGAGAAGCCTGGCTCAGTCGGGTTTGACGCCCAGGTAGGAGCCGGCGGCGTCGAGCGTGTTCCACACATCGGACTTCTTGCCGAGCGAGAGGCCGAACAGCTCCTCGGCCTTGGAGCGGTTGCCGTTCAGGTTATAGTAGGCGCCCTCTTCGGCCCGAATGGAGTCGTCCCCCGGATCCTTGGCGAGCGCCTGCTGGTAGAGGGGCTCGGCCTTGTCCCACTCACCCGCCTCGGCGTAAACCCGCGCGATCCGCTGAAGGTCGTCCTTGGCGGGCTTCTTGGCGAGCACACCATCGAAGAGCGCCTGCCCCTTCGCCCTGTCGCCGGAGAGGTAATAGACGCGGCCCACGCCGATCCGCTCCCAGCTCCCGTTCCCCGCCTGCACTTCCGCCTCCTGGAGCAGCGCGAGCCCGGCCTGCCTGGCCTCCTTCCCCTGGTAGATAGAGGGTTCGATCCCCTTCCCCTTGGCCGCCGCAAACCCCGCCAGCAGTCCCGCCGAGAACACCACCGCCCATCCCATCAGCTTTCCCCACCGCATGAGTGCCTCCCTGAATTGGCGACAGCATAGCGAACGATCCCCCTCTTGTCTACCAACGTGGGGGGGGGGACGCGGAGAGAGAACTAATCGGCGGTCCGGGAACGGCGCCTCACGAGAACGGCGTCCCTGTATTCCAGGACCCTCGTGCCGTGCTGGTTGATAAGAATGATCCGGTTGCGGACCACGCCTCGTGCGGCGTGGGATCGAGAGGGGCGGGCCTCCAGGCATTCGTGCGTCAGCGTCAGGGTGTCTCGCGGTCTTACCGGTTCGATAAAGCGCACCCGTTGTACTTCATGGGCAAGATCTCCAAGGCGTCACAAGGCGCGCGCTCCGGCCCACAGCTCGTAGGCGGCGAAGGTCCCAAGGCCCAAGGCCGAGAGGCCCACCAGGAGCCGGTTCGCCCTCTCTCCCAGGCCGGCGGCCGACGCGAAGAGCAGCAGCACGACGAGAGTGGTGCCGATCATGGTGCCGTAAAACCCGATGAGGAGAGCGATGGCGGCCGCGGGGGCCTCGTGCCAAGCCTTCAGGAGCAGGGGCCCCGTGACGAGCGCCCAGCCAAGGTACGGATTGGGGTTCAGCAGGTTCACCCCGGCGGCCTTGAGCACGGTGCCGGCCGGCTTCGGAGTCGCCCTGCGGTCAAAGTTCCGCCAGGCTTTGAAGGCCGCCGTGGCCAGGTAGAGAAGGAACAGCCCCCCGGCGCACTGGAGGACCCCAAGAAGATAGGGCGGCGCCAGGCTCAGGAGAGTCAGGGCCACCAGAGCGATGGGCACGTCGCTCAGGAGGGGCGCGAAGGCCGACGGCCAGGTGCGCCGGAAACCGTTGCTCAGCGTCTGCGAGATGAGATACGCCAAGAAGGGGCCCGGCTGAATGGCCGCCGCGAAGGCGAAGGTGAGCCCCATCGTGAAATAGCTGAGCATGGCCGCTCCTCAGGCTCAGAGCTTGATCTCTGGTGCGCCCCGGCGCGTCCGCCCGCTCAGATCATCTGGAGTCCCCAGAGATCGTGCAGGTGTAGGACGCCCAGGAGGCGACCCTGGGGGTCGGCGACGACGAGGGAGGTGATTTTGCGGCTTTCGAGGAGCCCCAAGGCTTCGACGGCCATGGCATCGGGGCCTATGGTCATGGGGGTCCGGTGGGCGCAGTCGGCGGCCGTCATCTGGAGGAAGGCGGCGCCGTGGCGCTCGATGAGGCGGCGCATGTCGCCGTCGGTGATGACGCCGTGGAGGCGGCCATCGTCGTCTGCCACCACCGTCATGCCGAGCTTCTTGGAGGAGATCTCGTAGATGGTCTCCTGCATGGAGGCGGTGGGAGGGACGCGAGGAATCTCGGCGCCGGAGTGCATCAGCTCGGAGACGTGCATGAGGCGCTTGCCGAGCTTGCCGCCGGGGTGGAGCCGGGCGAAGTCCTCCGCCTTGAACCCGCGTCGCTCGATGAGGGCCGCGGCGAGCGCGTCGCCCAGCGCCATCTGGGCTGTGGTGGAGGCCATGGGGGCCAGGCCCAGCGGGCAGGCCTCTTGGTCCACGGCCACCGTGATGTGCAGGTCGGAGGCCTGGCCGAGCGTGGACTTGGCGTTGCCCGTGGCGGAGGCCAGGAAGGCCCCGAGCCGCTTGATGAAGGGGGCCAGCCGGATCAGTTCCTCCGTCTCACCGCTGTTGGAGAGGGCCAGGACCACGTCTCCGGCCGTCACCATCCCGAGATCCCCGTGGAAGGCGTCGGCCGGATGGAGCGAAAAAGAGGGGGTGCCGGTGCTGGAGAGCGTGGCGGCGATCTTGGCGCAGACCAGGCCGCTCTTGCCCATGCCCGTCAGGACCACCCGCCCCGGGGCGGCGAGAATCGTCTCCACCAGCTTGGGAAAGTTCTCGTCCAGGGTGTCCCTGAGGCGCAGGAGCGCCTGGGCCTCGATGGTGAGCACCTTCTTCGCGCTTTCCAGGGTCATGGCCTCTCCTCGCTCCCCATCACCCTACCACGAAGGGACAGGGCGGTGAACGGGCAAGACGCGCACCCTTGCCATTACCGTGTTTGAAATCGCAACTCTCAGGTTTCGTGGGCCATGGTGTGGAAGCGAGTCAGCTTCTGTACCAGCGCCGGAAACTGATGCAGGGGAAGGGCGTTCGGACCGTCTGAGAGGGCGTTCTCGGGGGCGTCGTGGACCTCGAAGAAAAAGCCGTCCGCTCCCGCCGCGGCGGCCGCCTGGGCCAGGGAGGGGATGAACTCGCGCTGTCCGCCCGACCGGCCCTCGCCCGCCCCCGGCAGCTGGACCGAATGGGTGGCGTCGAAGATCACGGGAAAACCGAGCGAGCGCATGATGGGGATGGAGCGCATGTCCACGACGAGGTTATGGTAGCCGAAGCTCGCGCCGCGTTCCGTCAGCAGGATGCGCTCGCAGCCGCTGGCGGTGAGCTTCTCCACGGCGTGGGCCATGTCGTGAGGGGCGAGGAACTGCCCCTTCTTGACGTTCACGACGCGGCCCGTGCGGGCCGCGGCCACGAGGAGGTCGGTCTGGCGGCAGAGGAAGGCGGGGATCTGGAGCACGTCGGCCACTTCGGCCGCGGCCTCGGCCTGATCGGGCTCGTGGATGTCCGTGAGAATGGGCAGGCCCGATTCGCGCTTGACCTCGGCGAGGATGCGGAGGCCCTCGTGCAGGCCGGGCCCCCGGTAGGAGCCGAGGCTCGTGCGGTTTGCCTTGTCGAAGGAGGCCTTGAAGACCAGGAGCAGCGCCTCCGACCGAGCCCACGAGGCGAGCTGGAGCGCGAGGGCCCGAACGTGCGCCTCGGATTCGATCACGCAGGGACCGGCGATGAAGAGGGGATTGGACCCGCCTGCCGTGATGCCCTTCCGGATGGTCACTTCGCGCATGGTCTTAGGACCGCCTCAACAAAGGGACAGGGGACAGGGGATGCGAGACGCGAGACGCGAGATGCGAGACGCGAGACGCGAGACGCGAGACGCGAGACGCGAGACGGGAGATGCGAGACGGGAGATGCGAGACGCGAGATGCGAGACGCGAGGGAGGCTTCTTCCCCGTTTCCTCGTCTTCATCCTCACGCCTCCCGCTTCAGCTTATCCTGGTACGAGGCCTTGATGAAGTCGCGGAACAGGGGGTGCGGGTTCAGGGGCCTGGACTTGAACTCGGGGTGGAACTGGCAGCCCAGGAACCACGGGTGGCCGGGCAGCTCCACGATCTCCACGAACTTGCCGTCGGGGCTCATCCCCGTGAAGGCCATGCCGGCCTTCTGGAGGGGCTCCATGTAGGCGGCCTTGTTGTACTCGTAGCGGTGGCGGTGGCGCTCGTCGATCCGCAGATCGCCGTAGGCCTTGTTCGCCAGGCTGCCCGGTGCCAGGTCGCAGGCGCACCTTCCCAGGCGCATGTTGCCGCCGTAGGTGTCGTCGCCCAGGAGGTCCCTCAGCTTGAAGAAGATGGGGTGGGGCGTCTTGGCGTCGAACTCGGTGGAGTTGGCTCCGTCGAGCTTGGCCACGGATCGTGCGAACTCGATGGAGGCCAATTGCATCCCCAGGCAGATGCCGAAATAGGGGATCTTCTGCGTGCGGGCGAAGGCCGCCGCCTTGATCTTCCCCTCCACGCCCCTCTCTCCGAAGCCGCCGGGCACCAGGATGCCGTGGACCCCCTCCAGCGGCCCTGCCGGGCCCTCCCGCTCGATGTCCTCGGCCTCGATCCACTTGAGCCGGACCCCGAGACGGTTGGCCACGGCCCCGTGAACGAGGGCCTCGCCGAGGCTCTTGTAGGAGTCCTCGTACTGCGTGTACTTGCCCACGATGCCGATGGTGACCGTGTCCTCCGGGTGTTTCAGGGTGTTGAGGAACTCCTCCCACTTCTCCAGGTGGCGCTCGTGGAGAGGCAGTCCCAGGTATTTCAGCAGGATGTAGTCGAGGCCTTCCTGGGCGAAGTAGAGCGGGACCTCGTAGATGTGCTCCACGTCCTTCGCGGTGATGACCGCCTCCTCCGAGACGTTGCAGAAGAGGGCGATCTTGGCCTTCATGTCCCGGGGGATGGGGTACTCCGTCCGGCAGAGCAGGATGTCGGGCTGGATGCCGATGGAGCGCAGCTCCTTCACGCTGTGCTGGGTGGGTTTGGTCTTCAGCTCGTGGCTGGCCCGGATGAAGGGGATGAGCGTGAGGTGGATGAAAACCGCGTTGGCCTTGCCGACCTCGAGCTGGAGCTGGCGGATGGCTTCGAGGAACGGCAGCGATTCGATGTCGCCCACGGTCCCGCCGATCTCCACGATGGAGACGTCCACCTCCTTGCCCTGGGCCCGGATGGCCTCCTTGATCTCGTTGGTGATGTGGGGCACCACCTGGACGGTGCCGCCCAGGTAGTCGCCCCGGCGCTCCCTCTCGATGACCTGGAGGTAGATCCGCCCGGCCGTGTAATTGTTGCCGCGGGAGGAGACCTGGGAGGTGAACCGCTCGTAGTGGCCGAGGTCTAGGTCGGTCTCCGCCCCGTCGTCGGTGACGAAGACCTCGCCGTGCTGGAAGGGGGACATGGTGCCGGGGTCCACGTTGATGTAGGGGTCCAGCTTCTGGATCGTGACCTTGAATCCCCGCGCTTCCAGGAGCCTCCCGATGGAGGCTGCGGCGATCCCCTTTCCCAGGGATGAAACCACACCACCCGTAATAAAGATGTATTTGGCCATGAGCGGTCTCCTCATCGCAATCTGTGCGGGTCTGTAGAATAGCACGAAAGAGCGGAATTGGAAAAGCGAAAAAGAGAGACCCCAATCCCGCGATGAAACGTGCCCGCGGCGCCGAAAGGCAGATGAAAAGCGGTTTTCATGAAAACCGCTTTTCACGCGCCAGGGGAGCTGGGTCGCCTCCTCGCCCGGCCCGGGCCCCGCGGGGGAGCCCCCCCTTTCGCCGGGAATGGGGGGACCGCCGCGGGGACGGGAGCGCAGGTCGCCGGAGACGGATGGAAAGCCGTCCGGGACGGAACCGGGGACGGCCGAGGCGGAACCCAGACCGCCGGGGAGGGAAACGATCCCGGCGGAGAAGGATACGGGCTTGTCGAGGACGGAAACAGCTCCGTCGGAGAGGGGAACCAGCTTGTCGAAGACGGGAACAAAGACGGCGGAGACGGAAACAGGCTTGTCGGAGACGGAAGCAGGGCCGGCGGAGACGGAAACAGGATTGTCGAAGACGGAAACAGGATTGTCGAAGACGGAAACAGACTTGTCGGAGACGGAAACAGGGCTGTCGGAGACGGAAACAGCGCCGTCGGAGACGGATACAGGGCTGTCGGGGAGGGATCACGACAAAGGCGCAAAGGCACGCAGGGATTTCGGATTTCGGATTTCGGGAGTCGAGGCCTCGCGGCTCGCTCTTTCCTCCTCTACCCACCTCGCGCGTCGTGTCTCCCAGCTTGCGAAATATTTGCACCTCCTCTCCGTTTCGGTATACGGTTGCGATGCAGGGGGCTTCTCCGCCCCCCTAGGAAGGCCGGCCATGTTCGAGGACATCAAGGCGATCAAGAGGAACGATCCCGCGTGCAAGAACGTGGAGTTCCTTCTCTACCCCTGTCTGCACGCCATCGTGGTCCACCGCTACCTGGCCCATCCCCTCTACCGGCTGGGTGTCCCCTTCGTGCCCCGGCTCATCTCCCAGGTGATGCGGATCTTCACCGGCATGGAGATCCATCCCGGCGCCCGCATAGGCAAGGGCTTCTTCTGCGACCACGGCATGGGGGTTGTCATCGGCGAGACCGCCGAGATCGGCGAGAACTGCGTTCTCTTCCACGGGGTCACGCTCGGCGGCACGGGCAAGCACACGGGCAAGCGCCATCCCACCCTGGGAAACGACGTCTTCATCGGCACCCACGCCACGATCCTGGGCCCCGTCACCATCGGGGACCAGGCCAAGGTGGGGGCCGAGTCGGTCATCATCAACCGGGACGTGCCGGCCCACTGCACGGTCGTGGGCGCCCCCGCCGTCATCGTCAAGAAGGACGGCAAGTCCGTCCACCTTCCCCTTCCCGTCTCCGCCTACCACATCGAGGACCGCCGCGAGGAGGAGAACAACGTCCTCCAGCACCCCGCGGGCCGCTGACCGGCCATCCAGCGAAATCCCTCATCCCCCAGCTTGACCCTTGGCAGGAAGGGTTTAGCGACGGAGGTTGTCCAAGGGCGGGATCAGTCGGCATAATGGACGACTCTTAGAGGGGTCCATGGGCCGCGTCACGTGTGCCGGACCTTAGGGCGGCGCGGGGCCGTGAAGCGGCCTCGCGTCGGATGCAGGAGGGGATCGTTGGAGCACCGGACGAAGCGGATCTTGCACGCGCTCATCGGGGCGCTGCTGTTTGGAGCGGCGGTCTGGGTGCTCCATCACGAGCTGCACAAATACGGGCTCGAGGCCATGGTGGACAGCCTGAAGGCTCTTCCGCCGCGGGTGCTGGGGCTGGCGCTCCTGTTCACGGCGGCCAACTACACCATCCTCACCCAGTACGACGCGCTGGCCTTTCTGTACATCCGGCAGCGCCTGCCCTACAGGAAGATCGCCCTCTGCTCCTTCATCGGATACGCCTTCAGCAACAACGCCGGCTTCAACACCGTCTCGGGCAGCTCCGTGCGCTACCGCTTCTACTCCGCCTGGGGCGTCCCCTCCCAGCAGATCCTGAAGATCGTGATCTTCTACAGCCTCACCTTCTACGTGGGTCTGTTCACCCTGGGGGGGCTCGTCTTCGTGCTGGAGCCCCTGGACGTGCCGGGGGGGATCAAGATGCCCTTCCTGACCCTGCGGCCCCTGGGATTCCTCTTTCTGGCCGCGGGGGTGGCGTATCTGCTCGTCAGCGCCTTCCTCCACCACCCGCTCCGCCTGAAGGGCTATCACTTCGCCGTGCCCTCCCTACGGATCGCCCTCCTGCAGGTGGTGGTCTCGGGCCTGGACTGGATGCTCGCGTCGGCGGTGCTCTACGTGCTCCTGCCGCCGGGGGCTCGCGTGCCCTACGTGCCCTTCCTGGGGGTCTTCATGCTGGCGCAGATCGCCGGCCTCATCAGCCAGGTCCCGGCGGGGCTGGGAGTCTTCGAGACGGTGGTGGTGCTCTTTCTGGAGGAGGCCGTGCCGGCCCCGCACGTGCTGGGCGCCCTGCTCGCCTACCGCGCCATCTACTACGTGATCCCGCTCCTGGTGGCCCTCACCATGCTCGGGCTGCACGAGCTCCACGAGAAAAAGCGGAAGAGAGCGGCGGCGAGAGCCTGAGCCGGCCGGGATTCGGCACTGCCTCGGTCCGCGCCCCGGCCCTCAGCCCTTGGGGTAGCTCTCCATCACCGACTCGATCACGCGGCGGGAGAGCGGATGGTACTGGTCCTTGGCTGAGTCGAAGATCTCCCGGGCCAGGGCCCGCGTGCGTACGTGCCCTCCCAGGGCGGTGTAGAGGGGGCGAAGGTACTTCATGCGGCCGACGCGCGTGAGCACCTGCCGGATCCTCTCGAAGGCGGGCTCGTAATCCGACGCGGCGGCGATGCAGAGCCACTCCACCAGGATCTCGTAGTTGCCCTGGCCCGTGAGCGCCATGGCCGTATCCAGCCAGAGGCACTCCTCGGCCGTCCTGGGGCGGGCGAGATTCTGGAGGTAGAGGAGCTTCTCGGTGGCGTTCCACCGGGCGATGGTGGCCGCGTCGGGGCGCTCGCCCCGATCCCAGCCTCCGGCCAGCGCCTGGATTCGATCCAGGGCCGGGCACGGGAAGGTCGGTGCGTTGTCGGGCAGGCCGGGGCCGTAGATCCAGGCCTGGGCATTGACCTGCGAGGAGAGGCCGGGGAGCTTCTCCTCCAGGAAAGCCAGAAACTCCTCGCTGGTGATGGAGGTGAAACGGAAGGCGTCCATGTAGTCGCGGATGAACCGGTCGAAGCGCTGGCGGCCCGCGGTGCGCTCGAGCAGGGCCACGAAACGGGCGCCCTTCTCGTAGGGCACCTCCGAATAGACCTCGTCGGGGTCCACTCCCCCGAGGTCCGTGCGCAGACGCGTGAGGGGAGAGTCCTTGCCGAACCTCGCGAGGGCTTCGTTCAGGTCCTTGAGGCCGAGGGCCCAACCCATGGCGGCGTAGTCCTGGCCGTAGACCGCCTCCAAGATGCGGCGTTCGGCCCAGACGGTGAAGCCCTCGTTGAGCCAGAAGTGGTCGGCGGAGGCGTTGGTCACGAGGTTGCCCGTCCAGGAGTGCGCCAGCTCGTGGGCCACCACGGCCACCAGGGACCGGTCGCCCGCCAGGAGCGTGGGAGTCAGGAAGGTGATCCTCGGGTTCTCCATCCCCCCGTAAGGGAAGGAGGGCGGGAGCGTCAGCAGGTCGTAGCGGTCCCACTCGTAGGGGCCGAAGAGACCCTCGGCCGTGGCGATCATCTTCTCGAGCTCGGCGAACTCCCACGCCGCCGCCTCCACAGTCTCGGGCTCCGCGTAGACCCTGGACCGGGGACTTAGATCACGACTGTCGATGTTGCCCACCGCGAGGGCCAGCAGGTAAGGCGGGATGGCCTGGGGCATGCGGAAGACGAAGGTGCGCCTGCCCTTGGCGGGTCCCGGATGCTGGCCCTGGAGGCCGGCGGACATGACGGCCGCGAGACCCTCCGGCACCGTCAGTTCGGCCTCGTAGGGGACGCGGACCCTCGGTGAGTCCTGTAACGGGGCCAGGGAGCGGGCATGGATGGCCTGGCACTGGCTGAAGAGAAACGGCTTGGTCCTTCCGGCCGTCTGCGCGGGCGTCAGCCACTGGAGGGCCGAAGCCTCGGGCGAGGTCTCGTAGGCGAGGGTCACCGCCTCGGTGCCCGGCGGCAGGGAGAGGCGCAACCGCTGACCCAGGATGGGATCGGGATCGGCCCATTCGTAAGGCACCTCGGTCCCCGCTTGATTCCGAGCCCCGCGGAGCGTGAGCGCCCTCGTGTCCAGATCGAGCGGGCCGGAGACCTCCGAGCCGAACATGAGCGTGCACTCGCCGGAGAGCCGGTGGGAATCGAAATCCACGTCGAGTTTGAGCCGGAGGCTCTTGGTCTGGGGCTGATCCGAGTCGGCGTAGGAATGGGGATCCAGTCGGGCCATGGGGCCTCCTCAACACAGGGTCCGCAGCCGACTCCCGCCGCGGGAGAGCTCTGGCACAGGGGCTACGGTTTTTCAGGCTACCGGTTTTGCGATGGGTTGGCAAGGCGTGCCCGCGGGCCATGAAGGGAAATTCTCGGCAGACGGCCCACGGGTGCGGCCATCTTCCTCCCGGCCTGGATTTCAGGGCGGAAATCCGTCATCATACTCGCCCGTGGGAGGGGCGTGGATTGGGGACTCCGCGCCCATCGAACAGAAAAGGGGAACGGCCTTCCCGCCAGGCGGCGCGGAGGCCACAAGGGAGGAGATCCGATGAGGCGAACGTCATTCTTGGCCGGCCGTTGGGGAACGGCGGCCGCGGCCCTCGTGTTGGCCATGGCGCTGATGCCCGCTCAGGCGCAGCGCGTGAAAGAGAACGTTTCGAATCTGGACGACCTGGTGATGACGAGGCCGGAGACCCGGGTGATCACCCAGGGGGAGTCCCTGGAGGAGGCCCGGACCCGGCCGTCCGAGTCGCTCGGCGGCGTCATCGAGGCCTACGATGCCTTCGTCACCGCGTCCGGCCGGCCCTGGAGGGTGGAGCTGGACCGCATGACGGGATTGCCGGACCTCATGGAAGGCGCGGGGATTCCCTGGATCCCCGGCAGCGCCAACGGCCTTACCGGCGCGGATCCGGGCTCGGGGGCCGAGGCGGCGGGCGGCCCGATGCCGGTCCAGTTTGTGGCGGCCAGGGCGCTGGACTTCGTTCGGGCACACGCGGGCCTCTTCGCGGCCGCGCCGGACGAATTGGTCTTGAACCCCGAAGGCTCGGGATCCTTCTCCGACTACCTCTACTTCGTGGAGTTCGAATGGCGCTACGGCGGCGTCCCGGTGGAGGGCGCCCGGCTCGCCTTTCGCCTGAACCACGGGAACCTCGTCCAGGTGGGCCAGGAGCACATGTCTCCCGCCATCCGTTCGCTGGATCCCAGGCCCGCCATCGACGCGGACACCGCTTGGCAGATCCTGGGCGGCTATCTCGCCGGATGGCCCGACGAGAGGGCCGAGGTCGTCGAACCGGGCCGCTTGGTGATCCTGCCGATGTCCAGCCCGCAGGCGCTCGATGGGCTCCCCGTCCCCCTCGGAAAGGGCCTCTCCTACCGGTTGGCCTGGGCTATGGCCTTCCGGGAACCCGGCGTGCTGGGCACGTGGGAAGCACGCATCGACGCGCATTCGGGGGACCTCCTCACCTTCCGAGACGCCAACCAGTACGGCAAGGTCCACGGAGGGGTCTATGCCGCGGACCAGCCCTCTTCTGAGGCGGACCGTCCCCTGCCTTACGCGGATGTGGCGCCGGGCAGTTACGCGGACATGGGGGGCCTCTTCAGCGGCGCTTCCGCCACCTCCACCCTGAACGGCAAGTACGTGAAGATCTACGACTACTGCGGGCCCCTGGCCCAGAGCACATCCAGCGGGGACGTCAACTTCGGCGGCTCCGGAGGCACGGACTGCGCCACGCCCGGCATCGGCGGCGCCGGGAACACCCACGCCGCCCGTACCCAGTACTACCAGGTGACGCTCATCAAGATGAAGGCCCTCGGCTACTTGCCTAACAACTCCTGGCTCAAGGGCCAGGTGACCGATGACGTGAACGAACCGGACGCCTGCAACGCCTACTGGGACGGCAGCAGGCTCAACTTCCTGCGGTCCGGGGGCGGAGGATCCGTCAGTTGCGCCAACACGGGCGAGCTGCCCGGGGTTTCGCTCCACGAGTGGGGCCACGGCATGGACCAGAACGACGGCGGCGGTTCCAGCCCGGACAACGGCACGGGAGAGACCTACGGCGACTGGACGGCCACGCTCCAGACCCACAGCTCCTGCCTGGGCAACGGCTTCTACCAGGGACGCGGCGCGGCGTGCGGCGGCTACGGCAACCTCTGCACCTCCTGCTCCGGCGTGCGGGACATCGACTGGGCCAAGCACTCCGACCCCACGCCGGCCACCGCGGCCCAGCTTCCAGGGGCGAGCGGCTATCACTGCGAGAAGAAGAGCTCCTATCCGGGCCCCTGCGGATATGAGGGCCACTGCGAATCGGCCATCTCCTCCCAGGCGCTGTGGGACCTCGCCGCCAGGGACCTCCCCGCGTGGGGGCTGGATTCCGCAAGTTCCTGGCAGCTCGTGGACCGGCTCTGGTACCTGAGCCGGCCCACCGCGGGGGCGGCTTACTCCTGTTCAGGAGGAAACACCAGCGGCTGCAACTCCGGGAGCCTCTTCAGCGTTTTTCGGGTGGTGGATGATTGTGACGGCGATCTTTCCAACGGCACGCCGCACGCTTCGGCCATCTATGCGGCCTTCAACCGCCACGGCATCGCGTGCGACTCGGCCGTGAACACGGATCAGCCGGGATGTTGCGGCGACCTCCAGGCGGCCATCCTGAGCGCCAATCTCAGCGGGGGCAAGGTGGACCTGGGCTGGAGCGCGGTCCCCGGCGCCGCCGGCTACAACCTCTACCGGAACGAGAACGGATGCGATGCCGGGTACATGCTGATCACACAGGTTCCGGCCGGCGCCGCCGCCTATTCGGATTCCACCGTCGCCACGGGCGTGACCTACTACTACCGGGTCGATGCGAAGGGCGCCACGGGCTCCTGCACCGGTCCCATGAGCAACTGCGCGAAGGCGGACTGGAGCAGCTCCTGCACGCTGGCCTGCTCGGCCTCGGCCCCCCCGTCGGTGGCCCCCGGCGCATCGGCCGCCTTCTCGGGCCAGGCCGGAGCCACGGCCGGATGCGGCGGGAGCCCCTCCTTCGACTGGGACTTCGGCGACGGCAGCGCCCACGGCAGCGGGGCGTCCCCCTCCCACAGCTTTGCGGCGGCGGGAACCTACACATGGACCATGACCGTCGTCCAGGACGGCATCGCCTGCTCCAGCTCCAGCACCATCGCCGTGGCCGTTGCCCCGGCCGTCTCCTCCATGCGGAAGCAGGGGGGACCCTTCCGATTGCTGGTGGAGGGGTCGAACCTCCAGTCGGGTCTCCAGGTGTTCATCAACGGCTCGCTCTGGACCAACGCCCAGTGGAAGAGCACGTCGAGGTTGATTCTGAAGGGCGGCTCGGGACTGAAATCGGCGGTGCCGCGCGGTGCCGCGACGCAGTTCCGCATCGTGAACCCGGACGGCGGCGTGCGGGATTTCACCTGGCAGTGGTGACCGGGCTCGGCGGCGGCGCGTCCCCCGGGCGAACTTGTCAAAGATGGGGGAGTTTGGTACAATTACGCGTTCGTAAAGGGGTTAGCCCCCGCCGCACGTGAGGAGTTCACATGGCTCAGCAGTTTATCGAGATTGAAGTGGAACGCCGCGAGGTGATCGGCAAGAAGGCGCGCCGCGCCACGGCCGAGATCGGCATGATCCCGGGCATCGTTTACGGCGGGGAGCGGGAGCCCGTGCCCATCTCCGTGGACCCGAAGAAGATCATCCAGATCCTGCGATCGGAGAAGGGTGCCAACTCGATCCTCCTGTTCTCCCTCAAGGGGACGAGCTCCCAGCGCCACGTCATGATCAAGGACTTCCAGATCGACCCGGTCTCCAACGAGCTCATCCACGCCGACTTCACCCGGATCCTCATGGACAAGAAGGTGCGAGTGAAGGTGCCCATCGTTTACGACGGCGTGGCCTTCGGCGTGAAGAACGAGAGCGGGTTGGTGGACGTGATCATGCGCGAGGTGGAGGTGGAGTGCCTCCCCACCGACATCCCCGACCGCATCCACGTGGATCTGACGCCCCTGAAGGTCGGGGACAGCGTCAAGATCCAGGACCTGACGGCGGGCAAGAACGTCCACATCCTCGCCGAAGACCCCCACCTGCCGGTGGTGCAGGTCGAGGCGCCCAGGGTCGAGGTCGAGAAGGCCGAGGAGCAGGTGGCCGAGGAGGGTGCCCAGGAGCCCGAGGTGATCGGCAAGGGCAAGAAGGCCTCCGAGGAGGAGGGCGAAGGCGGGAAGGACTGATCCCGCTCTCCCTTTCCGATGGACGCCGACTACCTCGTCGTGGGGCTGGGCAATCCGGGGACGGAATATCACCACAGCCCCCACAACGCGGGGTTTGAAGTGGCGGAGCAGGCGCGGGCGCTGTGCAGGGGCCCGCGCTTTTCCGTCCGAGGGGACGCGGCCGTGTCGCAGTGCCGCTGGCGGGGGCAGTCGTTCCTCCTCCTCAAGCCTCTCACCTTCATGAACCGGAGCGGGGTCGAGGTGGCCCGCTGGATGCGCCGCGAGGCGCTTCCCCTGGACCGGCTGATCGTCTGTTACGACGATCTGGACCTTCCCCTCGGCCATGTGCGCCTCAGGCTGCGGGGCGGCGCGGGGGGCCACCACGGCATGGAATCCATCCTGGAGGAGCTGGGAAGCGGTGACTTTCCGCGGGTGCGCCTCGGCATCCAGGAGCCCGAGGTGGAGCGCGCGGCCCACGTGGATTACCTGTTGACTCCTCTCGACGGGGAGCGGTGGGCGGTGGTGGAGGAGGCCGCCGGGAGGGCGGCCGAGGCCGTCCTGGAGGCGGTGCACGTGGGGTTCGTCACGGCCATGAACCGCTTCAATCGCCGCCGCTCGGCGGAAGCGAGGAGCGAGGAGTGAGGAGCCTGGATGGGCGGAGGCGGGCGGCGGGATTGCCGGGCCTCTTCAAATCCCTGGTCCCCATGGCTAGGTTCCTCCGTGTCTCTGCGGGGTGTGTGACGGGCGAGACGCGGGACGCGAGACGCGAGACGCTAGACGCGAAGACCCCGCCTGAGACCCGTTCGTGCCTTTGAGTCTTGGTGGTTTTCTTCTCCATCCGCAATGTGCCGTCGCCCTCCCGCCTTCTCAGGCCGCAACCTGGACAGCCCGCAACTCTTGTGGTATCATCCCCGAGCCTTCTTCCTCCTCCCAGGTGGGCGGGGGCTTAGGCCATAAGGAGGTCTGAAGAATGAAACAGTACGAAACCACCGTACTCACGCCGCCGAACCTGGCGGAGAGTGAGCTCGAAGCCCTGGTGACGGGCGTCGAGAGGGAGTTGGGCGAACGGTTCGGCGGCCAGAAGGTGGTCGTGAACCGGTGGGGTAAGAAGACCCTCGCCTATCCCATCCGCAAGTTCACCGAAGGGTACTACGTCCTCTACGAGTACGAGTCCGACTCCGAGAATTGCGTCTCGGGCCTGGAGGCTCGCCTCCGGCTGAACGAGAACGTCATGCGTTTTCTGACGGTCCGCAGGGACGAGGAACGCAAGGCGGAAGAGAAGATGCGGGAGCGGAGCGCCAAACGGCGCAAGCACCAGGAAGCCGAGGAGCCGGACACTGCGGAGACCTTCGGCGATGACGAGGACATAGAGTAGCGAGGGTTTCTCATGGCTAACGGTAGAGCCGGTGGCAGGGGCGCCAAGGGCGCCAAGAAGAAGAGCTTCTACAAGAAGGACTATCTCTTCAAGCGCAAGAAGTACTGCAAATTCTGCGATTCGGGGGTACCCTTCATCGACTACAAGGACACCAAGTTGCTCGCGGGTTACCTGCGGGAGCGTGCCAAGATCGTTCCGCGGCGCATCTCGGGAACCTGCGCCATCCACCAGCGGCAACTGACCGCCGCGATCAAGCGGGCCCGCCACTTGGCGCTGCTGCCCTTCACGCAGGACTAGGGGAGGAGCCCCATGAAAGTCATTCTCAAAGAGGACGTAGAGAGCCTCGGCACCCGGGGCGCGGTGGTCACCGTCAAGGACGGCTACGCCCGGAACTTCCTCCTCCCCAAGGGGATGGCCATGCGCCATACCCCCGGCGCCATGAAAGTGCTGGAGCAGGAGCGCCGCATGTACGAGCTGCGGCAGCTCAAGGCCAAGGAAGAGGCCCAGGCGCTGGCGGACAAGATCTCCGCCCTGGAGTTCACGGTGGCCAAGCGGGCGAGTGACCAGGCGGTCCTCTACGGCTCCGTTACCCCCACCGACGTGGCGGATCTCATTAAGGGGGCCGGCTTCGTCGTGGACAAGCGCCGCCTCCTTCTTCACGAGCCCATCAAGAAGCTTGGCGACTTCGAGATCCCCCTCAGGCTTCATCAGGACGTGATCCCGAAGGTCAGGCTCCACGTGATCAAAGAAGAGTAGCATGCCTTCCGCCCTGCCCCGCTGGAAGGCTTACGCCTACTCGCTGCCCACCCTCCTCCTCCCCGGTTTGTCGCACTGGTTCCTGGGGAGGAGGCGGAGGGCGGTGGCCTTTTTCTGCATCGTGGGAGCGACCTTCTGGGTGGGGTTGCTGCTACACGGCGCCCTGTTCCCGCTTCACGCGCCGAACTGGCTTTACCGCCTGGGGGCCGTGGCCGAGGTCGGGCTGGGCGCGCCTTACGCACTCGGGCGGATCATCGGACTGGGGAGGCTCGACATGCGCGATGCGGCCGACCTCATGTTCGGCTACGGCAACACCTTCCTCGTCAGCGCCGGCCTCATGAACATGCTCCTGATGATGGACGCCTTCGACATCGCCGTCGGGAGGAAGGAGTAATGCTGAACGACCACTTCCTCTCTCTCGTCGTTTTCTCTCTCCTCGTGGCGCTTTTCTTTGCCACATTGAACCACCGTGACAGCAGAGGGTTCTGGAAGTCCGTGGGCAAGACGATGGCGTGGATGGTGGTCGGCTCCCTCCTCTTCGCCTACTTCATGCTCTGGACGGCCCGGTGACGGGACGGCGCGCGCTCGCCCTCTGGTTGCCACCCGTCGCTTACCTCGCCGTGATCTTCGCCCTGTCGAGCATGTCCCACCCGCCCGTGCCGAGATTCATCTCTCAGGACCTGCTACACTACCCTGAGTACGCCTTGCTCAGCCTCCTTCTCGCCAGGGCGCTGCACGGGAGCTGGGACCGCCCCCCGACCCTGTCCCTCCTGGCCTTGGCCCTGCTGCTGACGGCATTTTTCGGGGCGACCGATGAGATTCACCAGGCCTTCGTCCCGAACCGCCTGCCCGACCTGGCCGATCTGGGGCGTGACGTGATCGGGGGCATGGCCGGGGTTGTCCTCTGGTGGGGGTGGAGATGGAAGCGCTCCTGAATCCAGCGGTCCTTGCCGGTCTGGGAGCGCTGGCCTTGGCGCTGCTGACCTTTGGCGGGCTCTTCTGGCGAAAACGCCGGAGGGCCCCATCCAAGGCGGCCGCGCCCGATTGGGCACCGGACGGGGCGCTGGTGGATGGCCACAGGCCCCCCGACCCGGCGGCGCTGGCCAGCCAGTTTCTCGCGCTCGCGCGGCAGGCCTCCGACGCCGAGGGAATCGTGATACTTCTTCCGTCTGGAGCGGGCTGGAAGGTGGCCCTCTGCAACCCAGGCCTGAAAACCGCACCGTCCGTCCCCCACAGGGAGGGGCTCCCGGCCCTCGCCCTGGACGGAGAGCGGGAGCTCGCAGCCGAGACGGTCCACGCCCAGAGCCTCGGCTACCTGTCCGACCGGGAGGGCCAGGTGAGCCTGGCGCTCCTTCCTCTGACACACCGGGGAAAGGCCCGCGGCGTCCTCTGCTGCCACAGGGCGGCCGGCGAGCCCTTTGAAGAACGGGACATGGGCATCCTCCGGCGCTGCGCCAGGGTCCTGGACGGATGGGAGACCTTCGCGGCCTATCACGCCGCGCTCTCCGCCTCCAGGGACCAGGAGGAGAGGTTGGCGCGGGGCCTGGAGCGCATGCTCAGCGAGCGGGACCCCGAGGAGATCGCCGGTCTTGCCCTGGATGCGCTGTTCGACCTGCTCCCCGCGATCTACGGGTTCGTCGCGGTCCAGAGTCCCATGGCCAAGTTTTCGAGGCTGCTCACCAAGCGATTCCAGGCCCCCGAGCACGTCCAGTACCTGGACAGGAACACCTGGGCTCACTGGGTCCAGACCCGCGGGCGAGAGCCCCTCTACGTCGAGGGAGCCACCAGCCGCGAAACGGCCATGCCGATTCTGTACAAGGGCGAGCCCTTTCCCGCCGGAGCGGTGGCCTACCTCCAGCCCCTGGAAATGACCGGCGAGGTCTTCGGGGTGGTGGGCATCGTGGGCAAGCCCGAGGAGGACTTCTCCGAGGAAAACCGGCTGGCCGCCAGCCGTTTCCTGAAACAGGTGTCGGCCCTCATGAACCTGGCGCTCCTCAACCTCATGAACGAGGAGAACTCCATGAAGGACTCCCTCACCGGTCTGTACAATCGCCGGCACTTCGAGGAGCGCCTTCTGGAGGAGCTCAAGCGCGGCCAGCGCCAGGGCTCTCCCGTCTCCCTCCTGATCCTGGATATCGACCACTTCAAAGCCGTCAACGATACCTACGGGCATCCCGCCGGAGACGCGACGCTACGGGAGGTGGCCCAGCGCCTCCAGATGTGCTTCCGCGAGATCGACGTGCTCTGCCGTTACGGGGGCGAGGAATTCGCCGCCATCCTGCCCCTCTGCCCGCAGGAGGAAGCCGTCACCGCGGCCGAAAGGGCCCGCTCGGCCATCGAAGGCCTCCCTTCCGGAGGCGATGGAGTGCTGCCCTGCCCGGTGACCATCAGCATCGGGGTCGCCGCCTTTCCCCACCCTTGCACCACGCCCACGGGAATCCGACGCGCCGCCGACGAAGCTCTCTACGAGGCCAAGCGGCGGGGCCGGAACCGCGTGGAGGCCGCGCGGCGGTAATGATCCAGCCAAGTCGGCGGGCGAGGGGGCGCGGGGGAACGGGGAGGTTCTCCCGCAGCGGAGGGCATCCGGCATGAGGGCAGGGAGGAGCAGCGCCCGCCGCGAAGCGGGGGGTGCGCCGAGGAGGGCCGGCGGAGGCCCTCCTCGGGGAGCGCGCCCCCGCGCGACCCGACGAAGCTCTCTACGAGGCCAAGCGGCGGGGCCGGAACCGCGTGGAGGCCGCGCGGCGGTAACGATCCAGCCAAGTCGGCGGGCGAAGCCTTTTTCACTGTAATTCTATTGTGTCCGAGCCCCATCTCCTTGACCATCTCCCCGTCAGGTCCCCACATTCTGATCAAAGCCGTAGGCGGAGGAGGGGACTCTCATGAAGGTGCTGATCTTTGGCGGAAGCGGGAAAATGGGTCGGGCCGTGGCGTACGACCTGGTTCGCGAGCGGTCCGTGGAGGCGGTCGGGCTGGTGGGGAGGAAGCGCGAGGCGCTTGCCTCGGCTCGTGATTGGCTCAAGAGCCCTAAAGTCGGCCTTCACACCCTGGACATCTCGGACAGGACGGCGACGCAAACCCTCATGCGAGAGTACGACGTAGGCGTGAACACTCTGCCGGACCGGCGGAGCAGCTATGCCACCCTCCACGCGGCCGTGGAGTGCGGGTTCCCGATGGTGGACGTGCTGGAGGAGTACCACCGCACGCCGGACCTCTACGAGACGGAGGGGCTGGCGCTTCCCGATGGCATGGGGCTCGCGGCGTATGGAGAGTGGCTGCACCAGGCCGCCGTAGCGAACGGGGTCACCATCGTGGACGGCATCGGCTTCGCGCCCGGCCTCAGCAATATCACCTGCGGCGAAGGGATACGAAAGCTCGATGCGGCGGAATCGGCGGTGGCGCGGGTGGGCGGAATCCCCAGCCCCGCCTCCGCCGTTGGAAAGCCCCTGAGGTACATGATCACGTGGGCTTTCGAACACGTTCTCCGGGAGTACGTGGTCAAGCTGAACATCCGCAAGGAAGGGCAGGTCGTGGAGGTGGCCTCCGGTACGGGCCGGGAAAGCTTCCGCTTCGACCGGCTGGGGCGCGACGCGCTCATGGAGTGCGCCATTACACCCGGGATGCCCAGCTTCATCACCACGCGGCCGGAGTTGCGGGAATTCGCCGAGAAGACGGTGCGCTGGCCGGGTCACTGGGAAGGCGTGGACACCCTCAAGGAGTGCGGTCTTCTGGGGACCGAGCCGGTCGAGCACCGGGGCGCGCCGGTGGTTCCCAGGGAATTCCTCCTCACCCTCATCGAGCCCCGCCTGAGGCCCCGGCCCGGGGACAGCGACGTGTGCGTGATGTACAACACGGTCAGGGGTACTAAAAGCGGTAGGCCGGCGGCCATCTCCTACTGGATGTGGGAGGAGGCCGATGCCTCCACCGGCATCTCGGCCATGGGGCGGGTGACCGCCTTCCCCGCCGCCATCGCCGCGGTCATGGTCGGAAAGGGAGAGATCGCGGAGCGGGGGCTGGTAGCCCCCGAGGACTGCATCCATGGCGATCTGTACGATCGGTTCATGGAGGAGCTGGGGCGCCGCGGGATCCGGGTGCAGGAAGAGGTGGGCCCATAGGTTTGGGGCGATGGGCCGGCCCTGGGCCAGCCCACCCAGACCAGCCCGGCCGATCCCCGCACGAGTTGACCCTTTGGCCTGCATGAGCCTAAAATACGAGCTTTGCGAGGGGGTTGTGCGGTGCGCGTGATGCTCGTGGGAAGCGGAGGACGCGAACACGCCCTGGCGTGGGCCCTGAGGCGTTCCCCAACCGTGAGTGAGCTGGTCTGGGCACCTGGAAACGCGGGAGCCGAAGGTCTCTGCGAAACGGCCGGCGTGAAAGCCGATGACCTTGCCGGACTGGTGAAGGCGGCCAAGAGCATGAAGGCCGATCTGGTGGTGGTGGGCCCCGAGGCTCCACTGGCCGGCGGCGTCGCCCAGGCACTGGAGGAGGCGGGCATCCCCTGTTTCGGCCCCTCCCAGGAGGCGGCTCGGCTCGAGTGGTCGAAGGTCTTCACCAAGGAGTTCTGCGTCCGCCACGCCATCCCTACCGCCCCCTACCTGGTCTTCTCCGAACCCGGCGAGGCAGAGAGCTACCTGAGGGGCGGAGGACAGGGATTCCCGACGGTCCTCAAGGCGGACGGCTTGGCGGCCGGAAAGGGCGTCCTGATCTGCAAGGATCTGGAGGAGGCCCTGGAGGGAACGGCGCGCATCCTTCGCCGCCGGGAATTCGGAGGCGCCGGGGACCGGATGATCGTGGAGCGGTTCGTGTCCGGCGAGGAGGCCTCCCTCATGGTCTTCACCGACGGGGAGAGGGTGGCGCCTATGCCGCCGGCGCGGGATCACAAGCGGATCTACGATGGCGACCGGGGCGCTAACACGGGGGGAATGGGCGCCTACTGTCCGGCCGGAAACGTGTCGGCGGTCCAGATCGAAGAGGCCATCGAGGCGATCGTTCGGCCGTCCCTCAAGGGCATGGCCGAGGAGGGGCATCCGTACCGAGGCGTGCTGTACGCCGGCCTGATGCTCACCGCCGACGGCCCCAGCCTCCTGGAGTTCAACTGCCGGTTCGGGGATCCCGAGACGCAGGTCGTCGTGCCGCTCCTTCAGGGCGATCTAGCCGAGATCTGCCTGGCTTGCGCCGGGGGAAGGCTCGATCCCTCGGCCGTGCGATGGAAGTCCGGCGCGGCCGTGACCGTGGTCCTGGCCTCGGGCGGCTACCCGGGTCCCTACCCGACGGGCATGCCGATCACGGGCGTCGAGGAGGCCGCTGCGCGGGAAGGGGTCATCGTCTTTCATGCGGGGACGCGCCGGGAGGCGGGTGTCTTGAGGACGGCCGGCGGAAGAGTCCTCGACGTGACCGCCGTGGGAGAGAGCCTGGCCCAGGCCAGGGAGAGGGCCTACGCGGCCGCCAGCCGCATTCATTTCGAGGGGATGCACTACCGCAGGGACATCTCGGCGGGGGCGCCCTCCGAGGAATCCGTAATCCAGTGATCAGGTGACCGTCTTCGTTCGGAGCGGACGAACCCTCACCGGGTCACCCCAGACAAGCGAGGCGAGCATGAGCGAATTTCCGCGACTTCCGCAGATCCATACCGAGCTTCCCGGTCCGAAGGCCAAAGCGATCATCCAGAAGGACAGCCGGTTCGTCTCCACTTCCTATACCCGCGGTTATCCCCTGGTGGCCGAGGAGGCCAAGGGCGCCGTGGTGAAGGACCCGGACGGGAACTACTTCCTGGACTTCGCCGCCGGAATCGCCGTAGTCTCCACGGGCCACTGCCATCCGCGCGTGGTCGAGGCCATCCGTGACCAGGCGGGCAAGCTGTTGCACATCAGCGGCACCGACTTTTACTATCCGGCCCAAGTGGAGGCCGCCGAGGCGGTAGTGAAGCACATGCCGGGTGACGGGAAGATGCGCGTCCACTTCGGGAACTCCGGCGCGGAGGCCATCGAGGGGGCCATCAAGCTCGCCAAACACCACACCAAGCGGAAGCGGTTCATCGCCTTCTACGGGGCCTTCCACGGCCGCACGACCGGCGCCCTCTCCCTGACCGCGAGCAAGGCCATCCAGAAGGAGCAGTTCTTCCCGCTCATGGACGGCGTGACCCACGTGCCCTACGCCGACTGCTACCGGTGCGTTTACGGCCAGACCTACGGCAAGTGCAAGTTCCAGTGCCTCTCCTTCATCGAGGAGACGGCCTTCAAGAGCGTTGCCCCCCCCAACGAGATCGCCGCCATCTTCGTGGAATCCATCCAGGGAGAGGGCGGGTACGTGGTTCCCCCGCCGGAGTTCATTCAGGGTCTGAGGGCCATGTGCGACAAGTACGACGTGCTCCTGGTGGACGACGAGGTCCAGGCCGGCGTGGGCCGTACGGGCAAGTTCCTGGCCATCGAGCATTTCGGGGTGAAGGGGGACATCACCTGCCTCGCCAAGGGCATCGCCTCAGGGCTGCCCCTCTCGGCGTGCGTGGCCTCGGGCAACATCATGAAGTGGCCGCCGGGCAGCCACGCTTCCACCTTCGGGGGAAACCCGCTGGCCTGCCGGGCCGCGGTCGAGACCCTGAAACTGCTGGACGATGGGCTCATGGCGAACGCCGCCGAGATGGGCGCCTTCCTCATGGCCGGCCTCAAGGAGATGATGGCCAAATACCCCGTCATCGGAGACGTGCGAGGCAAGGGGCTCATGATCGGCGTGGAGCTCGTCAAGAGCCGCGAAACCAAGGAGCGCTTCCCCGAACTGCGGGACGAGGTGGAGGTTCAGGCCTTCGAGCAGGGGCTCCTCATCCTGGGATGCGGGCCCAACGCCATCCGGATCTGTCCTCCGCTGATCATCGACCGAGAGCAGGCCTCCGCCTTCCTCGAGATCTTCGACTCCTCCCTCCAACGCGCCCTCAAGAAGCTGGCCTTCAAGGGGTTCCCCTTCTGAATCGGTGAAGGGCGGAGGGGCGCGGGATGCGTGCGAGGAATGTGAGCCGTATCACGGCCTTGGTTTGACCCCCCCAGGGGGCTGTGCTACGCTCGGCTCGCAAGGAAGGGTTCATGGAAGTCACCTTCTGGGGGACCCGCGGGAGCGTCCCGTGCTTTTCCAAACAAAAGATCCACTTCGGCACCAACACCTCCTGCCTGGAGGTGAAGCTGGGAGGCACCGAGCGGCTCCTCTTCGACGCGGGGACGGGCATCGTCTCCCTGGGGGACCGGCTGCACAACGGCGGTCTCATTGAAGAGGAGACCCTGCACCTCTTCTTCTCCCACTTTCACTGGGACCACATCCAGGGCCTGCCCTTCTTCAAGATGGTGTACCACCCCGACGCCCGTATCGTCATCTACGGACGCCCTGGCGTAGAATCGGTCTTTTCCAGCCAGCTCCTCGGCCCTTACTCGCCGATCCCCCTCGAGGCCCTGGCCGCCAAGATCGAGTTCGTGACCGTGGAAGGCCCGTTGCAGGTGGGCCACGCGAAGATAACGCCCTTTCCCGTGAATCACCCCCAGAGCTGCCTGGGATACGTGATCGAGGCCGGCGGGGTCCGCCTCACCTACGCCACCGATTCCGAACCGGACGGAGGCGACATGGACCGCCTCCTCGTGGAACACGCCCGCGGGGCAGACCTCCTCATCCAGGACTCCAACAACACGGTGGAGGAGGCGCCCCATCGCAGGGGCTGGGGCCACTCCACCTGGCTCGACTGCGTGCGGACCGCCCGGGAGGCCGGCGTCCGGCGCCTGGCCCTGACCCACCACGACACCTTCCACTCCGACCGCGAGATCCGCCGCAAGGAGCGGATGGCGCAGGAGGAGTTCCCCGCGGCCTTCTGCGCCTACGACGGCCTCACCGTCGGCCTGTAACCCATGGATCTCCGCTCGGGAAACCGCCGGGCGCCAGGGGAGGACCCCTTCGTGGCGCTGGGCCTGGGCAGCAACCTGGGGGATCGGAGGCGCTGGCTGGAGCGCGCGGCCGCCTGGCTCGCGGCGAGCGGAGCGGTGGAAATCGCCGGCCAGTCCCGCTTCTACGAAACCGAGCCCGTGGAAGCGGCGCCGCAACCCTGGTATCTCAATCAGGTCCTCTCCCTCAGGACCCGCCTCTCGCCCGACGCGCTTCTCGCGCTGGCCCGGCGCGCCGAGGAGCGCCTCGGCCGCCGGAGGAACGGCCGGCACGGCCCCCGCACCCTCGACGTGGATATCCTCTGCTACGGAAGCTGCGTCCGGTGGACGCCGCGGCTCCGGCTACCTCATCCGGCGATGGTTCGGCGGCGCTGTCTCCTCGTGCCCCTCGCGGAACTGGGTGTCACTTGGCGCCACCCCCTGCTTCGCCTCACCCCCGACGAATTGCTCGCGGCGTGCAGCGACCCTGGCCGCGTCTTTCCCTTGCGAGATCATCTGCGGTAGGGCGCCCCGGCCAGGAAGTTTGTCTTCGTGCCCGGGTCCCCTGGGGTCGGACTCCATTTGGAGCGCGGAATCAGAAGAGCTTCCAGATGCGGAGGAAGACGACGCGCTGGCCCTTCACCGCGGGGACGTCGCTGTGCAGGGCGTAGCCTATGCTGGCGGTGATGTAGGTGTGGGCGGGGCCGCCCACGGCGGCCTGCAGGCCAACCCCCGTGTGGTCCTCCCACGGCCCCTCCAGCCGGTCCAACTGCACGCGCGCCCGCTGCACCATCAGCCCCAGGTGGACCACGTCGGCCAGGTTGAAATTGTATGAAAGCGTTCCGATGGAGCCGCGCTCGAACCGCACGCCGCTTCCGCTGAAGCCTGCGAGCGACTGGGGCCCCATCCAGGTGAACTGGTAGCGGCTGAAGCGGTCCAGGCGCTCCCCGTCCAGCCAGGTCAGCCCCACGGCGAGTTTCTGGCTGGAGGTGAGGGAGAAGTTCTGGCTCACGGCCAGGCTCCAGAGCCGGTAGTTCCGGCTGAGGGAGTCCTCCCCTTGCCGGCCGGGCAGCCCCCACGGCTGCCACTGGGTGCGGTGGTGGGCCTCCCAGGTGGCCTCCGTGGAGAATCCCCCCCAGGCGCCCGTGAAGTCCAGGCCGGTCCCGAGGTCGAAGTGGTTGGACGGCGTGGCGAAGAGGGGAGAGGTGAAGGAACTCGTCCGGAAGCCCCGGTAGGTCGCATCCATGGTGAGGGCCAGCTTGGTGGCGGGCGTGAACCGCCAGGCCAGGCTCCCTCCCAGATCCTCGCTGAAGTCCTTGAGCCTCTGCCGGCGGTCCTCCTGGCCATCGCGGTACACGCGGTCGAGCATGGGCACGAGGAAGAAGGTGCCGTGCAGTTCCCCGTCCACCCTCGGCCAGAGGTTCACCTTGGATAGGATGAGCGTGTTCAGTGCTCCCGAGGCGAAGACCTGCATCTGCGAATGGGTGCCCATCCAGTCCGAATCGAAGTACTCCACCCCCAGCAGGGGGAGCGTGCTGGAGAACCCCGGGTCGTGGTAGAGACCGGCGACCCCGAGAAACCAGCTGTGCTTGGGCTTCATGCGGAGCTGGCGGCTCCCGTCCGAGCGCTTGACGAGGTAGCGGTAGCCGGCGCTCGTCTCCTGGAGGATGGGCCTGTCGCTCCGTTCCGCCTCCGCGAATAGGGACGGGTAGCGCGGATTGTTGACTTCCACGTGGGTGAAGACCACCGTGCGCGAGGCGGTCAGGGTGACCGGTCCCATCGAGAAGATCTGCAACCCCTCCACCCGCGAGAGCAGCCAGTAGGTCCGGCCGTCCGGCCCCAGGAAGGGAGCGAAGTGGTCGGTCTCCCGGTTGCTAACCTGCGGCCGTTCGAGGTGCCCCTGAGTCACCTCCATCTTGACGGTCACGAAGCTCCGGGCGTCCACCCAGGCCTTCCCTTCGTAGAGGTTCCCGGCGGCCGCCGGCGCCGGGGAGAAGCCGAGTTCGTAGCAAGCATGTCCATCCGCCTCGCTCTGGCCGATATAGCGGTAGCGGTAGGCGTGGCCGAGAGTGAGGGCCATGGGGAGGGTGTCGGCCTCTTCGGGCTGGATGATGGGCAGTTCGGGGATCTTGCCCTTCCACGGGAGCCCCCCCAGGAGGAGTTGCCTTTGTACCCACGCGGACCCCTGTTCCTTGGAGTGGAAGAAGTCGTTGAGAAAGGTGACCGGCAGGGTCCCCGTTCCCCCGGGCATTTGAAAGTTGTAGTCCACGCGGGCATCGGCCGTGAAGTTCTGCAGGAAGAGATCCTGCTCCTCCTGAACGGCCTGATGGCGCGCGAGGATGACCTCCACGGGGAGGTGATAGGCCCCCACTACCGAGAGTCGCTGCTCGCCCACCACGGCGTTCCGCTGCCGCCGGAAGAGGAGCAGCAGCGGCGAGCCCTGCCAGGGCACGCGCAGGATCGTCTCCTCCTTGCCCAGGTCGGGCGTGGACTCGATGGGAAGGGGGCGGCCCGAAGGAAGGGCCAGGGCCCTGGGGGAGCTGATATCCAGCGTGGGAAGGTGCAGATCGAGAGGAGCGGCCGAGGAGCCTTCGCGGGTAGGGACGAGGACGATGCCCTGCAGCAGGGAATCCGGGTCCAGGAGGTTGATGAGGCCGATGTCCGTCCTGGGGCCGGAGGGTCCCAGGAGGGAGGTGGCCTCGGTGGCGTAGCCTGGCCCCATGGCCCGAGGCAGGTCGGCGCGCAGATCGAGCAGGGCCTTCCAGATCACCCGTGGCGATTCTCCCTCCACGTCGGTCCAGGTCACTCCGCGGTCTCCGGCCGCCAGGACGAGGAGCTGGGCCGCGATGGGCGTCCGGACCCTGGACAGGTGGAGCAGGAGATCCGCCCCGAGGTGGTGCTCCTGGATGAAGCGGGGGACCGCGGGCGGCAAGAGCTCCTCCGAGGGGAAGGGGCCGCCCGCGTATCCGTCGACGTAGGCGTCCAAGGACTCCCGGTAGAGGGGAGAGAGCAGGCGAAGAAGGTCGGGCGCCAGGTTGCCGAGGAGCAGCTCCGCCTTGCTGCCGCCGCGGAGCAGGGCCGTCCACCGCTTGATCTCCAGGGCCTGCCGCGCCTCCCCCTCTCGAGCCAGCGCCTCGAGATCCGGTGGCGCCAGCGACAGCTCCAACGCCTCCGCGCGGGAGCCGAACCGCTCGGAAAGCGTGGCCAGGTAGGGCCCGCGGGAGCGGTCCGGCAGCTTCGTGACGATGATGAGCCGGGCGTGGGCCGCCGTCACCGCCGCGGCGGCCCTCTCCAGGGCGGACCAGTCGGGCCGGTCGGCCCAAGGCGAGGGAATATCCAGCGTCACCCCGAGGGGATTGCCCGGGTCGCACGGCTCGGCCGCCAGCGCCTCTTCCATGGCCGCCCAGGCGGGCGGTTCCACGCGCAAGCCGAATCGCATCGTCTGCCGCTGCTCGGGCGCCTGCTGAGCCAGCGCGGGCACCCACAGGAAGAGGAGCAGCGCTCCCCAGAAGAGCCTGTTCGCGCCAGCCTCGCCTGGCCTCATGGGAGCCTTCCTCTGATGGCGACCCTTGCCGTTCGCCATCTTGCGATGATCTCGACGGCTTACCGCTTCCATCGCAGGAGCATACGCCCTCTGGCGGCCCTCATTCTCCAATACCCAATGCCGACTTCTCCCTTCGAGAAGTCTAAGGCAATCTCGGAGGAGGCGCCAAGGCCGCCGTTCCCCCAATCCCGCGATTGAACTGAAACACAGGCCCCAAAGGGTGGTTGACACGTTGCTTTACGCAAACGGCCTTTCACCGGATAAGGGATTGGGGGCCTTCGACCCCGGCCTGGATCCGGGTGAAGAAGGCCTCCAAGGGCGGGGGTCCCTCCGTCAGGCTTTGCCTGCGGAGGGGGAGGGAATGGCCCTCCCTCTTCATAGAAAATGTCCTTTCTTTCGGTGAAGCACAATCGCCACCGGAGGAACAGCATCACCGTCGCGGCATGTCGATTCGGAGGTGTGTGCCGGAAAGGGGGTCGATCACTCCTTGCGGTACTTCAGGACGAGCGGGGAGCCCTCCAGGTCGTAGCACTCCCGCATCCGGTTCTTGAGGTACCGGTGGTAGGAGTCGGGGGGAGGAAAGCGGGAGTTGGTGAAGAGGGTCAGGATGGGCGGGGCCGCCCCCGTCTGGGTGACGTATCGGATCTTGAAATCCTTGCCTCCCACGCTCGGCGGTGAGACGGCCCGGACGATCTTCTCCAGGTTCTTGTTGAGGGTGGCCGTGGGGAACTGCTGCGAGAAGTTCCGGTAGACGCGCGCCACGGCCGGAAGGAGCTTGTCCAAGTGCCGGTT
>JBAWEQ010000017.1:0-38017 GCA_049591295.1 Acidobacteriota bacterium
CCCCCTCCCCGCCCGGCGCGCACCGCAATCGTTTATAACTCAAGAACTTAGCAGGCGTTCCTCGGGCGTTGATACCCGGGATGGCGCGTTGCGCCCGATGGGTTGCGCAGGGTGCGCTGCGCACGCGGATTCGAGCTTCCTGAGAGCGAAGTCACGCTTCCCGAGAGCGGAGTCACGCTTCCCGAGGGCGGAATCGGCTCTCCTGAGAGTGAACATGATGCTCATGGGCCTGGATTCGACCCCCCTCAGCGTGGAATCGCCCCTCCTGAGAACGGATTCATCCCGCGCGAGAGCGACGAGGACCCTCCCGAGCCGAGAATCGCCTCTCGTGAGAGCGGACCGGAGCTTCGCGAGAGCCCACCGAAGCACCGTGAGCGCGGAACGGACCTTTCTGCGCCTCGACCGGAGCTTCGCGAACGCCGAATCGGCGTGTCCGGGACCGGCCAGGAGCGTCCGGGTATCGGATCCGGCTCTTCTGACGCGGGAAGGGCGCGGCCGCATGAGCGGGGTGGACCACCCGCTCCCCACCCTTTTCGGCTTCGTCTGGCGGGCGCTCTTCCTCCCCGTCTCCGCGGCTCCGCGGTGAATGATCCCTACGGCTTTCCTCCGTGACCCCGGGCTCTTCGTGGCCAATCCCCCGTCCCTCTTTGGCATGGGCCCGGGCATCGCCGTGCGCGGGGCCCGTGCTATAATGCGCGGTCAACGGGGCCGGGGGCCTTGGCGCGGAGGTGGGCGTGAAGCGGGTGGGCATCCTCATTTCGGGCCGCGGCTCGAACATGGTGGCGCTGCTGGAGGCCATGGAGCGGGGCGAGGTGCCCGCGCGGTGCGCGCTGGTGCTCTCCAACGTGCCCGGCGCGCCGGGTCTCGCCAGCGCGGCCGAGCGGGGCGTCCCCACGGCCGTTGTGGACCACAAGCTATCGGCCACGCGCGAGGAGCACGACGGCAAGGTCATCGCCAGGCTCCGCGAGGCGGGCGCCGAGATCGTCTGCCTGGCGGGCTACATGCGTCTGCTCTCTCCCCTCTTCGTTCAGGCCTTTTCAGGCCGAATCCTGAACATCCACCCGGCTCTGCTGCCGGCCTTCCCGGGCCTCCACGTCCAGCGCAAGGCCATCGAGCACGGCGTGCGCTTCTCGGGGTGCACGGTGCACGTCGTGGACGAGGAGTGCGACCACGGGCCGATCATCTTGCAGGCGGTGGTGCCCATCCTGCCCGGGGACACGGAGGAGAGCCTGAGCGGGCGCATCCTCCGCTACGAGCACCGGACCTATCCGGCGGCGCTGCGCCTGATGTGTGAGGAGAAGGTGGTCATCGAGGGGCGGCGGGCCCGCCTGCTCCTCTCCTCCGAGGAGTACACCCGACTGGTTTCGGCCCTCATGGACCGGGGAGACTGACGCATGGACGCGACCGTGGACGAGGCCCTGGCCTACCTCACCAAGGGGGCCGTGGATCTGGTGGACGAGGCCCTCCTCAAGAAGAAGCTGGAACGCTCCCGGAAGACGGGCCAGCCGCTGGTCGTGAAGGCCGGCTTCGACCCCTCGGCGCCGGACCTCCACCTGGGCCACACGGTGGTGCTCCGGAAGATGAAGCACTTCCAGGACCTGGGGCACACGGTGGTCTTCGTGATCGGCGACTTCACGGGGATGATCGGCGACCCCACGGGGAAGAAGGCCACGAGGCCCCAGCTCACGCGCGAACAGGTCGAGGAGAACGCCCAGACCTACCGGCGGCAGGTCTTCAAGATCCTGGACCGGGAGCAGACCTCCATCCGCTTCAACTCCGAGTGGCTCTCCAAGCTGGGGGCCGAGGGCTTCATCCGCCTGGCCGGCAAGTACACGCTGGCCCGCATGCTGGAGCGCGACGACTTCAAGAAGCGCTACCAGACCCAGCAGCCCATCCACATCCACGAACTGCTCTACCCGCTCGCCCAGGCCTACGACTCCGTGGCCCTGAAGGCGGACGTGGAGCTGGGCGGCACGGACCAGCTCTTCAACCTCCTCGTGGGGCGGGACATCCAGCGGGAATTCGGCCAGGAGGAGCAGGTGGTGCTCACCATGCCCCTTCTGGAGGGCACCGACGGCGTGGAGAAGATGTCCAAGTCGCTGGGCAACTACATCGGCATCAACGAGGCCCCAGGCGAGATCTACGGGAAGGTCATGAGCGTCTCGGACGCCATGATGTGGCGCTACTACCTGCTGGCCACGGACAAGACGCCCGCCGAGGTGGAGGGGCTGAAGGCGGCGGTGGCCTCGGGCGAACTCCACCCCATGCAGGCCAAGCGCGACCTGGCCTCCACGCTGGTGTCCTACTACCACGGGCCCAAGGCCGCGGCGGAGGCGGGAGAGCAGTTCACGCGCGTCTTCAGCCAGAGACAGGAGCCCGAAAAGCTCGAAGAGTCCCACATAGATTGCTCCGACGCTTCCCTCCCCTTCTACAAGCTGCTCACCGAGCTGGGGCTGGCCTCCTCCGGGAGCGAGGCCAAGCGGCTCATGCAGCAGGGAGGGGTAACGCTGGACGGCGAGAAGATTACGGACATCGCCGCGGCCTTCGACCGCAGCCGCAAAGCGTGCTATGTTGTTAAGGTGGGCAAGCTCAAGCACAGGAAGCTTGTCGTCGAATAAGGAGAGCGCATGTCCCTTCTCCCCGCTCTGGCCCTCTTCGGAACCCTCGGCACGCCCGAGCTGCTCATCATCCTCTTCATCCTGGTGCTCATCTTCGGCGCCTCCAAGCTCCCCCAGCTCGGCGGCGCGGTGGGCAAGACCATCCGGAACTTCAAGTCGGAGATGAAGGACGGCCTGGCCGAGGAACCGAAGGATACGAAGACGACAGCGGCAGAGCCTGCCGGCCAGGCGCGGTTCTGTCCCTCCTGCGGCGCTCCCGTCGGCGACGAAGGGGCGAAATTCTGCGCCAAGTGCGGCAAGAGCTTCTGAATCTGCGCCTGGCCCGCTTCGAACGGGCATAAGCTCGGCCTGACGCCGAGCCGCTTCGCCGCCGGGATTTCTCCCCGCCCGTGCGAAAGACCGCTCTCCTTCCTTTGCTTTCCAAAACAACCTCAGCCTGTTTTTGCCGAGTCTGCCTTCCGGAGCGAAGCGGAGGAAGGCGCCTCCCGGCGCCGTTGGGCCTAGTGCTAGGAAGCCAGGGCCCGGCTGGGGTCGACATTGCCGGGACGGCTTTTGGAGGCACAGACATTATCTCCTTCTTCATTTATAGTGGAGCCTGGGATCTATCGGACCCTTGCCGCTGCGGGAGCGCGCCGCGAGGAGGAGCTTTCCATGCTGGTCCAGGACGTGATGACGAGGAGGGTGGTGACCGTCTCTCCCGCGGCCACCCTGCAGGAAGCCTATGAAACCATGCAATCGGGGCACATCCGCCACCTCCCGGTGGTGGAGGAGGGCCGGCTCGCGGGCGTGATCACGGACCGCGACCTGCGCCTCGCCACCAGCACCCTCGCCCCCGCCCCTTTCGCGCCGGAAGCCAAGGTGGGCGACGTCATGAACCGCACCGTCCTGACCACCGACGCGATGGACCCCGTGGAGGATGCGGCGAGGACCATGCGGGAGCACAAGATCGGCTGCCTGCCCGTGGTGGAGGAGGGCCGGCTGGTGGGGATCGTGACCGGCATCGACCTCCTCGACGCGCTCCTCAAGCTGACGGGAGCCACGATGCCCACGGGGCGCCTCGAGATCCGGCTTCACGACCGGCCCGGCGAACTGGCGCGCCTGACCGGCCTGGTGAGCGAGCGAAACGTCAACATCCACTCGCTCCTGACCTATCCGGAGGAGAGGGAGCACGTCCGCACGGTCCTGCGCGTGAACACCATCGAGACGCGCCCCCTGGCGACCGCCCTCCGCGAAGCCGGGTTCGAAGTCGTCTGGCCCCCCGACAAGCCATGCCCCGCGTGATCTACTCCCAGGCCTACAAGGCCTACGACTTCGGCGAAGACCACCCCTTCAGCCCGGCCCGGCACGACATGCTCCTCGACCTGCTCTCCGAGCTGGGCCACTCCCCCGCCCTGACCGAGCCTCGGCCGGCCACGCGGGAGGAGATCCTGACGGTCCACGAGGAGCCCTACGTGCAGAGGGTCGAATCGCTGGGCCGTGGTGAGCCCGTGGCCGACGCCCAGAACTTCGGGCTCTGCACCGCTGACAACCCGTGCTTCCCGGGCATGGACCTGGCGGCCCGCTGGCTGGTGGGGGGCGCCCTGGAAGGGGCCAGGATGATCGCCGAGGGAGAGGAGCAGAAGGTCCTGCAGCTCGGCGGGGGGCTCCACCACGCCCAACCCGACCGGGCCTCCGGCTTCTGCATCTACAGCGACATCGGCGTGACCATCCGCCGGCTCACGTCCCAGGGTTTCTACGTGGCCTACCTGGACATCGACGTCCACCACGGCGACGGGGTCCAGAAGATCTTCTACGCGGACGAGAAGGTGCTGACCATCAGCTTCCACGAGTCGGGCCGGTACCTCTTTCCCGGCACGGGCGACGTCCACGAGCTCGGCTCCGGGTCGGGCCGCGGCCTCAAGCTCAACGTGCCGCTGGAGCCCTACACGGAGGGCGCGAGCTACCTGGAGGCCTTCGATCAGATCGTCCCCAACGCCCTGGAGTGGTTCAAGCCCCAGATCCTGGTGGTCCAGGCGGGGGCCGACGCCCACTTCGAGGACCCCCTGGCGGACCTGATGCTCACGACGAGGACCTATGAGGCGCTCTACCGCAGGATCCTCGACTACGCCGACCGCTTCGCGGGGGGGAAGGTCCTCTTCACCCTCGGTGGGGGCTATTCCCCCCGGGCTGTCCCGAGGGTCTGGGCCATTCTCTTGCTGCTGTTGCACGGCTGGCCCCTGCCGGAGCAGCTTCCCCCCTCCTGGGTGGACCGATGGTCGGCGCGGCTTTCCCTGAACCTCCCGGATCATCTCCATGATCCCGAGCCCCCCTTCGACCCCATACCGCGCGCCGAGGAGATCTCCCGGAGAAACCGCCAGGTTTGCGACCGCCTCATGGAGGCGACCAGCCGTTACTGGTTCTGAGCGCCCTCAACCTCGGCCCGCGGGACGGGCCCGAATTTTTCGATTTCCTAGGGTGTTGCCTTAGGAGAGTGAATGGCCGGCTCCGACCGCCGCGAAATCTTAACCGAGTGAGGCAAGATTGTCTGGAGAGGCCTTTCCGTCGTTCAGGTAATGGCGTGTAGTCTTTTGCGGTTTCAGGACATTTCGATTGACAACATAGGAGCCGACCATGAGCCCTGCGTCTTACCCCGTGCAGACCCTCGACCTCCATTTTCAAGGCGCACCCTCCATCATCGCGGCCTTCCTGATCCGCTCCAGTGCGGGCCCCATTCTGGTGGAGACGGGACCCGCCTCGACCTATGAGGCGCTGGCGTCCGGCCTCAAGGGTGCGGGCGTGGAGCCGGAATCGGTGCGCCACGTCCTCGTCACCCACATCCACCTGGACCACGCGGGCGCGGCGTGGCGGCTGGCCCGACACGGCGCCACGATCTACGTCCACCCGGTGGGCGCCCCCCACATGCAGGACCCCTCGCGCCTGCTCTCCTCGGCCCGGAAGATCTACAAGGAACAGATGGATCCGCTCTGGGGACCGCTGGAGCCCATCCCCGCCGAGCGCATCAGGCCCCTCACCGACGGTGAGATCCTGCGATTTGGAGACGTGGCCATCGAGGTCCTTTTCACCCCAGGCCACGCCATCCACCACTCCGCCTTCCGCCTGGACGGAGCCCTCTTCACGGGCGACATCGGCGGGGTGCGGATAGACGGGGGCCCCCCCATCGCCCCGTGCCCGCCCCCCGACATCGACATCGAGACCTGGAAGGTTTCTCTCGCCCGGCTCAGGAAGGTGCGCCCGGAAGTCCTCTACCTGACGCACTTCGGCCCCTTCGCGGGCGCCCAGGAGCACTTCGACGGGTTGGAGTGGAACCTCAGGAGCCTGTCCGAATGGGTGTTGGGGCGGCTTCGCGCGGGGGTCGCCGAAGCCGATCTCGTTCCGCTCCTGGAGTCTTACTCCACCGGATACCTGGACGGCTCGACCAGAAAGGACGCTCTGGGGAGGTCATACGCCCTGGCGAATCCCTTCTTCATGAGCGCGGCGGGCCTTGCCCGATACTGGCGCAAGGCGCACCCCGAGGCCATCGAGCCGCGGGCGTGAAGGCGTCTTCTCCGGATCCCTGACCCTGCGCTTCGGAGGCGGCGGCCCAGGCCCATCGCCCCCCCGCCGGGGTCGCGGCCGGGGCCTTGGGTTGCACCTGCCAGTTGGAGTATGCTGGTGGCATGTTCCGGATCATCACCGAGGGGGTTGATTTCCGGGAGTACGTTCTGCTGAGGGATGGGCAGAGCCTTCTCCTGCGGATGGCCCGCCCCGATGATGTGCCCGTGGTCGAAGCCCTGATGTCCAGGGTCTCCCGTCAGAGCCTGCAGATGCGCTTCATGGGTGGCGTGGCCCTGGTGCCGCGCAGCTTCGTGGAACAGCTCTGTTCCGGAGAGCCCAAGGACCGCGCCTGCATGCTCGCCGTGACGGGCGAGGGCGAGGCCGCCCAGGTGGTGGGCACGGGCAACTACGTGGGGCTGGGCGCTCGAAACATCGCGGAGGTCGCCTTCCTGGTGGACGACGCCTGGCAGGGGCGGGGCATCAGCACCCTGCTGCTGGAACGGCTCGCCGGCATCGCCTGCGCCCACGGCTTCGTAGGTTTCGAGGCCGAGGTGCTCTTCGAGAACCAGCGCATGCTCAACGTCTTCAGGGATTCGGGCTTCCAGGCGCGGCAGGCCCTGGACGGAGGCAGCATCCACCTCGAATTCCCCGTGAGCGGGGCGGCGGCGCTCAGGGAGAGGGCGGAGGTCCGCGAGCGGATCGCCACCGCCAACTCCATGGCCCGCATGTTCCGGCCGAAGGCCGTGGCGGTGGCCGGGGCATCGCGCGACCCGGCCAGCGTGGGGGGGATGATCTTCCACCACCTGCTGCACAACCACTACACGGGGACCGTCTTCCCCGTCAACAACCAGGCCGTTTCGGTGCACGGCGTGAAGGCGTACCCTTCGGTCGGCGCATTGCCCGAGCCTCCCGATCTGGTGGTGGTGGCGGTACCCGCCGAGCAGGTGCAGGGCGTCGCCGAGGAAGCCCTGAAGGCCGGAACCAAGGGGTTGATGGTCGTCTCCAGCGGCTTCGCCGAGGCCGGTCCACACGGGGCCGACCTCCAGCGCCAGCTCGTGGAGCTGGTGAGGGCGCAAGGCGCGCGGCTCGTGGGACCCAGCTGCTTGGGCTTCATGAACACCGATCCGGAGGTGGGCCTGAACGCCAGCCTCGCCGAGCGCCTCCCTCCCCAGGGGCGCATCGGCTTCTATTCGCACTCCGGGGCGCTGGGCCTGGTGATCCTGCAGTACGCCACCGAGCGCGGGCTCGGCTTCTCCACCTTCGTCTCCGCCGGCAACCGCGCCGATGTTTCAGGCAACGACCTTCTCCAGTATTGGGAAGAGGATCCTCACACGGACATCGCCCTTCTCTACTTGGAGGCTTTCGGCAACCCGCGCCGCTTCGCCAGGATCGCTCGGCGAATCTCCTTCCGAAAGCCCGTGCTCTGCGTCAAGAGCGCCCGCAGCCGCGTGGGCCGCGACGCGGCCATGGCGCACACCGGCACGGCCACCCAGCGGGACGAGGAGGTGGACGTGCTCTTCCAGCAGGCGGGGGTCCTGCGCGCCAACACCCTGGAGGAGATGTTCGACGTGGCGGCCCTGCTCGCCACCCAGCCGCTTCCCCAGGGGAACCGCGTGGCGGTGGTCAGCAATTCGGGCGGCGTGGTCACGATCACCGCCGACGCCTGCGACGCCAGCGGTCTCGCCATCTCAGGCCCCGGCCTAGTGGACCTGGGCTCCATGGCCACGGCCGACATGTACGACAGGGCCGTGCAGGAGGCGCTGGAGCACGCGGAGGTGGACTCGGTCATCGTCCTCTTCGCCTGCGTGGGCGGATGCGACCCCAAGCCCATCGCTCGCGCCATCCGCCGCGCGGCGATCCGCGCCGAACGCACCTCGGGCCAGGCCAAGCCCGTCCTCCTCTGCCTCATGGGCGCGGCGGGGGCCGTGCAGGTGGCCGAAGGCAACGCGACCGTGCTGCCGGGACCCAGGCGGACCTTCCCCTCCTTCCGCTTTCCCGAGTCCGCGGCCCACGCGCTGGCCCGCGCCGTGGAGTACGCCGCCTACCGCCGCCAGCCTCCCGGCCAGATTCTCTGGTACGAGAACGTCGATGCGGGCTCTGCCCGCAGGCAGATCGAAGAGCTGGTGGGGAAGGCCGCCCCGGGCGCGCCCATCGAGGCGACGGGAGAACCGGCCAGGAAGCTCCTCGCCTTCTTCGGCATCGCCATGGAGGAGCCGGGCGCCGGTGAGGAGATGCCCGAGGGCGGAGGCCTCTGCGTGGCCGTGCGCTCCCATCCCGACTTCGGCCCGCTCCTCGGCCTCGGGAGCCAGGGCAAGCGGCTCGTGGAGAGGATCACGCCGCTGACCGACGGCGATGCCGCCGGCATGGTCCAGGCGGTGGGCATCACCCACGGTTCCCAGGAGGTCCGGGAACTGCTCGGAAGGCTGTCCCAGCTCATCGAGGAGCTGCCTTGGCTCTGGGAGATGAAGGCGCGGGTGGCCATCCCCGGCTCCGGCGAGGCAGCCCGAGCGGTGACGCTGGGCGCGGACGTGCGGCTCGGCTTCAGGGAGTCCGGCCCTCGCACCCGCTGAGAACGCTATCGCACAACCGGCGGCGCGGCCGCCGGACCATCCAGTCGAGTTCACCTCCCGGCGGGCCGTACCCCGGGATTCGTTTTAGGTGCGCGCCGACCAGGCGTCGTTCATCAAGAGGAGACGTTCATGAATGCCTTCGACGGAATGAGTAGGGAAGAGCTTCGCAAGGCGATCGAGGCCTTCGCCAAGAACTGGCTCGCCCACGACGGGTGCTGGTTCCTGGCGGCGGAGGAGCGGCTCGGGCTGGAGGCCGCCATCGACCTGGACGCCCGCTCCTGGGCGCGCTTCGCCGTCGCCGAGGCGCGGCGCATCATGGAGACCTTCGGCGTGCCGGAGGGCGGCGGGCTGGAGTCGCTGGAGAAGGCCCTGGGATTTCGCATGTACAGCCTGGTCAACGAGCAGCACACGGAATGGTCCGAGGACCGCTCGCGCCTCCGGTTCATCATGGACGCCTGCCGCGTGCAGCAGACCCGGCGCCGAAAGGGGCTTGCCGACTTCCCCTGCAAGAGCGTCGGCATCGTGGAGTTCTCCACCTTCGCCCGCACCGTCGATCCGCGCATTCGCACCACCTGCCTGGAGTGCCCTCCCGACGCCAAGGATGGGCGCTACTGCTCGTGGGAGTTCACGCTGGGGGAATAGCGTGCCGTCGGGACCCTTGGGAGGGACGACCCCATCCTTAGGAGGTGACCATGAGCAGCGCGAGACGTTCCATCCCGTCGGACCAGGAGAAGGCACGGGCGACCGGGGGCGCGGGAACGGGGGCGATCTTCGAGGGAAAGCCCCTCGTCCCCCCGACCCCCGAACTCGTGGCCCAGGCCCCCATGAGTCTGATGGAGACCAACCGGTACCTGGAGGAGGCCCGGAAGGACCCGGCGGGCTACTGGGGGCGCATCGCGGGTGAGCTGGAGTGGCTCTCCTCGTGGGACCAGACCATGGAGGGCGGCTTCCCCCATTTCCGCTTCTTCGTGGGCGGCATGACCAACGTCTCCCTCAACTGCGTGGACCGGCACGCCCGAACGCAGCCCAACAAGGTGGCCCTCTTCTGGGAGCGTGAGGATGGCGCCCACGAGACCTGGACCTACCGGCAGCTCTACGAGGCCGTCTGCCGCTTCGCGAACGTCCTCAAACGCCTCGGCGTGAAGAAGGGCGACCGCGTGGCCATCTACATGTCCAACATCCCGGAGGCCTTCATCGCCTGCCACGCCTGCTACCGCATCGGCGCCATCTACGGGGTGATCTTCGCCGGCTTCTCGGCCCTGGCCGTCCACGAACGTCTGGCCGACTCCACCCCTCGGGTCGTCGTGGTGGCGGACGGGAGCACGCGGCGGGGCCAGGTGGTGCCCCTGAAGGAGACCCTGGAGAAGGCGCTGGAGGGGGTGGACTCGGTGGAGCACGTGGTGGTGGTCCCGCGGATGGGGCGCAAGGTGCCCATGGTGGCGGGGCGCGACCTCAGCTACCCCGACCTCATGGCCGCCGAGCAGGCCCACTGCCCCGTGGAGCCCATGGAGGCCAACGAGGCCGGCTTCATCATCTACACGTCGGGCACCTCGGCCAAACCGAAGGGGCTCATCCACGCCGGTATAGGCTTCATGGTGGGCGTCTACGCCGACGTCAAGTGGTCCCTCAACATCAGGCCCGAAGACGTGATGTGGTGCACGGCCGACGTGGGCTGGCTCACCTTCCCCATCTGGGCTCTCGTGGGGGGGCTGGCCAACGGCGCCACCATGGTCGTCTATGAGGGGGCCCTCGATTATCCGGCCCCGGGCAAATTCTACGAGGTCCTCGAACGGTACGCCGTCAGCAAGCTCTTCACCGCCCCCACGGCGCTGCGCATGCTCCGGAGGGCCGGTGAGCAGTGGATGGAGGGGCGCGACCTCGACCGTCTGTGCCTGGTCTCCCTCGTGGGCGAGCCCCTGGACCCGGAGACCTGGTACTGGACCCGCGACAAGCTCGGCGGCGGGCGCATCTTCGTGAACAACACCTACGGCCAGACGGAGACGGGCACGGGGTGGACCTCCAGCATGGTGGGCATGACTCCCACCAAGCCCGGCTCCTGCGGCCACGCGCTGCCCGGCTATGTGGCCGAGGTGGTGGACGACGAGGGCCGCTCCGTGGCCCCCGGCCAGCTCGGCTACCTGACCCTCGCCGCCCCGTTCCCGTGCCTTGCGCGCACCGTCTGGGGCGACCCGCAGCGCTACGTGGAGGCCTACTACTCGCGGTTCCCCGGCCGTTACATGAGCAACGACGCGGCCATCATCGATCCCGAGGGGCAGATCTGGGTCACGGGCCGCGTGGACGACGTCATCAACGTGGCGGCCCACCGGATCGGCACCATGGAGATCGAGGCCTCTCTCATCGGCCACCCCGCGGTGAGCGAGGCGGCGGTAGTGGGAGTGCCGGACCCGGTGAAGGGCGAGGTCCCGCTGGCCTTCGTCATTCTGAGGGCGGGCCAGACCGCCGGGCCGGATCTCGAGCACGAGCTCTCGGCGCACATCGTCAAGGACCTGGGCTCTTTCGCCAGACCTCAGCGCGTCATCCTCTCGCCCACCCTGCCCCGCACGCGCAGCGGCAAGATCATGCGCAGGCTCCTGCGAGACCTCGTGCGCGATGGGGAGGTCAAGGGCGACGTGAGCGCCTTGGAAAACCCGGACGCAGTGGAAAAGGTGAAGGCGCTGCTCGGCCCCGCGGCGAGCAAACCCTAGCGGCCGCCGCAGAAGAACACCGCGCGTGGGAAGACGCCGCCCGCCCTCGATTTCGCCATTCGTCACGGCCTGCGGCCTTCGGCGTCAGGGAGGGCGATCGGGTACCCGGTCGCCCTCCCTGACCTTCGCAACGCTTGCGGGTACGAAGCTCCGGCGGTACATTGACGCCTTGCTTCTGCGAAGGGGGGAGTCATGAATTCATTTCCGATCATGGTCGGTGCCCTCTGCGTCCTGGCCCTGGGTTATCGCTTCTACAGCGCCTTCCTCGCGGCAAAGGTCCTCGCCCTCGACCCGAACCGGGAGATGCCCTCCCACCGGTTCGAGGACGGCCACAACTACCTCCCGATGAACAAATGGGTGCTCTTCGGCCACCACTTCGCCGCCATTGCTGGGGCGGGACCGCTGGTGGGCCCCGTCCTCGCCGCCCAGTTCGGCTGGGCCCCGAGCCTGCTTTGGCTCCTCATCGGCGCGGTTCTGGCCGGGTGCGTCCACGATTTCACGATCCTGGTGGCCTCCGTGCGCCACAACGGACGGTCGCTTCCCGAGATCGCCCGCGCCGAGATCGGCCCCGTGGCGGCCGTCACCGCTGGGGTGGCGGTCCTCTTCATCGTGGTCGTCGCCCTGGCCGGCCTGGGGCTCGTGGTCGTGAACGCCCTCTCGGCCTCCCCCTGGGGGACCTTCACCATCGCCATGACCATTCCCATCGCCGTGGTCATGGGGTTGTACATGTTCAAGATCAAGCCCGGGGCGATCAGAGGGCCGTCGGTGGCGGGCGTGCTCGCGCTCGTGGTCTGCGTGGTCCTGGGAAAGTACGTGGCCGCCTCGTCCCTGGCGGGAGCCTTCACCTTCGGCCACCACCAGCTCACCATCCTCCTGGCCCTTTACGGATTCGCCGCGTCGGTCCTGCCCGTCTGGCTGCTTCTCGCGCCGAGGGATTACCTCTCCTCCTACATGAAGGTGGGCACCATCTTCGCCCTCATCGCGGGCGTCCTGATCGTCCACCCGACACTCCACATGGAGGCCTTCTCGAAATTCATCCACGGCGGCGGCCCCATCATCCCGGGCAAGCTCTTTCCCTTCATGTTCGTGACCATCGCCTGCGGCGCCATCTCCGGCTTCCACTCCCTGGTCTCCTCGGGCACCACCCCCAAGATGCTGGACAAGGAGACGGACGCACGCTTCATCGGCTACGGCGCCATGCTCATGGAGTGCATCGTGGGCGTCGTGGCCCTCATCGCCGCATGCTCACTCCATCCCGGTGACTACTACGCCATCAACCTCCCCCACCAGGTCTTCCAGACCCTCGGCATGCACACCGTCGACCTGTCCCGGCTGAACGCGGAGGTCGGAGAGAACGTCGCCGGGCGGGCGGGCGGGGCCGTCACGCTGGCCGTGGGCATGGCGGAGATCTTCGGGGCCCTTCCGGGCCTCAAACCCTTCATGGCCATCTGGTACCACTTCGCCATCATGTTCGAGGCGCTCTTCATCCTGACCACCATCGACGCCGGAACCCGCGTGGCGCGATTCCTCCTGCAGGAGTTCCTGGGCAATTACTACAAGCCCATGGGGAACCCGTCCTGGCTTCCTGGCAACGTGGCCACCACCACGGTCATCTGCGCGGCGTGGGGCTACTTCATCTACAACGGTTCCATACAGACCATCTGGCCCCTCTTCGGGACGGCCAACCAGCTCCTCGCCACGGTGGCCTTGGCCATCGGCACCACCTTCCTCGTGAACATGGGGAAGGTCCGCTACGCATGGACCACGGCCGTACCCATGCTCTTCGTGGCCACGACGACGCTGACGGCCGGCGCGGAGGGCATCACGAACATCTACCTTCCGCTCGCCAAGAAGGCCGGCATGGAGCTTCAGGGATACCTCCAGGCCTCCCTCACGGCCCTCATGATGCTCATGGTCCTGGTGATCCTCGGCGACGCCCTCCGCCGCTGCGTGGCTACTCTGCAGGGCCGGCCCATCCCGCCCAAGGCCTTCGGCCCCGCCGAGGTTCCAGAGGGCGTTCCCCAGAGGTGCTGCTGAAGAGGCGACAAGACCGATCGAAACACCGGGCGGCGAGGGAATGAGCGCGCCCGCCCGGCTTCAACCCTCGGCGGCGGCGGCGAGCGCGTCGAGCGCCCGCCGCTCCAGCGAGAGGAGCGCCGCGGCCTCCAGGGCGCAGGCGGGGAAGCCGGTGGGCCGGCCCTCCACGAACACCTCCTTGAAGCTTGCCGCCCGGGCGCGCCAGCCGTCGCCCGCCTGCTGGTAGAGCTCCGGGGCGCCGGTCGCGGCCAGGCCGGGCAGGACCGAGGCCGCCTCCCGAAGGAAGTCGGCGTAGAGGTAGCGGAAGGCGCCCCCGCCGGTGCCCCGCTTCTCGATGCTCTGGTAGGCGAAACGGGCACACCAGCCAAAATCCGGCGCCTGATCCCAGGAGGGCAGCCGCTCGGCCAGGCGCCGCAAGGCGGGAAGGCCCTCGTCCGGGTACAGCTCGCCCGCCATGAGGCGGCGGGTCCGCGCGATGGCGGCGCGGAAGGCGTCGGGACTGCGGAGGCGCTCCCCCGCGACCCGCGGCGCGGGGGCCCACCGGTACGGCGCGGGAAGCAGCGGCGGAGCCTCCCCCTCCATGGCTAGGCGAAGGTTCTCCAGGGCCGTGCGCTGGACCTCCGGGAACCCCTGGTCGGAGATGTCCGCGGTGCCCGCGCGCAGGTCCAGCCCGATCACCACCACGCCGTGACCCGGGAAGTGCACCGGGGGCTGGTAGTAGGGAAGGTGGAAGAGGTCGGTCTGCGCCAGGATCGGCCGTCCGCTCCTCAGGCAGGATTCCATGGCCGCGGGGTCCCAGCGACCGGACCACTCCAGCGGCAGGCCCACGTGGGCAAAGAAGGAGCCCTCCAGATCGGGAGCGCGGCCGTTGAGAATCCGGCTGGGCGTGAGGCGGTCGTCCTCCAGATAGAAGAAGCCGAGGCCGCTGCCCAGCCCGAAGGCCAGCGCCTCGCTCGCCGCCAGGCCGTCGAAGGCCAACAGGTTCCACACCGACGTGGAGGAGCAGTGCAGCCCCGCCCGGTGAACATAGCCTTGAAGGCCCACTGCGCCGTCCCTGGTCATGGAGTTTCGCCTTGCTCCCCTCTCGTCAGCCGCGGCAAAGGGATCTCAACCAGGCCAGATCCCCTCGCCGCCCTCCCTACTCTTCGCTCTTCACTCTTTACTCTTCACTCTTTACTCTTCGCTTGTCCCTCCGCCGCCCTCTCCCGCAGCTTGAACTTCTGGATCTTGCCGGTGGAGGTCTTGGGCAGGGGGCCGAATTCCACGTGCTTGGGGCACTTGAAGTGGGCGATCTGGGACTTGCAGAAGGCGATGATCTCCTCCTCCGTGGCCTGGGCCCCCTCTCTCAACGTCACGTAGGCCTTCGGCACCTCGCCCCACCGAGGGTCGGGCACCCCCACCACGGCCACCTCCAGGATCGCCGGATGCCGGTAGAGGGCCTGCTCCACCTCCACGGTGGTGATGTTCTCGCCGCCGCTGATGATGACGTCTTTCATGCGGTCCCTGAGCTCGATGGCGCCGTTGGGATGCATGACGGCCAAGTCTCCGGAGTGAAACCAGCCGCCCCGGAAGGCCCTCTCGGTGGCCTCCTCGTCGCGGTAGTAGCCCTTCATGACGTTGTTGCCCCGCATCACCACCTCGCCCAGCGTCTGCGCGTCAGCGGGAACGTCCTCCATGGCATCGTCCACCACCCTCACCTCGGGCGCGTGGACGTAACCCACGCCCTGCCTCGCCTTGATCTTCGCGCGCACCTGCATGCTCTCGCCGCTCCACTCGGGCCACCATTCGCACACCGTATGGGGGCCGAAGACCTCGGTGAGGCCGTAGACGTGGACGATGTCCGCGCCCATGCGCTCCACGCGCTCGATGACCGCCGGCGGCGGGGGCGCCCCCGCGGTCACGATCCGCAGCGGATGAGGAAAGCGGAAGTCCTTGGTGGGAGCGCCTTCGGCCAGCATGATGAGGACCGTGGGCGCGGCGCAGAGGTGGGTCACACCTTCCGTCTCGATGAGGCGGAACACGCGCGCGGGTTCCACCTTGGGCAGGAAAATGTGCCGGGCTCCCGCGCCCGTCACGGCCCACGGGAAGCCCCAGCCGCCGGCGTGGAACATGGGAAGCGTCCAGAGGTAGACGCTCTCCACCGAGAGCCGCGCCGCGAGCATCTCGCCCAGGGCGTTGAGGTAGCCCTGCCGGTGATGGAGCATGACGCCCCTCGGGCGGCCCGTGGTTCCGCTCGTGTAGTAGATGCCGAGGGTCGCCTCCTCGTCGTCGAGCACGTACGGGAAAGGCTCCGGCCGCCCTTTGGCCAGGAAGGCCTCGAAGTCGACACCACGGGGCGCCGCCGCGCCGGGATCTCCTCCAAACCAGATGAAGTGTTGAAGGGAGGGCGCCTGCGCCGCGGCCGGGACCGCTACGGCCGCCAGTTCGGCGCTGGCGATGAGGGCCGTGGCGCCCGAGTGATCCAGGATGTAACCCACCTCCCCCGAGGACAGGCGAATGTTGATGGGCACGAGAACGGCGCCGATCTGCGGGACCGCCATGTGGGCCTCGAGGATCTCGTGGGAGTTGGGCCCGAAGAGGGCCACCCGGTCTCCCTCTTTCACGCCCTCCGCGCGCAGGGCGCTGGCCAGGCGGTAGACGCGATGGGCGAAGTCGCCGTAGGTCATCCTGGTGTCCCCATCCACCACGCCCACCCTGTCCGTGAAGGCGCTCGCCGCGCGCTCGAAGAGGGCGATCGGAGTCAGGAGGGCCCGGTACACGGGCAGGCCCTGCCACTGGTCCTTCGACCAGATCTGCTGATACAAGGTCTTCTCGCTGCTCATGGATGTTCCTCCACACGACCGGGGACCGTCCGGACCGGGAGGCGCCGCTTCGCCCTCGCTCCTCCCGGGCATCTTCTGCCGTCTCTCACTCGGACTTCTGCCCTCCCTCCTCCCATTTCCAGTTCTGAAATTTCTCGCGCAAGGCCCTCTTGAGGAACTTGCCGGCGGCCGTGCGCGGGATCTCGTCCACGACGATCACGGCATCGGGCAGCCACCACGCGGGAAACTTCGGCGCGATGAAGTCCCGGAGCTCGCCGGGAGTGAAGGTGCCCTTCGCCTGCTCCTTCGGGACAACGGCCGCCAGGGGCCGCTCCCCCCACTTGGGATGCGGCACCGCGATGACGGCCGCCTCGGCCACCGCGGGATGGCCCATGAGGGCGTTCTCCAAATCCACCGAGCTGATCCACTCGCCCCCGGACTTGATCAGGTCTTTGGTCCTGTCCACGATCTTCATGTAGCCCTCGGCGTCGATGCAGGCCACGTCACCGGTGCAGAACCAGCCGTCCTGCGTGAACTGTCCCGAGGCCTCCGGGAGCTCGTAGTAGCTCGCCGTGATCCACGGGCCGCGCACCTGGAGCTCGCCCAGGCTCGCGCCGTCCCACGGCATCTCTTTTCCCTCCGCCACTATGCGCATGTCCACGAAGGGCGGGGCGATCCCCTGCTTGGCGCGATAGGCATACTGTTCGTCCGGGGGCAGACTCTCCATGCCCCGCTTGAGTACGCTCACGCTGCCCACGGGCGTGGTCTCGGTCATGCCCCACGCGTGGACGACCTGCAGCCCGAAGCGGTCGTAGCCGCGGATCATGGCCTCGGGCGCCGCGGCGCCTCCCACGGCCAGCCGCATGCCGGGGACGAGTTTCCATCGCGCCGGCTCCCTCTCCAGGGCCTGCAGGATTCCCAGCCAGATGGTGGGCACGCCCGCCGTAACCGTGACCCCCTCGGATTCGAAGAGGTCCAGAAGGCTCACTGGATCGAGGTGCGGCCCAGGCAGGACCTGCTTGGCGCCCACCATCGTGCACGTGAAGGGCACGCCCCAGGCGTTGGCGTGGAACATCGGGACCACCGGGCAGACCGAATCCCGTCCCGAGATGCCGAGGGTGTCGGCCATGGCGCAGACGAAGGAGTGGAGCACCAGGGCCCGGTGGCTGTAGACCACGCCCTTCGGGCGGCCCGTCGTGGCGGAGGTGTAGCACATGCCAGCGGCCTGGTTCTCTCCCAGCGCGGGGAGGGACGTTTGGTCGGGCGCGGAGCGCAGGAACTCCTCGTAATCCTCGCAGGCATCGGGAAGGGGCTTGCCCGTGAGCGCAACGACGATCACGCGCTCCACCTTGACGTGCTCCCTGATCCGCTCGAAGAGGGGCAGGAGCGTGTCGTCGATGATCAGAAAGCGGTCTCGTGCATGGTTCATGATGTAGGCGATGTCGCTGGGGTGGAGCCGAGGGTTGAGGGTGTGGAAGACGCCGCCGGCGAGGGGGGCGCCGAAATAGACCTCCAGGTGGGCGAAGTGGTTCCACATGAGCGTAGCCACCCGGTCCCCCGGCCCGAGTCCCGCGGCGATCAGCGCCCCGGCGAGGGAGCGGGCCCGGCGGTGGAAGTCGTTGTAGGTGTGGCGGTGCAACGACTTATCGGGCAGCCGCGATACGATCTCCACTCCGCCGAAGAGCTTCTGGGCGCGGTCCAGCAGGTGGTCGAGCGTCAGGGGGTACTCCATCATGGTTCCGTTCATGGGATTGCCCTCCTCATTCCGATTCTAGATCGAATGGCTCGCCGCTTCGACCCGCGAGACCGCCGTCCAGCCCAAACGGCGGCGCCCCCTCCGGAGAGGGGGCCCGCACTGTCGACCTGCCCGACGGGTACCGTCCGCCGCGCAAGACCTCCCGCAGGATCAGGGCTCACTTGAGTTCGGGAAAATCCTCTTCCCAGAACTCGCCTTCCGCGCGCCCTCCGCCGGCCGCCCGGCGGCGCAGATCCACCCTGCGGATCTTGCCCGAGATGGTCTTGGGCAGTTCGGAAAATTCGATCCGGCGGATCCGCTTGTAGGGGGAGAGCCTCTCGCGCACGAAGCGGAAGAGGGAGAGCGCCGTGTCCCGGTCGGGCTTGTGGCCCGCGCGCAGAACGATGTAGGCCTTGGGCACGGCGAGACGGAGCGGGTCTGGGCTGGGAACCACCGCCGCCTCGGCCACCGCCTCGTGCTCGATGAGGAACGATTCGAGCTCGAAGGGGCTGATGCGGTAGTCCGAGCTCTTGAAGACGTCATCGGCTCTGCCCACGTACCACAGGTAGCCCTCCTCGTCCCGCGTCGCCACGTCTCCGGTGCGGTAATAGCCGCCGGCGATGGCCTCGGCCATGCGTTCGGGATCGTCCAGGTAGCCCTCCATGAGCCCCAGGGGCCGCCCGGGCGAGAGCGCGAGCGCGATCTCGCCCTCGTCCGCCTCCTTCCCGTCCGCATCCAGCAGCACCACGCGATATCCCGGCAGGGGCCGTCCCATGGAGCCGGCTTTGACCTTCTGCCCCGGGGAGTTGCCCACCTGCGCCGTGGTCTCCGTCTGTCCGTATCCGTCGCGGATGGTGAGGCCCCAGGCCTTCTCCACGCGGCTGATGACCTCCGGGTTGAGCGGCTCCCCCGCTCCCACGAGCTCGCGGAGCTTCACCGGGAAGGCCTTCAGATCCTCCTGGATGAAGAGCCTCCAGACGGTCGGTGGCGCGCAGAGCGTGGTGACGCCATGGTCGACGATGGCCTGGAGGGTGGCCTTGGCGTTGAAACGCGCGGTGCGGTGCACGAAGATCGTGGCTCCCGCGTTCCAGGGGGCGAAGAAGCTGCTCCAGGCGTGCTTCGCCCAGCCGGGCGAACTGATGTTGAAATGGAGGTCCCCCTCCTTCAGGCCGATCCAGTACATGGTGGAGAGGTGTCCCACCGGATAGGTGTAATGGGTATGGAGCACGAGCTTCGGCTTGGCCGTGGTGCCCGAAGTGAAGTAGAGAAGGAAGGGATCGGAGGAAAGGGTGGGCCCGTCGGGCGTGAACGCGGCGGGTTCCGCGTACGCCTCGTCGAAAGAGCGCCAACCGGCCTCTCCTTTGCCTCCTACCGCCACGCGGCTGAGCCCCTGCCCCAGGGATCCGAACTTGGCGCAGTGCTCCGAGGCCACGATGAGGTGGCGAACGGCTCCGCGTTCCAGGCGGTCCTTCAGGTCGCCCTCCGCAAGAAGCGTCGTGGCCGGAATCACCACCGATCCGAGCTTCATGGAGGCGAGCATGATCTCCCACAGGGGAAGGACGTTGTCCAGCATGACCAGGATGCGGTCGCCCCTCCGCACTCCGATCTTGCGCAGGAAGTTGGCGACGCGGTTCGAGCGTTCGGCCATCTCCGCGAAGGAGGGCGACTGCACGGAGCCGGCCTCATCCACCAGAATCAACGCGGGACGGGAATTGCCCGGCGCCATCTTGTCGAAGTAGTCCAGGGCCCAGTTGAAGTGCTCCAGGTCCGGTGCCCGAAACTCCTTGTAGGCGGCCTCGTAGTCCTGATGTCGGGCCAGAAGAAAGTCCCTCGCCTCCATGAAGCGGTCCGCGCCCTGCATGAGCTTGCCTCCTCTTATCGACCTATGCGAAAGGGTTGATCCCCTTCTCCGTCCCGCTGGCGGCAGGGGAGCGGCCATCGAGGCCGCCCCCCTGAACCAATGCCTTTAGAGCCTATTTCTTGAATGGACCCAGGGGCAGCACATCCCTGCCCGCCGTGGTGTTGATGACGCCCGCGAAGCTCGTGTACATGGCTAGAAGCGCACACACGATGCCGAGGTAGCCCCCGGCCGTGTGCAGGCTCCCCGAACCCATGATCTCCCCGAATCCCAGCAGGAAGAAAGTGATCCAAAGCGTCAGGAAGATGAGCCAGAGCGCCCTGTTCAGCTTGAACGTCGTGATCCACATGTACAGGCTGAAGACGCCCCACGCCAGGAGGCACACTCCGATGCTCGAGCCCGCGCCCTTCAGATCCACGACGCCCTTGCTGTTGAAGATGAGCATCACTGCAAACCACCACCAAAACGCCCCGTACGCCACGAAGGCAGTCTGGCCGAAAGTGTTACCGCTCAAGAACTCGAGGACTCCCGCGATGACCTGCGCCGTCCCGCCGAACATGAGGGCGAGGGGGATGACGACGCCCATGCCCGCCGCCGGCAGAAGCCCGGCGTTGATGCTGCTGAGCATGATGGTCGTCAATCCGAAGCAGATCAGGCCTAGCGGGGCGGGATTGCCGTAGTGCGGTCCACTGGATTCAGCCATCGATCTCTCTCCTTGTGTCGGGAGAAACCCGCGGGCCGCGTATCAGACCCGAGGAGACAACGCCCGACGGCCCAGAGTTCAGAACGCGTAGGCCAGCATCAGGTACACGGCTTTGGTCTTGGTGGTGTTCTTTCCCGACACACCGTGTTCGTACCACACGTTCATGATGGGGAACTTGGGGAAGGTGAACCGGAGGCCGATGCCCGCCGCCCCTTCGTAGTTGTCGCTGAAGGGCACGTCCATCCCGGTCTGCTCGATGGTGGTGCTCGACTGGTGGTTGTAGTCGTAGCGCACGAAGGGCTGGACCTTATTGGTGGCCATCCAGGTAAAAATCATGGATCCGAAGTAGGATTGCCCCACCTTGACGTCCGGCGCGCCCGTCTCATGCCGCACCGTGTTCCAGGTGTAGGCGAAGGTCCCCGTGAGGGCGAACTTGCCGTTGTCCAGCATCCAGTTGAAGGGGAAGATCGGGGTGAAGGACCAGAAGTGGTTGGTGAGCTGGCTTCCGCCGATGGGTACGTTGATCAGCATCTGGGGTTCGATCTGGAACCCTCCCCACTTCTGGATCCAGCCGAGGTCCAGAAGCGGGTCGCCCATGCCGGACACCTGGAAGCCGGGGCCCTGAACGTTGGCGTAGGGCTGCAGAACTTCCCAGAAGTACCCGACCGTGGGATGGTCTCCGTATGAAAATACGTGGGCGAAGCGCGAGAGGCCGATGAAGCTCTGTCCTCCTGGAGCCTTTCCGTTGTAGGCGCTGTCGTTGGTGTTGTAGAGGGCGTTCTGGATGTAGACGTTGACCGAGGGGACGATGGGGAGCGTCCACTCCAGGGGGACCACGATGAACAGGGGCGGGTTGGCGGCCATGGTGCTCACGCCGCAGGTCAGTACCACAGCTATCAGGGCCCACAGGGAGGCTCGCAACAGGGACCGACGGAACCGCTTTAGCATGTTCTCTCCTCTCATCAAAACCACGCTTTCCTCCAGCAGGAATCGAGGCTGTCACGCCTTGGGACACCTGCCCTCGCGAACACGCGGCGCTGGCTCGCACCGGACGCCATAGACCGCGGCCCTTTGCCAGGAAGGCGAAGCAGGAGTCCCCAGAGGGGCTCGCGAGGCGGACCGCGGCTGGTTGCCGAGCCTTCCTCAGCCAGCTTCAAATTGGGGCTGACGGATATCGTCCCCCGGGCCCGAATGGTCCGGAGCATCTCTGGCTTGCAGAACCACGAGGCACACCATCGCCTGCACATCTCGGTCGCGGTGGGGCGCCCCCGCCTCAACGTGACGAGGGCACGCCCGGCCCGAGCGTTTCCGCCGGACCTGCGCGGCCACATGGGAACCCGCGCGGCGCCTATGGCCCCGCACAGATACCCGAGGCTGCGCTTCTTATCCCCTTGATTCCACCGCTTCCGAGGAGGCCGCCGTAAGCGCCTCTCACATGTAATGTGACTAATGTAGCCGCGCGCAGGCCACGGTGCAACCCCCCCTCCGCATTCGATGATCCGATGAGTTACTTCCGGTGCAGGCTCACTTGACGGAAGGAGAGGCGGGGCGCTATGTTACAGCCGGACTTGCTTCCGTGAATTCGCATCCTGGATCCGCCAATCATATGGAGCTTCAGCCGCCGGGCCTCGCGGCAGTTGAGTTCCGAACCATTTGGAAGGGACAACTGGAAGGGAACCCGAAGGGGGCTTAAGTGTGCTCCCCGGGGTTGGTTGTGCCGCCGGAAAGCGGACGGCGGCAGTGGAGTCCTCATGGTGGGGCTCGGTCCCTTTCAGATCCGCAGTATTGCCCGTGGGCCGCCTGTCTCTCAAAGGCGGCCCATGTCTTTTGCAGGGCCTGGGATGCGATGCCCTTTATGCGCGTGAACGGCTTCGAATGGAGGACCCTCATGGCAGGTGAGAATCCGGGAAAGGTGGAGTCATTGGTCGTGGACACGACCGCCAATCCGGCCCCGCTGGGGCTTCTGGCCTTCGGCATGACCACCGTCTTGCTGAACTGCGCCAACGCAGGATTTATCGGTCTTGGAAGCATGATTCTGGCCATGGGCATTTTCTATGGCGGTATAGCCCAGGTCTTCGCGGGCATTTTTGAATGGAAAAAGGGAAATACCTTCGGCACCACCGCGTTTCTCTCCTACGGATTGTTCTGGCTGACCCTGGTGGCTCTCCTCGTGATCCCCAACACGTCCTGGGGCCAGGGCTTCAAGATCACTGCGGGAGGCCAGGTCGCCTATCTCATCATGTGGGGCATCTTCACGACCGTGATGTTCATCGGCACGCTGAAGTTGAGCCGGGCTCTCCAGGTGGTCTTCTTCACCCTGTCGGTGCTCTTCTTCCTGTTGGCCGCCCACGAAGCCATGGGGGGGGCGGGCCTGGGCACCTTCACCGGATACGAAGGGATCTTCTGCGGCCTCTCCGCGATCTACGCCGGCCTGGCTCAGGTACTCAACGAGGTTTACGGGCGCACGGTCTGGCCCCTCGGCGTTGTGAAGAAGTAGGAAGGAACCGCGGTGCGAAGACTGTCTTATCCAGTACCCGACCGGGGGAGCCGCCTCCACTCCTCCTCCCCCGGATGTCCAGCGTAACCTCACGTCACCCGGCAAGGAGACCAGAGCATGGCAAATCGAGAGAGCACCGAAGTCAACGAAGCCCAACTGGCGGTCCACTGGAAGGAGGAGGAGTACTACTATCCGCGCGCCCAGTTCATCGCGCAGGCCAACATGACGGACGCCGACGTCCTGGAGCGCTTCGGCGAGAAGAACTTCCCGGAGTGCTTCAAGGAATACGCCGACATGCTCACCTGGTACAAGTACTGGGAGAAGACGCTGGATGTCTCCCACCCGCCCTTCTGGAAGTGGTTCGTCGGTGGTGAGCTCAACGCCTCCTACAACTGCGTGGACCGCCACCTCGCCAAGTACCGCAACAAGACGGCGATCCACTTCGTCCCCGAGCTGGAGACCGAGGCCATCCAGCACGTCACCTACCAGGAGCTGTACGTCCGCGTCAACGAGTTCGCGGCGCTGTTGCGCGATTTCTGCGGCCTCAAGCGGGGCGACCGCGTGACCCTCCACCTGCCCATGACCGCCGAACTGCCCATCACCATGCTGGCCTGCGCCCGCCTGGGCGTGATCCACTCCCAGGTCTTCAGCGGTTTTTCGGGCAACGCCTGCGGCGAGCGCATCGAGGACTCCCAGAGCCGCGTCCTCATCACCATGGACAGCTACTACCGCTCGGGCAAGCTCCTGGACCACAAAAAGCAGGCCGACATCGCCTACGAGACGGCGCACAAGCTTGGGAAGCCACCGGAAAAGGTTCTGGTCTGGCAGCGTCACCCGGGCAAATATTCGGCCGAGACACCGCTGGTCGAAGGCCGCGACTTCGTCGTCAACGACATTCTGCCGAAGTACCGCGGCCATCGCATCGAGCCGGAACGCATGAAGTCGGAGGACATCCTCTTCCTCATGTACACCAGCGGCACCACGGGGCGCCCGAAAGGCGCGCAGCACAGCACGGGCGGGTACATGGCCTACGTGACCGGAACCTCCAAGTACATCCAGGACATCCATCCCGAGGACGTCTACTGGTGCATGGCCGACATCGGGTGGATCACGGGCCACTCTTACATCGTGTACGGGCCCCTCGCCCTGGCCGCCTCCTCGGTGATTTACGAGGGCATTCCCACCTACCCGGACGCGGGCCGTCCGTGGCGCATCGCGGAGGAGCTGGGGGTCAATATCTTCCACACCTCCCCCACGGCGATCCGCGGGCTGCGGCGGGCAGGAATGGACGAGCCCTCGAAATACAAACACCACTTCAAGCACATGACCACGGTGGGCGAGCCCATCGAGCCGGAGGTCTGGCGCTGGTACTACAACGTCGTGGGCAAGAAGGAAGCGGTCATCGTGGACACCTGGTGGCAGACCGAGAACGGAGGCTTCCTCTGCAGCACGGTGCCGGCCCTCGCCCCCATGAAACCCGGCAGCGCCGGACCCGGCGTTCCGGGCATCTATCCCGTCGTGTACGACGACGAGGGGAAGGAGCTGGCCGCGGGCGTCGGCAAGGCGGGCAATATCTGCATTCGCAACCCGTGGCCTGGCCTCATGCAGACCATCTGGGGCGACAACGACCGCTTCGTCCTCCAGTATTACAGCCGCTACTGCAAGAACAAGGAATCCAAGGACTGGCGAGACTGGCCCTACTTCGCGGGTGATGGCGCCGTGCTGGCGGGCGACGGCTACGTGCGCATCCTGGGCCGCATAGACGACGTGATCAACGTGGCGGGCCATCGCCTGGGCACCAAAGAGCTGGAGAGCGCCGCCCTCACCGTGGAGGAGGTGGCCGAGGCCGCCGTGGTCCCCATTCCGGACGAGGTCAAGGGCCGCATCCCCGAACTCTACGTCTCGCTCAAACCGGGCTACAAGCCCAGCGAAGAGCTCCAGCAGAAGATCGCCAAGGCCCTCTCCGACGCCATCAGCCCCATCGCCCGGCCCAAGCACGTCTGGATCGTTCCCGACATGCCGAAGACGCGCTCCGGCAAGATCATGCGCCGCGTCCTGGGGGCCATCTCGAGCCACTCCAACACCGGCGACGTCACGACCCTGGCCAACCCCGAGGTCGTCGAGACGATCCGCGTCATGGTTCAGGGGGAGGGCAAGTGAAGGCGGGTGCTGATCGGCTCCTGGCAGTTCCTCTCTGACCAGAGTTAGTTCCCGGCTCCCGGGGGGTGGCGCCCTCCGGGAGCCTCTTCTCATAACCCAAGGAGCTCGCCCATGCAGCAGACCGTCAACCCCATCGTGCAGCGCTGGATGAAGGAGGCGCATGAAGACCCCGAGGCCTTCTGGGCCAAGGCCGCCGACGAACTGCCCTGGTTCCAGAAGTGGAGCCAGGTGCTCGCCTGGGAACCCCCCACATTCCGATGGTTCGTCGGGGCCCAGACCAACCTGGCCTACAACGCCCTCGACCGCCACGTAGCGAACGGCCGCGGTGGGCACGCCGCGCTCATCTACATCAGCGAGCGCGGCGAGGTGCGCGTCTTCACCTACGCCCAGGTGCTGCACGAGGTCAAGCGTGTCGCATCGGCCCTCCGCGCCCTGGGGCTCGGGCGGGGCGACACCCTCACGATCTACATGCCCAACTGCCCCGAGGCCATCTTCGCCATGCTGGCCACGGTCCGCATCGGCGCCATCCACTGCGTCGTCTTCGCGGGCTTCGCCGCCAGCGCCCTGGCGGAACGCATCAGCGCCAGCGGTTCCCGAGTGGTGCTGGCCGCCGACGTGGTCTACCGGAAGGGCAACGACATCGCGCTCATGGGGATCGTCGGCGAGGCGCTCCAGAAAGGCGGCGAGAAGGTCGAGCACGTGGTGGTCCTGAACAGGGGCCAGAAGGCGGCGCCCCAGGGTGACGGCCGTGCCATGGACTGGAACGCCTTCCTGAAAAAGGGAGAGGGCCACCCCTCCACCCACGAGGTGATGGAATCCAACGAGGCCGCCTACATCCTGGCCACCTCCGGCACCACGGCCCGCCCCAAGCTCGTGGTCCACACCCACGGCGACTACGCCGTGGGGATCGTCACGTCGGCCAAGTGGTGCTTCGGCATGAAGCCCGAGGACGTCTGGTGGTCCACCTCGGACATCGGCTGGGTAGTGGGTCACAGCTACATCGTCTACGCGCCGCTCCTCATGGGCTGCACGACCATCGCCTACGAGGGGGCGCTCGACTATCCCGGCCCCGAGGTGCTCTGGCGCATCGTGGAACAGTTCGGCGTCACGGGCATCTTCACGGCTCCCACGGGCGTGCGCCTCCTCATGCGATACGGCGAGGCGGTGACGAAGAAGTATGACCACTCCTCCCTCGAGCGCGTGGTCTGCGCGGGCGAACCGCTCAATCCTCCGGCATGGGAGTGGCTCCAGCAGAAGGTGTTCCAGGACAGGATCCCCGTCATCGACCACTACTGGCAAACCGAAACCGGCGGCCCCGTCCTCGGCAACCCCTACGGCCTCGGCATTCTGCCCATCAAGCCGGGGTCGGCATCCCTCCCGCTGCCGGGAAAGGAGATCGCCGTGGTCACCCTGGACGGCAAAGAGTGCGGCCCCGGCGAAAAGGGCATCCTCGTGATCAAGCGCCCCTTCCCGGGCCTCACGGCGAGGCTCTGGACCGAGACGGAGCGCTACGGGAGGGACTATTGGCAGAGGATCCCCGGCGTGTACTTCACGGGCGATTCGGCCCACATCGACGAGGACGGCTACGTCTGGGTGGCGGGCCGCGCCGACGAGGTGATGAACATCGCGGGCCACCGCATCGGCACCATCGAGGTGGAGTCGGCCTTCCTCAAGCACTCCGCAGTGGCCGAGGTGGGGGTCACCGGGCGCGCCGACGAGCTGCGCGGCGAGGTGGTTTCGGCCTTCGTCGTGCTGCGCAAGGGATTCGAGCCTTCGGAAGCGCTGCGCCAGGAGCTCCTCAAGACCATCCGGCAGGAGCTGGGCGCGATCGCGGTGGTGGGCGAGCTGAACTTCGTGGAGGCTCTCCCCAAGACTCGCAGCGGCAAGATCATGCGCCGCGTCCTCAAGGCGGTGGTGCAGAACCTGCCGCCGGGGGACGTCTCCACCATCGAGGACGAGGGTTCCGTGGACGAGGTCAAGGTCGCCTGGGAGGCCATGCGCAAGGCCATGGAGAACAAGCCCTAAGGCATCGGGGGTGGCACGAGGGCCCTCGAATCGAGATGAGGAGATGAGGGAATGAGGAATGGGGCGCGCGGCCCGTACCTTCCCCATCTCTCCATCTGAGTATTCCGGCATGGCGAAAGCAATCGTTGATGCCGGAGCTCTGCGAAAATTCACCGGGCCGGCCCGTCGCGGGGGCCGGCGCGGTGTTCCCTTCCACGCCTTGACGCTTGATCCACGACCCGCGTGCGGGTATCTTGGGAGCCTGCTCCGGCCTCACTGAACGGGTTCATGGCACAGCGCACCTTCGCACCGAGGCGGCGAGCATGGGAGGGAGAACATGAAGGCCATCGGCGTCCGACGCTTCGGCGAACCCGGCGAACTCCAGAGCCTTGAACTCGGCAAGCCCGAGCCGGGGCCTGGACAGATCGTGGTCAAGGTGTGGGCTTGCGGGCTCAACCCCGTGGATTACAAAGTGCGCAAGGGCATGCTGCCGCTCGGCTTCGCTTTTCCGCTGGTGCCCGGCTACGATATCTCGGGGGCCGTCGAGGAGGTCGGCCCCGGGGTGGATGCCTTCGCCCCGGGAGACGAGGTCTACTACAGCCCCGAACTCCTGCCGCCCGGGGGATACGCCGAGTACCACGTGACGGAGGCGGACATCGTCGCTCTGAAGCCCGTGGGCCTGACCCATCTCGAGGCCGCCGCCGTGCCGCTGGCCGGCTGCACCGCCTGGCAGGGGCTCTTCGATCGGGCGGGCGTGGAACCCGGCGATGTGGTTCTCGTTCACGGAGGGGCGGGAGGCGTGGGCTCGCTGGCCGTCCAGCTCGCCGCCTGGGCGGGCGCCGAGGTCTTGGCCACCGCCGGGGCGGACAACCTCGAATACGTGGAGGACCTCGGGGCCTCTCTGGTGGTGGATCACGCGGAAGAGGACTTCGTCGAGGCAGTCCTGGAGGCCACCCAGGGGCGCGGCGTGGACTGCGTGCTGGACTGCGTCGGGGGCGAAACCTTCCTGAGAAGCTTCCAGGTGCTGGCCAACGGGGCCAGCGTCGTCACGATGGTCCCGGAAAACCTCGGCACCCTCCCCTTGGAAGGCCTGGCCCAGGCCTACTTCAAGAATGCCGACGTGCACTTTCTCTTCATGCAGCGCCGCAGGGAGACCCTGGACAACCTGGCGCGGCTCCTGGAACGCGGCTACATCGAACCCCGCCTCGAAGAGGTCATCGCCTTCGACGCCGCGCGCCTGGCCGAGGCCCACCGCCGCCTGGAGACGGGGCACGGGCGGGGCAAGCTCGTGGTCAGGGTGGCCGATGCGTGAATCGGTGAAGGCTGGGAGGCGGGCATCGCCTCCCGGGGCGGGCCGCCGGCCTTCGTCACGCCATGCCACAGGGATCAGGATTCTCGCGCTGAGCGCCGTGGCGCTGGCCGCCGCCTTCGCTCTTCCGACCCCGCAACGGGCGGCGGCCACGTTCAACCCCGCACCCGCCCGCCTTCAGTCGCAGACCAAGCCCTCTCCCTTCGGGGTCAACGCCCACATCCCCTCGGCGGCCGACTTCGCGGCCATGTCCCAGGCGGGCTTCGGTTGGGCCAGGATCGATCTCACGTGGGACAGGATCGAGCCCGTCCGCGGAGAGTTCGACTGGGCCACAGTGGACCGCGTGGTGGAGGAGGCACAGGCCTCCGGCATCAACCTTCTGGGCATCCTGGGTTACTGCCCGCCGTGGGCCACCTCGGGGCCCGACGCCTACTATCCGCCGCGCGATACGGCCCTCTGGAAGGCCTACGTCACCGCGATGGTCACGCGTTATCGCGGCCGGATCCGCTACTGGAGCCTCTGGAACGAGCCCAATTCCCACACCTTCTTCCGGGGCTCCGTGGAGCAGTACATCCACGGGGTGCTCATCCCGGGTGCCCGAGCGGCCAAGGCCGCCGACCCGGACTGCCGCATCGTCGGACCCGAACTCGCCCACCTGAACGGAGCACACTGGGACACCTGGCTGGACCGCATCCTGGCGGAGGCTGGAGGCTCCCTCGACGTGATCGCCCTCCACTGCTACGAGGACAATCCCGCCGAGGTCTTCCGCGCCCTGGACGGCCGCCGCAGGCCCTGGGAGAAACCCAGCGTCATGCGCATCATTCGCGAGCGGGGCCAGGCCGGCAAGCCCTTTTGGCTCACCGAGACCGGCTGGCGGAGCAACGAGATCGGCGAAGCGAAGCAGGCCCGGTACATCCTGGACTTGTTCCGGGGCGTGATCAGGCGCCCCTACATCCGAAAGGTCTTCCTCTTCGAGCTCAAGGACTCCAAGAGCCTTCCGGGCTACGGGCTCCTCAGGCTGGATGGCACTCAGAAACCGGCCTACACTGAAATCACGCGCTTCATCCGGAGCCAGGCCATCCCCGCGAGCGTCCCACGCCCGCGCAGTCCGCGGTGAGGCCGGGCACCGACTGAAGCCTCCCGGAGAGAGGGCATGGCCCACATGGAACCAACCGCTTCACGAGAAGACCAGTCGCCCTCCTCCGCCTCCTTGCAGGCCACGACGTGGGACGTGGTTATGATTGGGGCCGGGCCGGCGGGCTCCACCGCGGCCCTCCACCTGGCGCGGGCCGGCCATCAGGTGCTTCTGCTGGATCGCAAGAGCTTCCCTCGCGAGAAGGTCTGCGGCGACGGGCTCATCCACGACGCCATCGAGAGCGCCCGGCGGGCGGGCCTCGGCGACGAGGTGAAGGCCGCCGCCCATCCCCTCGAGGGATTGCGCGTCTATGCGCCCAACGGGCTCTACGCGGATTTCTCCGGCGAGTTCTGGACCCTCGAGCGCCTTCGTCTGGACCACCTCCTCCTGCAGGGGGCCATTACCGCGGGGGCCAGCTTCTTCCCCGGTGAGGTCACGGGCGTCAGCCCGGGGAACGCGGGTGTCGAGGTAAGGCTGAAGGGGATGAGCGCTCCCGTAAAGGCCCGTTCGGCCCTCCTCGCCACCGGCGCGGACCTCTCCCTGCTCCGCCGGATGGGGTTCACCGCCTCGTCGTCCCCCAGCGCCATCGCCATGCGCTGTTACGTCCAGTCGGAGTTCGAGATCCGCCATCTGGTGGTCTCCTTCGACGGATCCTGCCTGCCGGGTTACGCCTGGATCTTTCCGCTGGGGCAGAGCCGCTACAACGTGGGCTGCGGCCTTTTCGGGCTGGCCCCCGGCAACGGGGCGCCCTCCCTTCAGGCCCTGTTCAACTCGTTTCTGGAGGGCTTTCCCTTGGCCCGGGAGCTGATGGCCAAGGGGGAGCGTCTCAGCCCGCTGAAGGGCTCTCCCCTTCGCTGCGGCCTCGAGGGCGTGCCCGAGCGCTGCCGCCCGGCCGGGAGGATTCTCGCCGCCGGCGAGGCTATCGGCACCACCTTCCCCTTCACCGGGGAGGGAATCGGCAAGGCCATGGAAAGCGGTGAACTGGCCGCGGGCCTGCTGGATGAAGCTCTTCGGACCGACCGTTGGGATGGGCTTTCGGACTATCCCGGTCTCCTGGAGAGGGAGCTGCGCCTCAAGTACCTCGGCTACCAGAAGGCGGAGCGCTGGCTCTCCAAGCCCTGGGTCGCCAATCTGGTGGCCCGGCGGGCCATCAAGAGCCCCTTCCTCCGCGCGGCGCTGGAGGGCATCTTGAACGAGACGGCGGACCCCCGTCGGGTCTTCTCGCCCGCGACGATTCTGCTCTCCTTCATGCGCTGACCCCGGCCACCTCCCGGTGGCGCAGGCGGGATCACCGCCGGGACAGGATGAAATGGAGAATAAAGAGCGCGGCAAGCGTATAGGTGACCGCGCCGTTCTCCCGGTGCCGGCCAGCGAGGAGCTTGACCAGCGTGTAGGAGGTGAAGCCGAAGGCCAGCCCCTGCGCGATGGAGTAAGTCAGCGGCATCATGAGCATGGTCAGGAAGGCTGGAACCGCCTCGGTGAAGTCGTCGAACCGGATGGACCGAATGTCGGTGGTCATGAGGACCCCCACCACGATCAGGGCCGGCGCGGTGGCCTGGGGAGGGATGAGTCCCACCATGGGCGCGAACACCAGCGCCAGCAGGAAGAGGAGCGCCGTCACTACGGCCGTCAGCCCCGTCCGCCCGCCCTCGGCCACGCCCGCGGCGCTCTCCACGTAGCTCGTGACGGTGCTGGTTCCCATGAGCGCCCCAAACATGGTCCCCACCGAATCGGCCAGCAGCGCCCGCCCGATTCTGGGCAGCGACCCCTTCTGGTCGAGCAGTCCCGCCTTTCGCGATACGCCGATGAGCGTGCCCACGTTGTCGAACAGATCCACGAAGGTGAAGGAGAAGAGGATCGAGAAGAGGCCCACCTTGAGGGCCGCCATCACGTCCATATGGAACGCGGTGGCTTTGAGGGCCAGGAGGGGATCGGAGAGGGCCGCGAAGCTGGAGAGTCCGTGAGGCGCCGGCGAGACGCCGGACAGGATGGCCGCCGCCGCCGTGGCCAGGATGCCCAGCAGGAGCCCGCCTCTGATCCTGTGCGCCATCAGGAACACGGTCAAGAGGAGACCCGCCACGGCCACCAGGACGCCGGGCGATCGCATGTTGCCCAGCGCTACCAGGGTGGCGTCGTTCTTCACGATGATGCCCGCGTTGCGCAGGCCGATGAAGGCGATGAAGAGCCCTATGCCCACGCTGATGGAGAGCCGAAGAACCTGCGGCACCCCCTCGATGATCCACTCCCTCACCCGCGTCACGGTCAGGAGAAAAAACACCACGCCGGAAATGAAGACCGCCCCAAGGGCCGTCTGCCACGGCAGCCTCATGCCGATGCAGACCGTGTAGGTAAAGTAGGCGTTCAGCCCCATGCCCGGAGCGACGGCGATGGGATAGTTGGCCAGGAGCCCCATGAGCAGGGTGGCGAAGGCTGATGCCACGCAGGTCGCCGCGAAGGTGGCCTCCACCGGCATCCCGGCGTCTTTGAGGATATTGGGATTGACGAAGAGGATGTAGGCCATGGTGACGAAGGTCGTAAGCCCGGCGAGGAGCTCCGTCCGCACGGTCGTGCCGTTCTCTGACAGCCTGAACAGCCGCTCCATCCACGCGAGTCCGGACCCACTCCCAGCCATTCAAACACCTCATGAGAAAGCCCAGTCCGGGCGGAATCTGGACCTCCCCGCGACGCCGGCTTACCCGCGGCCCCGGTACCGTGATCCTGAGCCCCGCTCAGCCGTCCGGCTCGGACCTCCCCGGTGCCCGTGGCTTGGCAGCTTCGACCCTGTTTCTTCCCCTCTGCTTGGCCGAATAGAGGGCACCATCCGCGGCCCGGAAAAGCTCCTCGGGCGTGCCGCGCCCTCCGGGGACCACCGCGGCCACACCGAGGCTGATCGTCACGAGGCCGCGTCCGCCCGCAAACTCGTGGGGCATCCCCAGCGCCTCGACCCTCAGGCGCATCTCCTCCGCCACCGCCACGGCGGCAGCGAGGTCGGTCCCCGCGAGGACCGCCACGAACTCCTCTCCGCCGTACCGTGCGATGAAGTCACCCGCCCTTGAGAGCGTCTCGCTCAGGATCCTCGCCACCGAGCACAGACATTCGTCCCCCCGCTGGTGTCCGTAGGCGTCATTAAAATCCTTGAAGTGGTCGATGTCGACCACTACAAGCGCCAGGGGGTTCCCGGTACGAATGGCCCGGCGCCACTCCGAGTCCAGAACCTCCTCCAACCTTCGCCGGTTGGCCACTCCCGTCAGCGCATCCTGATAGGAGAACCCTTCCAGCAGAGTATTGACCGCCGACAGCCTGCCCGCCTGGTCCTTGAGTTGTGCGTTGGCCTGCTCGAGCTGGCGGGTCCGATCCGCCACCAGGGCCACGAGCCGACGCTCGCGCCGCTTGAGCTCGCCAACCCTCCAGAGGTAGGCCGCGTATCCCACCAGGACGAGGCTCAGCGACGCGATGGCGTAGAACCAGCCCGTCTGGTAGAAATAGGGCTCCATCACCACCTCCGCCTTGGCTCCCTGCTGGCTCCACACCCCGTCGCTGGTGCTCGCCTTCACCCGGAAGGTGTAGGCGCCGGGAGGGAGCCGGGAGTAGTCCGCACTCCGCCTCCGCGTCACCTCCTTCCACTCCTTGTCCAGACCATCCAGGCGGTACCGGAAACGGACGCGCCTAGGCGAAATGAAGGTGAGGGCGGTGAAGTGGAACTCCACCGACTCCGTGCCGGGGGCCAGGCGGACGGGGCGTCCTGGGTCCAGCGGCGTCCCGTCGGCCGCAACCGACTCCAGAACGACGCGCGGAGGCTTCCCGATGCCCACCTCGGCCCCGGACTCGATGGAGGCCACGCCCCGCATGGTCGGGAACCATAAGGTGCCTGACCGCGTGACCGTGCCGGCCGGCTGGCACCCGCCCACGCATTCAGCGCTCCTGAGCCCATCCTCGCGGCCGAAGGCGGTGCAGGACACGGCGGGGATCTTCCCCGCCAGAACAGCCTCCACCTGGCTCTTGGCTACGCGGAAGATGCCCCGGCTCGACCCCATCCAGAAGTTGCCCTTCCGATCCTGCAGAACCCGGTAGATCACGTCGTCCGCCAGCCCTTGGCGCCGCGTGCAGGTCCGGAATTTCCCTCCCTCGAACCGCGTCAGTCCATTCCAATACGTACCGATCCACAGCACGCCCGGCCGCTCCTCAAGGAAGCAGAGGCCGTTGATATCCATCGACTTCAACCTCCCGCCCTCCAGGATCGAGGTCCTACCTCGTGTGGCGATCCAGAGGCGCCCCCCGTGATCCTCCAGGAGGCCGATGACGGTGTTGTTGGCGAGGCCGTCGCGGGTGGTGTAGGCAGTGAAGCGTCCGTCCAGCAAACGGTTAAGCCCTCCCCCGTCGGTGCCCACCCACAGGGCTCCCCGATGATCCCGGGTGATGGCGAGGACGCGGTTGTTGGAGAGGCCGTCCCGCGTCGTGAAGGTGGTGAATCGGCCCTCCCGGTAGCGCGTCAGCCCTCCCCGCGTGCCGATCCAGAGGGTTCCGTCCGGGTCCTGATAGAGGGACCAGACCAGGTCGTCGCCCAGCCCGTCGCGTTTTCTGAAGACCCCGAAGCGGCCGTCCCTGAAGAGGGCGAGGCCGTGGCTCGTGCCCACCCAGACCCCGCCGTTCCGGTCCTCCAGCGTGCACCACGCCAGGTCTCCCGGGAGGCCCTCCTGCGAGCTGTAATTGGTCACGCTCGTGTCTCTCATCTGCTCGAGAGCCGTGAAGGTCCCCACCCACAGGCTCCCCTCGGCATCCTCCAGCAGGCAAGCCACGATGTCGTTGCTCAGTCCCTCTTGGGTAGTGAACCGGCTGCTGCGGCCAGGGGCGAAGCGGTCCAATCCCCCGCCGTAGGTGCCTATCCAAAGATTTCCTTGTCTGTCTTCCCGGATGCACAGGATGAAGTCGGATGAGAGGCCGTCGCGGGCCGTATAGACGGTCGCCTTGCCGCCGCTGAGCCTGACGAGCCCGGCCCCATATGTCCCGACCCAGAGCGACCCGTCCCGGGCGGCCCAGAGGCAGGAGAGAAAGCTGCTCGGCAGTCCGTCAGCGCCCGTCAGCACGGTGACGCTCCGGCCGTGCACCCTCAGCAGGCCGCCGCCCTCCGTGGCCGCCCACACCACGCCCGAGGCATCCGTGGTGATCGCCCTGATGGGGACATCGGATAGGCCCGTGGGCTCCGCGTCTCCGGTGACGGAGCCGTCCCTCAATGAGAGCAGGCGCCCTTTCGACGTGCCGATCCAGAGAAGGTCGGGGCCGCCCTCGGCCAGCGCGGTGACGTGTTCGTCCGCCCGGAGCTCCGGTCCCCGCGCCCGCGAAAACCTGCCGTCCTCGTAGTGGAGCAGACTCCCGACCTGCGGCGCGACCCAGAGCCCCCCTTCGTGATCTCGCAGCATGGCCAGGATACCCGTGGACGGGTACTCCACGCCGGTGACCGGGTCACGCGTCGCGAAGCGGACGCCATCGAAGCGCCCCAGCCCTCCCATGGTACCGATCCAAAGGTAGCCGTCCGCGGTCTGTTGCACGCAGAGGACGCTGCTCGCGGGCAGCCCCTCCTCCACGGTCCAGACCACGTGTCCATACTGAGTGATGGCCTTGCCGGGATCCAGGGCCGCCGAAGGCTGACCGGCGCCCAGGGCTAAGCACAAAACGGCTCCAAGAAGGGCCCAGCGCCGCGCCGCCTCCCGCCCATGGCCGATGAAACGCCTGCTCCGCCCGCCCGCGATCCCCACCCGTCCCCCTTCGACTGGGGCTGGGCTGAGCAATCCGTGGTTTCCCCCGAACCGGCCGGGCCCCAAACGAGCCGCCAGCCCTTCGCCCCTGCGCCAGCCCCTTCGTTGGAATCATTCTGGCACGGGCCAGGCGCCCCGTCCAGGCGGCGCTCCGGCTCTCAGCTCCCGCGGGTGCCAAAGATCTCGGCGAAGAAGTCCTTCATGGCCTGCCAGCTCCGGTGATCCGCCTCCGCGTTGTAGGCGACGCCCGTCTTGGGGTCGTTGCCGTGGGCCGGGTTGGAGAATCCGTGGACAGCCCCACCGTAGGAGACCACCTCGTAGTCCGCGCCGGCCTTCCGCATCTCGTCCTCGAAGGCGGCCACCGCCGGAGGCGGCGCGCCCGGGTCATCGGCGCCGGTCAGCACGAGCACCTTGGCCTTGATGGGTTCGTCCTTCTCACCGGGCTCAAGCCCCAGCCCCCCGTGGAAGCTCACCACTCCCTCAAGGTCCGCTCCGCTGCGGGCCAGCTCCAGCACCGCGGTGCCGCCGAAGCAGAATCCGATGGCCGCCACGCGGGCCGGATCCACCCTGGGATCCTTCTTCAGCGCCTCCAGGCCGGCGATGACTCTTCGCCGCAAGAGGGCGCGGTCCTTCTTGTACCGCCCCGCCAGCGCCGCCGCCTCCTCGGTGGTCTTGGCGCGCACGCCCTTGCCGTACACGTCCGCCGCCAGAGCCACGTAGCCGAGCCGCGCCAGCATGTCGGCCCGCCTCATCTCATAATCCGAGAGCCCCTTCCACTCGTGGACCACGAGCACGCCCGGCCGCCTTCCGGTGAAGGCGTCGTCGTACGCCAGGTAGCCTTCGAGAACGGTGCCGCCTTCTTTGTAGTCGAGCTTTTGCGTGTGGAGTGTCGCCTGGGTACCCAGAGCAGCGCCCAGGACCAGCATCACGAAGAACAGAGCTATGCGCATGATCGCCTCCGTCCTGAGAACAACACGGACGGGGCGAAGATTGCCGACGGCCGGGCCTCTACTGGCCCTTGCCCACTCCCTCGGCGGCGCGCAAACGATCCAGTTGATCCTCCGTCAGCGGAGGGGCGAAGGCGGTCGGGTTCTTCTCCTTCCGGTGGATCTCGTCGTAGATGAGGAAGTCGTAGACCTGAACCGCTTCGTCGTTGGACAGGGTGGTCTTGCCGGAGCTTTGCAGGCCTCCCAGATAGTGGGCCCAGAACTGCGGAGAAGCCGTGGTGTTCAAAACCCTGGCGAGAGTGTGGCACTGCCCGCACTTCGCGACCACGAGGCGGTACCCCGCCTGGATACGGGGAGGATAGGTGGAGACATCCAGGGTAGCTGGACCTCTGTCCTGGGGCAGCGAGAGGCCCGCGGCCCAGGCGGAGACGGCAAGAACCAACACGGCAAAGATGATCGCGGTGGGACGACCGAAGGCTGCGCGCATGACCCCAAACCTCCTGAAGGAAACCCGGATGGCCGCGAGGGCCTCGCAGGCGGCCTAGTATGCACCACAACGAGCAGGATGACCAGGGGGGCCAACTCTCACCGCGATCCTGTCCTGAAGGCCGCCCCGGAGCGTGACCGCGGGGCGCGGCAGGGCGTACGGCTCAGAAACGCCCCTGTGCCGCCCGCCCGAGGAGCTGGCCGATTTCGATGAAACGCGCCATGGCCTCGGGATCGGCCAGCGTGCCCGGCCAACTCAGGGAGAGGCCTTCGAGGCTCCACGTGACCGAGAGGGAACGCCCCCCCGATCCCGGCTGTCTCTTCCCTGCCCATCCCACCATAGCCTGGCGCACGCCGGCGTCCAGGAGTGTCCGCGCCGGCCCCGCGTCCGTCGCTAAGACCGCATAAGCCGCGTCGAAGAGCGGGTCCCCGGTTTCCACCTCCACACTCCTCTCCATCAGGGCCCTGAAGGACTCCACGCCCTGGTCGTTGGCCGGCAGAAAGGGCACCATCCATTCGGCAACCTTATGGAGCCAGGGACTCTTGATGAGGGCCGCACCCCTCCTGTCCATGACCTCCACCACGGCTCCGCCGGACCCGAGCTCTTTGGCGACCCAGCGCGCGCCTCCGGCCCCCCGCCCGGATCGCCCTGCCTCCAGCCGCCAGGCGACGCTTCCTACGCGCCCCTCCACCGAGTAGGCCGCTGTGGAGCCTTCGCCCCTTCCGTACACCCAGCCGCGCTCGGCCGCTCTCTGCGCTCGCGCCTCGTACGTCCCGCGCGTCCTTCGCAGGGCGCCCACCATCAGGAGAACCATGGCGGCGAGCACGGCCGCCATGGCGAAAACGCCGATCATCTCCTCTCCCCCGGCCATCCCGCCGAATGGCCTCTCGGATGGCCCGCCATCCGCGCGCCTCGCCAATCGTCTTCCCTGCACGCAAGCCCGAACCAGCCTAGCGCGCGCCCCCGTGTTCCTCTCTCAGCACGCGGCGCAGGAGCTTGCCCACGTTGTTCTTGGGGAGCTCCTTCCGGAATTCGATCCACTTGGGCACCTTGTAGGCCGTGAGCTTGGTCCTGCAGAACTCGATGATCTCCTCCGGTGTCGCGCTCTGGCCCTCCTTCAGGACCACGAAGGCCTTCACGCGCTCCCCGGACCGCTCGTCCGGA
>JBAWEQ010000018.1:0-35756 GCA_049591295.1 Acidobacteriota bacterium
GTGGGGTGAGGCTCCGCGGGCTGTGCCCGTGGAGCGGGGAGGGAATGGCCCTCCCCGTCCAAGAGACAACGTCTTTCCCCCATGGTCCCGAGAACCAGCCGAAGCCACCCGCGATTCAATCGCGGAATTTGGAGATGCTTTTGGAGGTTCACGGGAGAGGGCTCAGGCGGGCAGGAACCAGCCGCAGAGGCGCAGCAAAATCCGGCGCGGCAACTCTCCGGGGAGGCCAAGGGCGATTCGGCCCACCCGGTGCCGCCAGAGATGGCGGCGCGCGGCCCTCCGAAGCGCCGCGGCGGCGGAAGGGGAATCCACAGGACTCCTCAACCCTCCTCGATGGATCGCGGTCACACGGCCCATCTGGGCGGGCCAGGGGTGCCAGTTACCGCACGCCTGGCCGTCTCCCTTTTCGAGAAATCGCCCGGGCAGACCCTTCAAGAAGCGGTGGACCACCGTCTCCTCGCCGCGCCGGAAAACCACCAGATCGCCGGCTTTCAGATCCTTCCGCGCGGCGAAGACCACCTCCACGCGGTCGCCGTCGAACAGGAACGGCTCCATGGAGGCGCCGCGGAGATCCACCGTAACGGGCAACGCCGAGAGCCAGAGGGAAGGGTCGAGGGGGCCGGTGATGGTCATGTTCTTTCAGTTCCAGAGGGAGTGGCGCTCCGATCGGCCCGGTGGCGGGGCTCAAAAGAAGGGCTTGGGAATGAGCCGCGCCAGGAGGGGAGTGCAGGTCGAGCAGAGGCCGACCAGGAATTGGGCATCTTGGGAGGTAAAGTTGGGCCCGGCCTCCTCGGGGGTCCTGCCCTTTCTCGACACCTCGAGCACTCCGACCGCGCGCTCCCCGGCCACCATGGGCAGCGCCACCATCTTCTGGATGGGCAGGCCGCTGCACTCCATCCACTTGACGCTTTCGTAAAATTTCAAATGCTTGCTCTCAGCCAGGCGGTTGTCCACCCTGCCCTTCATGGTGGCCAGGACGCCCGAGGCGACCGCGCTCTTGTGGTTCGCCGGGAAAACCCCGCTTCCTTGCGATAGGGCTCGCGGCCAGACGAACTTCAGGCTTTGCTCCGTGGAGGTGAGGACCAGGATAGCCACCTCCTCGGGCTTCACCCCGAGGGCCTCGGAAATGGCCTGGGCCAGAACCTTGGCACCAGACTCCAGTCCCGCCTGCGAGGCTCCCTTTTCCCGGATGACGGCCTCGAGCAACTCCTTCGCGTCCATCGGCTCCTCCCCGCGGTCTCAAGAGTCCCGTGGCGCCCGACTCCGGCCGGCGCAGGCCGCGCTGCAAAACGGTTCTATCTTTAGTTTAGCACGGCTTGATAACGGGCTCGAACGAGACGGCGCCTCGATGTCTCGAACCTTGGGGTCCGATCAGGGGGCGAGGAAGCGGTAACAGGAGTCCGAGACCTCGGCGGAGCGCGTCTTCAGGTCTCCCGTGATGAGACCGTAGATCCGGAAGATCGCCACCCGGATGATGATCCCGATCACCATGGCGCCGAACAGCTCCAGGTCTCCCTCCCTCACCTGGCCGCGCTCGCGGGCTTCGGCCAGGATGTCCCGAACCAGGTGGCGGATGTGGCGGACCTTGCGGCTGGTCCGCCCCAGCTCGTTGTGCTCGCTCAGGATGAGGTAAGTAAAGAGCGTCCGATCCTCGTCGAAGAACCGGAAACAGCCCTCGATGAGGGCCTCCAGGCGCTCCTTGAGGTTATCGTAGACCAGGACGCTCCGGTCCAATTGCGCCGTAAAGTAGGAGAGGTGGGTCAGATACAGGTCCTCGGCCAATTCCTGCTTGCTCTGAAAGTGCCGGTACAGCGCCCCCTCGCTGACTCCGGCGCGGCGGGCGATGTCCTTGGTCGTGGTCGCGTAGATCCCCTTTTCGGTGAAGAGCTCCAGAGCCGCCCGCAGGATGGCGGGCAACTTGGTATCCCGCTTGCTTTCTTCCATGATCAGGTCCATGGCCCCTCCTCGCTTGTGCCCACTCACTCACTATTGTGACGCTACCTCTACCGGAGGTCGCTGTCAAGTGGGGAATGCACTCCCTTTATGAAAGCCTTCACTCACTTTCATGGGTAAGGGTGGGACCTCGATCGCTTGGGTCGGCAGTGAGAGACCTTAGCAAAGGGGGTCCGCCTTAGGGTATGATGTGAGTCTCTGACGGGAGAGCCCAGGGGCACTATCCAAGTCTGCGAGGATTGGTATCTGGCGTAGGGGGAGCGAAGGGCAACGGGGGTACGACATGCCGGACTTGAGCGTGGTGGACGTCCCTCCTCGGCTGAAGGAGGGGATCGAGTTGGTCGAGAAGGGGCTTTTGGAGAGGGCCAAGGTCCTTTTCGAGGACTACTTCAAGATCTATCCTGAGAGCCCCATCGCCATGTCTTACGTCGGGATGTTGACCGCCTGCGAGGAAGGCCGCGCGGCCAGAGGACTTGCCCTCTGCCAGGAGGCCGCCCAAAAGGATCCCGAGGAGCCTCTCTGCTTCCTCAATCTCTCTAAAGCGTATCTCGCGTGCGGGGATCGTTTCCTGTGCGTCCGCGCCCTTCATCGTGGGCTGCGGCTCCGCTCTCCTCACCGCGAGCTCCTGATGAGCTTCTACAAGACTATCGGCATGCGCAGAAAGCCTCCCATCCCCGTTCTTTCCCGGGATAACCCGCTGAATCGCCTTTTGGGGCGGCTGACCTGGCGCCTTCGGAGCGGAGGGCCCCCCGTCCCGCGCTAGGGAGCAGCGGCTCCGTTTCCGATCAGGCGGTGAACAGCTTTCGATCGAAGGTCCGGTACTGGATGGCCTCGGCGATGTGCGCGGAGCCGATCCGCTCCCGCCCCTGCAGGTCGGCGAGGGTCCTGGCCACCTTCAAGATTCGGTGGTGCCCGCGGGCCGTGATGCCCATGGTCCGGAGAGCCTTCATCAACAGGTCCTCGCCCCCGGGCTCCAGAGCGCAGTAGCGGTCCACCATCTTCTCGTCCATCTGGGCGTTGGCGAAGATGCCTGTCCCGCGGAACCTTTCCCACTGCAGCTCGCGAGCCTCGCGAACCCGGCGCCGCACCTCCGCCGAGCGCTCGCCCTGCGGGGCCTGCCTCAGCTCTTCCGGCGCCATGGCGGTCACCTCCACCTGAATGTCGATCCGGTCCAGCAGGGGCCCCGACAGCCTGTCCAGGTAGCGCTTGATCTGCAAGGGGGTGCAGCGGCACCGGTGGGCGGGGTCCCCGTAATAGCCGCAAGGGCAGGGGTTGCTGGCCGCCAGCAGGGTGAAGGCGGCGGGGAAGGAGAGGCTCTGCCTGGCGCGAGCGATGGAAATCCAGCGGTCCTCGAGGGGCTGCCGCAGGCTTTCCAGCACGTCCCGCCTGAACTCCGTGAGTTCGTCCAGAAAGAGTACGCCGTTGTGGGCCATGGAGATCTCGCCGGGCAGAATCCGCGCACCGCCGCCGATCATGCCGGCGTAGGAGATGGTGTGGTGGGGGGATCGGAAGGGCCGAACGGCCACGATGCCCTCACCGGCCGGCGGCAGTTCGCCCCGCACCGAGTGGATGCGGGTCGTTTCCAGGGCCTCCTCGAAAGACATGGGCGGAAGGATCGTCGGAAAGCGCTTGGCCAGCATGGACTTGCCTGAGCCTGGGGGGCCCATGAGCAGGACGTTGTGCGCTCCCGCGGCGGCCACCTCCAGCGCGCGCTTCACGTGCACCTGCCCCCGCACCTCCTGGAGGTCCAGCGGGCTGGGCACCTCCTTCAGGAGTTCCGCGAAGGACCTGTGCGGGGCCGGCTCCAGGACCTCCTCCCCTCGCAGGAACCGTACGGCCGAGCTGAGGGAGGCCACTCCGTAGACCGTGCAGCCTTCCACGAGAGCAGCCTCGGGCACGTTCTCGGGTGGGCAGAGGAGAGCGACGCCCGAGGCGCGCGCCAGCACCGCCATGGCCAGAGCACCCCGAATGGGCCGCAGGTGGCCATTCAGGGCCAGCTCACCGGCCATCAGGAATCCCGCCTGCCCGGAGGAGGCGGGGATCTGTCCACTGGCGGTCATCAGCCCCATGGCGATGGGCAGATCCAGCTGGGACCCCTCCTTGGGGATGTCGGCCGGGGCGAGGTTCACGGTGACCGATTCGAGGGGGAACTGGTAGCCCGCGTTCAGGAGCGCGCTCTTCACGCGCTCGCGGCTCTCCCGGACGGCCGTGTCGGGCAGTCCCACGGTGACGTAACCCGGCATGCCCGGCTGGACGTCCACCTCCACTTCCACCGGGACGGCCTCGATGCCCGCCAGGTCCGCGGAGTGGAGGCGGACCATCATGGCAAGCGGGAGCCCGACGGGGAGAGCGGGGCGGTGGCCGTGTAGGTGCCGCCCGCGAGGGTGGTGCAGGTCAGCCGGATCTCGGCGAGGTCCTGCTGGCTGCCCTGGATGGGAAGCCGGTAGTGGTGGTTCCCGCCCCCTTCGGAGGGAAAGGGCGCGATGCCCAGCGAGGTGAATTTTTCGCTGCCGGAGGAGCGTCCCGTGAGATCGTAAAAGGCCACCCCCGACTGCTCTTCGACGAAGAGATCGCAGCTCTTTCCGTCCCGGGAGGCGCGGCGCACCATGAACGGTGCGGCGAGGTCCTTCCACAGCGTCATGGTGAGGTCGGCCCCCTCGCTCTGGATTGAGCCATTCAGCAATACCAGCCACAGCGTCCGGCCATGGCGGGGAAGGAGAAGCCGTGGTCCTTTCAGGTCGCATACGCCCGATTGAATCACGCGCCCCGCCCCGTCGGTGTAGAAGCTGAGCATCCGGATCCCGCTGGGGGCCTCGCCGGCCACCTGGAGGTCCACTCCCTCGTCCACCTCGGAGAGCTGGAACCGCCAGGCCGTGAAATGGCCTGGCGCGAGGTCGGAGTCCAGCAGCCACACGGCCGGGAGGGTTCCGGTCTGGGTGGAGAGGAGGTGGTGTCGCAGTCCGCGCTCCAGAACCCAGGAGGTGAACCGGTTCCAGAACTGGTCCCAGGAGACGCCCTGGTCCGTCAGGGCCGCGCGAAGGCGAGAAGCGCCGGGCCCGCCGGGAGGCAGAGCCTTCGGCAGAAAGCCCTTGGTCTGCACTTCGGATCGAAGAAACAGGTAGGGCAGAGCGCCCGACAGCAGGCTTCCGTCGAGGCGACCCTCCGAAAGGGCTCGCGCCACGGGAACCAGAAGCGGGGCGGGATCATCGAGCACCACGGCGCGCAGCGCGGAAACCGCCCCCTCTCTCTCCTCGGGCCGGAGCACGGACGCACTGGCCTGCCAGAGGGCAGAGAAGACCTGCTCGGACAGGGCGCCTGCTCCGGATACGGTCAGCGGGTCGGGAAGCGGCGGCGGCGAGCCGAAGAAACCGGCCCAGGCTTCCTGGTAGCGTGCCACTTCGCCTACGGCGGCCCGTTGGGCCGCCTGGGAGGTCTGCGCCGGCAGCCACAGGGTGGGTCCGTGGGCCGTGGGAACGATGGCCACGGGATCGTCTCCCGGCAACGCCAGCAGGGGGACGGCCACCAGTGCAAGGATGAGGATCAGCACGCATCGGCGCACGAGTTGGGCCTCCTTAGCGGCCTATTGTGCCGGGAGGCGCCAGAATTGTCAATGCGTCCCAGCCCTTAGGGGACCGGAGCCTTGGGAGGAGGGGGCGAGGGCGCGGCCGTCTCGCCCCTGAGAAGCGCCTGCCAGGCCGGGTCCTTGGACCAGCGGTCGAAGGCCGGATCCTTCGCTGGGTCAGGCAGGGGCCCCTCCACCGCCGTGAGGTTGTCCTTCAGATCCTCCGCCTTCCGAACAGCCTGGGCGGCCTCCTTCATCTTCCCCTGAAGCGCGAGTGCCCGTCCGAGGTCGTAGAAGGCCATGGGGTGGAAGGGATCCAGTGCCGACGCGGCCTGGAAGAAGCCGGCCGCCGCCTCACCCTGGCCCTTCGCTAGGGCCGCCATCCCCTCCGCCATGAAGGCATGGCGCCGAATGGGCTTGCTCAGCACCCGTCCTGGCGGGTCGTCCGCCGCGAGCGCTTTGGCGTAAGCCTCGGCCGCCTCGGGCAGCCGGTTCTGTTCCTCGAGAGCGCCCCCCAGAAAGAACCACGCCCTGGGCGATGAGGGTTCGGCGGCGATCGCCGCCCGCTCCTTGACCTCCGCGGCGGCGGCTTCTCCGGCGGAGAGCAGCCGGGCGCCCTCGCGCATGAGGGCGCTGCCGGGGCCGTCATTCGGCTGGGGACCGATGGCCACCAGGAGGGTGGCCTGGAATCGCGGGTCTCCGAGGAGCCCCTTCAGGTCCTGGTCCACAGACGGGTCCGGGAGGGTGGGGCCGCTGTCCTGCCGGGCATCCACCAGCAGAGCCTCGCGCAGGGCCGCGATGGCTCCCAGGCGGTCCCCGGCCCGGGAGCAGACGCAGGCCAGATTGTAGGAGAAAGCCGGATAGTCGGGATCCTTAGCGAGCGCCTCTTCGTAAACCTTTTTGGCCTGCCCGTACTCCTGCTGAAAGGCCAGAGCCAGACCCAGGTTGTCTTGCGCCTCTCGCCAGTTGGCCCTGCCGAGGGAGGGCTTGGCCTCATTGAGGTGCAGGGCCCTGCGCAGGGAGGAAGCCGCATCCGAGTACTCCGACTGCGCCATCTGAGCCGAACCGAGGTAGAAGTAGACCAGCGCGTCTTCCGGAGCGGCCAGCGCGGCCTGGCGCAGGAGGGGTTCGGCCTGGTCGGCCTCCCCCTTCTTCAGAAGCTCGACCCCCTGTTCCAGCAGCGGCTGGGGCTTGAAGCCCTGGTCCGCTACCTGCCCTAACGCGGGCAGGGCGAAGACGAGAAGTGCCACCACCGTGATGCATGAAATCCAAGGCGCGCGCATCGCGACCTCCAGAGGCCCGGGAACCCGGATTTCGCCCTCCCCCGGCGGGTTCAATTCAGGTAACCCATCAGCTGCTTGCTCTTCTTGCTGTGCTTGAGTTTCTTGAGGGCCTGCGTCTCGATCTGGCGGATGCGCTCACGGGAGAGGCCCAGCTTGTCCCCGACCTCCTTGAGCGTGTGTGGCTCCTTGCCATCGAGCCCGAAGCGCAGGACGAGGACCTGCTGCTCCTTCTGGTCCAGGTCCTTCAGCATGCCCAACAGGAGCTTCTTGAAGGACTCCTCCATGAGGTTCTGGTCCACGGGGGGCATGGTGAACTGCTCGATCTTGTCCAGGAGCTGGAAGTCCGAGTCCTCGTCCGCGAGGGATTCCAGGGGAAGATCCTCGGTCTCGGCCTGCATTAGCACCTCCACGTTTTCGCGAGGCACATCCAGCTCCTCCGCCACTTCCCCCACCGTGGGAGCCCGCTCCAGGATGGGGGTCATGGCGGCGATGGTCTTGTGGATGTTGTAGAGGAGGTTGGCCTGCTTCTGGGGAATCCGGAAGGGCCCTCCCTGCTCGGACAAGGCATGGATGATGGCCTGCCGGATCCACCAGACGGCATAGGTGATGAACTTCACCCCCTTGTTGGGATCGAACCGCTTGGCGGCCTCCATGAGGCCGATGTTTCCTTCGTTGATGAGGTCCTGGAAGGAAAGGCCCCATCCCCGGTATTTCTTGGAGAAGGAGACGACGAACCGGAGATTGGACTCCACCAGGCGCTGAAGCGCCTCCTTGTCCCCCGCCTGGATGCGCCGGCCGATCTCGCGTTCCTCCTCGGGGGTCAGGAGGGGAAAGCGGGAGATCTCCCGAAGGTACCTCTTGAGAAGGGCCGATTCCTCGCTGCTGCTTCCGCTATTCCTCACGATCGTCGCCCTTCGCCAGCCTGTCGAGAAGGACCTGCAGGGACCGCTGGGGCAGCCTGGCCAGGGCCCGCTCCCTGACCTCATCGCGGGTGACGCCCTTGTGCCCCAACTGATCCAGGAAGAACTCCATGAAGGCGTTCATCTGGTCCTGCATGAGGGCCATCTTCTGCCTCATGTTCAGGACGATCTCCACTCCGGCCAGGTTGACGCCCAAATTGCGAGTCAGGTTCAAGATGATCTCCAGCCGCTCCAGGTCCTCGTCGGTGTACATCCGCGTGTTCCCGTCCGTCCTGGAAGGCTTGAGCAGCCCGTCCCGTTCGTAGAGACGCAGCGTCTGGGGATGAACGCCGAAGCGCTGAGAGACGGCGGATATCATGTAGTACCGCTTCCCTTCTCCCTTGTGGGGCCGGCGAGCCATGGTCCTATCCTTCCGTGGGATCAGTATAGCCACGAGGGTTCTCCGGGTTCAACCGGCCGAACTCCCGCAACAGGTCCTTGCTGCGCTCGTCCACCACGCGGGGCGTCTGGAGGTAGACCTCCACCAGCAGATCTCCGGCGGGGCCATGGCGCAGGGAGGGCATGCCCCGCTCCTTGAGCCGGAAGACCTGGCCGGATTGGGTGCCCGGAGGGATCTTCAAGAGGGCATGGCCCGTGAGCGTGGGGACCTCGATCTTGGCCCCCAACACGGCTTCCACGTAGGTGATGGGGACGTGGACCCGAACGTGCGGCCCTTCACGCGCGAACCGGGAATCCTGCCGGACGTGGGTTTCGATGTACAGGTCGCCGGAGGGGCCGCCCATGAGGCCTGCCTGCCCCTTGCCCTTCAGGCGGATGCGGGAACCGGTATCCACCCCCGGAGGGATGGTCACGTCCACCGTTTCTCTGGCCTCCCGGCTTCCCGTGCCGCCGCACGCCGGACACGGTTCGCCCGGGTCCTTCCCCGTGCCGCCGCACTCCTTGCACACGCTGGCGAACGAGAAGGGACCCCGGGAAAGCCCCACCTTGCCCGTGCCCCCGCATTTCGCGCAGGGGCGCTTTCGGGGGGGCGACAGGCGGCCCTCTCCTCCGCATTGCTCGCAGGAGACCGTGTGGGTGACGGCGATCCGGGCCTTCTTGCCGTGGAAGGCCTCTTGGATCGTGATGGTGAGGGGATAGACCAGGTCCTGCCCCGACGCCGGGCCTCGCGAGCGGCCTTGATGCGCGTGGTCGAGGATGGTCTCGAAGAGATCCGAGAACCCTCCCGCCACCGGGCCGGCGTCGAAGTCGAATCCCGTAAAATGGACCCTTGGATCGGTGGGAGGTTCCGGGCCGGCGGTGCCGTAAGCGTCGTACTGCTTTTTCTTTTCCGGGTTGGTGAGAATGGCGTGCGCTTCGGAGATCTCCTTGAAGTGATCCTCCGCGTTCTTGTCCCCTGGATTCAAATCGGGATGGTACTTGCGGGCCAGCCGCTTGTAGGCCTTCTTGACCTCGGTTGCGGACGCTCCGCGGGGGAGTTCCAGGACGGCGTAAAGGTCCTTGCTCGGCATCGGTCGATCACCTCGGCTGCGCGGGCCCCAGGGGCCTCAACGCACTTGGACCTTCCGCCGCTGCTCCTTCTTGGGGACCGTCAGCCGGAGCACCCCGTCCCGAAGGCTCGCCTCCACGGGCTCGGCATCGAGCGCTTCGGGAAAGGAGAACTCTCGAAGGAACGGACCGACGTAGCGCTCGATGCGCTGGGCGCTCTCCTTGGAGATCTCGGTCCTTGGCTTCCTCTGGCCGGAAACGCTCAGAACGCTGCCATCCACGGTGACCACCACGTCCTCGATGGCGACGCCCGGAAGCTCGACCTCGACGCAGTAGCACCGATCATCTTCAAAGACGTCCGCGGAGGGCATCCAGGTGAATTCTGGGAGAGGTCCCGAAGCGCGGTCAGGCTGGATCATCTCGTCGAAGAGCTTGTTCAGCCTGCGCCGCAGATGAATCAGCTCCCTGAGGGATTCGCCTCCAACGGCCATGGGTCCTCCTTGTGAAATGGCCCCGAGCCGAGGGGCGAAGCAAGCGATCCCGCATGGAATGCGCAGGGGCCTGCTCGCCTCTCCTTGCTCAGGGCAAAGAACTTCCCTACCGCGTCATTATTTCACGTCCTCGAACTCCGCGTCGATCACTTCGCCCTCTTTGCCGGGGGTCGCCTGGCTGCCCGGCTCCTGGGCCGTTCCGGCTGCTCCTTCCGGGGGGGGCGAGGTTTGCGCAGTCTTCGCCTGCTGGTACATGGCCTCGGCGAGTTTGTGAGTAGCCCCGTTCAGGTTGTCGATGGCCTTCTGGATGGCCTCCAACCCGCCTGAATCCTTCGCCCGCCGCAGCTCGTCCAGGGCCTCTCGGACGTGCTTTTCATCGTCAGCCCCGAGCTTTCCCGCGTTCTCGCTGAGGAGCTTTTCGGTGCTGTAGAGCATCTGGTCGGCCTGGTTCTTGGCCTCGATCTCCTCCTTGCGCCTGGAGTCCTCGGTCTTGTGGGCCTCGGCATCCTTGACCATCTTGTCGATCTCGTCCTTCGTGAGGCCCGAGGAGGCAGTGATGGTGATGCCCTGCTCCTTGCTCGTGGCCATGTCCTTGGCGTGGACGTTGAGGATGCCGTTGGCGTCGATGTCGAAGCTCACCTCGATCTGCGGCACGCCCCGGGGGGCCGGAGGGATCCCCATAAGCTTGAAGGTGCCGAGGACTTTGTTGTCCCGCGCCATGGGCCGCTCGCCCTGGAAGATGACGATCTCCACCTCGGTCTGGTTGTCCGCGGCCGTGGTGAAGGTCTCCTTGCGCCGGGCCGGGATGGTCGTGTTCCGGTTGATGAGGCCCGTGGCCACGCCGCCCAGGGTCTCGACACCTAGGGTCAGGGGCGTCACGTCCAGCAGGAGGATGTCCTTCACGTCGCCGCCCAGCACGCCGGCCTGGATGGCCGCGCCTATGGCCACGACCTCGTCGGGGTTGACGCCCTTGTGGGGCTCCTTGCCGAAGAAGTCCTGGACCATCCGCTGGATCTTGGGGATGCGCGTGGACCCGCCCACGAGCACCGCCTCGTTGATCTGCTGAGGCCCGAGCTTGGCGTCAGAGAGGGCTGCCTTGCAGGGATCCATGGTGCGCTGGAAAACCGCTCCCGCCAGGTTCTCGTACTGGGCCCGCGTGAGCTTCATTTGAAGGTGCTTCGGCCCGCTGGCGTCCGCCGTGATAAAGGGAAGGTTGATCTCCGTCTCCAGCGTGTTGGAGAGCTCGATCTTGGCCCGCTCGCAGGCCTCCTTGAGGCGCTGGAGGGCCATGGGGTCCTTGGAGAGGTCGATGCCGTTCTCCTTGCGGAAGGAATCCACCACCCAGTCGATGAGGAGCTTGTCGATGTCGTCTCCGCCCAGGTGCGTGTCCCCGTTGGTGGACTTGACCTCGATCACCCCCTCGCTCACCTCGAGCACGGAGATGTCGAAGGTGCCGCCGCCGAAGTCGTAGACGGCGATGGTCTCTTCCTTCTTCTTGTCCAGGCCGTAGGCCAAAGCCGCCGCGGTGGGCTCGTTGATGATGCGCAGCACTTCCAACCCGGCGATGCGGCCCGCGTCCTTGGTAGCCTGGCGCTGGCTGTCGTTGAAGTAGGCGGGCACGGTAATGACCGCTTGGGTCACCTTCTCGCCCAGGTAGGCCTCGGCCGCCTCCTTGAGCTTCCGGAGAATCATGGCAGAGATCTCGGGCGGGGAGAACTGCTTGCCCCTGACTTCCACACGGGCATCCCCGTTGTCGGCCGGGGCCACCTTGTAGGGTACGGTTTCGATCTCGCGGCCCACCTCGCCGAACTTGCGGCCCATGAACCGCTTGATGGAAAAGACGGTGTTCAAGGGGTTCGTGATGGCCTGGCGCTTGGCCACCTTCCCCACCAGGATTTCACCCTTTTCGGTGAAGGCCACGACGGACGGGGTGGTGCGATCACCCTCCTGGTTGGGGATGACGACCGGCTGTCCGCTCTCCATGACGGCGACTACCGAGTTGGTGGTCCCTAAGTCGATGCCGATGATCTTGCTCATAGAATCACTCCTCCTTGCGGATTGGCTCTGCTCAGGCTTCTGCCCTGAGCAAGGTATGAAGATAATACTTGAGTGTTAATTTGTCAAGTTTTCTGATGGCGTCCCCTCGCATCCATCCCCGTTCTTCCCGCCTCCGGGCGCCCCTGCTATCCTGGATTGGGGAGGCACCATGACGGTCCGCTTTGAACTTCTTCGAAGGGCCCGAGGCGGCGGCCGCCGCGGCCGGCTGACCACGCCGCACGGCGCGGTGGAGACGCCGGCGTTCATGCCGGTTGGAACCCGGGCCTCGGTCAAGGGCATGCCCCCTTTCCTGCTCCGGGAGGCGGGCGCCCAGATCGTCCTGTCCAACACCTTCCACCTGGGCCTGCGGCCGGGGAGCGAGCGGATCCGGGATCTGGGCGGGCTTCACCGGTTCATGGCCTGGGAGGGCCCGATTCTGACCGACTCCGGGGGCTTTCAGGTTTTCTCCCTTGCCTCCCTGCGTCACGTCACCGAGGAGGGGATCGCCTTCCGCTCCCCCGTGGATGGGGCGGACCTGTTCCTTTCGCCGGAACGGGCCGTGGGCATCCAGAGAGACCTGGGGGTAGATGTGGCCATGGCCCTGGACGAGCTGGTGCCGGGCACGGCCGACGGGGCCCAGGTGGAAGCGGCGGCCGCCCGCACCACGCGCTGGGCACACCGGTGCGCACGGGCTCTCGGACGGGAGGGGCCGGCCCTTTTCGGCATCGTCCAGGGAGGCATGTTCGAGGAGATCCGTGCCCGCTCAGCCGAGGAACTGTCGGAATTGGACCTGCCCGGCTACGCCGCGGGCGGCTTCTCGGTGGGGGAGTCCAAGGAGCTGTTCCGGAAACTGGCCCGTTTTACGGCGCCCCTCCTCCCGGAGGAGAAGACGCGGTACCTCATGGGCGTGGGCACTCCCCTCGATTTAGTGGAGGCGAGCGGCTGGGGCTACGACCTGTTCGATTGTGTGCTGCCCACGCGCAACGCTCGAAACGGCTCCCTCTTCACCTCCAAGGGCGCCGTTTCCATCAAAAATGCCGAGCACCGGGAGGCCCCCGCGCCGCTGGATGAGGCCTGCCCGTGCTGGGGCTGCCGGAACGTCTCCCGCGCCTACCTCCATCACCTCTACCGTGCCAACGATCCGACGGGCCTGGTCCTCAATACTCTGCACAACCTTACCTACTATCTATCTCTCATGGACCGGATCCGCCTCGCGCTGGAAGGAGCCGGGCTGGATGAACTTCGTGCGGAATTGGCCACGCTCTATCCGGACAGGCAGGGCACGGGTGATGATCGGGGAGCGGCAGCCGGGCTCCCGGTCGCTTCCCCCTGAGGGAGGTGTGAGATGGACGTCATTAGGGTCCTGAAGCTGGCCTTCTTGGGGTCTTTGGTCGCCTACGCCGTGGTCGCATTCGCCCTGGTCGGAGCCCCCGACTGGTCCCTCCCGCTGGTACCGCAGGAGGGGATGGCCCCCCTCTTCTTCCTCTTGTCCTCCCTGGCCGTCGTGGGCTGGCTGCTGGGTCTAGGCGTGGGGCGGATGAACGCCCCTCCGCCGCACCTCGCTTCAGCCATGTCCGGGCCTTGGCCGAAGCTTCGGTTCGTGCTGGCTGCCGCCCTCGTGGAGAGCGGCGCCCTCTTCGGGCTGGTTCTCACCCTCCTCGTGAAGGACAGCCGCTACGCGCTCCTCTACGCCGCGGTCAGCGCCGCTCTCGTCATGATGCTGCCCACCCGGGAGTGAAGGGGGAATCCACCCGCTGGCGGCGGATGGCCTCCCGACGAGAGGACTCGGTTAGGACTACTGCCTGACGAGCCGTTCGCGCAGACCGGTGATCTGGTCGCGCAGGGCCGCAGCGTCTTCGTACCGCATGGCCTCGGCGGCGGAGAACATCTCCTTTTCCAAGGCGGCGATCCGTCGCGCGGCCTCTCCAGCGTCCATATAATCGCCGGGGTCCTCGGCCACCCCGGGAACGCCGTAGTAGTCCATCTCAAACACGCTGGAGAGGATGGTCTCGATGTTCTTGACGATGCTCTGAGGGGTGATTCCGTGCTCTTTGTTGTAGGCCGCCTGCCTCCCCCTCCGGCGGCTCGTCTCCTCCAAGGCCTGCCGCATGGCCTCCGTGACCCGGTCGGCATAGAGGATGGCCCTTCCCTCCACGTTCCGCGCGGCCCTGCCCATGGTCTGGATCAGCGCACCCCGGCTTCGCAGGAAACCCTCCTTGTCGGCGTCCAGGACGGCTACCCGGCTCACCTCGGGAAGGTCGAGCCCCTCACGGAGGAGGTTGACCCCCACCAGGACCTCGATCTCACCGCGTCGCAAGTCCCTCAGGATTCGGACCCTTTCCAGAGTCTCCACGTCGCTGTGCAGGTAACCGACCTTGAGCCCCAGCTCCTTCAGGTAGCGCGTGAGCTCCTCGGCCATCTTCTTCGTCATGGTGGTCACGAGCACCCGTTGGCCCCTGGCGGTGACCTCCGTGCACTCCCGGTAGAGATCCTCCACTTGGCCGGTGGCCGGCCGCACCTCGATCTCAGGGTCCATCAGCCCCGTGGGCCGCACCACCTGCTCGGCGGTAATCCCTCCCGCGGCCTTCACCTCGTAGGCGGCCGGCGTGGCGGAGACGTAGACGATCTGCGGGGCCATTCCCATGAACTCCTCGAACTTGAGCGGTCGGTTATCCAGGGCGCAGGGAAGGCGGAAGCCGTACTCCACCAGGGTCTCCTTGCGCGACCGATCCCCTCGGTACATGGCCTGGAGTTGAGGAACCGTCATGTGCGATTCGTCCAGGAAGATGAGGGCGTCCGTGGGCAGGTACTCGATCAGGGTCGGCGGGGGTTCGCCGGGGGCCCTCCCCGTCAGGTGCCGGGAGTAATTCTCCACGCCGTTGCAGTAGCCGATCTCCAGCATCATCTCGATGTCGAACTGCGTCCGCTGGGCCAGGCGCTGGGCCTCCAGCAGCCGCCCCTGGCCCTCCAGCTCGGCCAGCCGCGCCTGAAGCTCCGCCTTGATGGATTCCACCGCCGCCACCACCTGTTCCCTCGGCGTGGCGTAGTGCGTGCGGGGGTAGATGGTGAGCCGCTCCATCTCCTCGAGAATCTCTCCCGTGAGGGGGTCCACCCGCAGGAGCTGCTCCACCTGGTCCCCGAAGAGGTCGATGCGGTACACCTCCTCCGCGTAGGACGGATAGACCTCGATCACGTCCCCGCGGACCCTGAAACGGCCTCGCTCCAGCACCGACGGGGTTCGGGTGTAGAGCATGTCCACGAACCGCCTCAGGAGCTTCTGTCGGTCCTGGGTCTCACCCACGTGCAGCGGCTGGGTCATGCCGTAGTAGGACTCCGGCTCTCCGAGGCCGTAGATGCATGAGACCGAGGCCACGATCAGCACGTCCCGGCGCTCGCGCAGACTGCGGGTGGCCGAGAGGCGCAGGCGGTCGATCTCCTCGTTGATCGTGGCTTCCTTTTCGATATAGGTGTCGCTGGCAGGGACGTAGGCCTCCGGCTGGTAGTAGTCGTAGTAGGAGACGAAATACTCCACGGCGTTGCCCGGAAAGAACTGGCGGAATTCCGAGTAGAGCTGGGCGGCCAGGGTCTTGTTGTGGGCGATGACCAGGGTGGGGCGCTTCAGGGCCGCCGCCACGGCCGCCATGGTGAAGGTCTTGCCCGACCCGGTGACCCCCAGGAGCGTAGAGTGCTTCCCGCCCGCCAGAATCTTGCGGGTCAGGGCCTCAATCGCGGCCGGTTGGTCCCCCGTGGGCTCGAAGGGGGCCGTCAGATGGAAGGTCTTCTCAGCCATTTGCCGTTTCCGGGGTCAGCCTCTGCACGCCAGTGCAGCTATCGCCGCCCTCAGCCAGAACGCTTGGGCGCGAGGAGGGATTCCACCGCCTCCACCTCCATGGGCCTGTGGAAGAAGAAGCCCTGCCCCAGTTCGCAGCCGAGCCGCTTGAGGACATCGCGCTGCCCGGCCGTCTCCACCCCTTCCGCGATGACTTCCATCTTGAGGCTCTTGCCCATCTGCAGGACGGAGCGGACGATCTCCCGGCTCTCCTCGTCCTCCTCAATTCGGGAAACGAAGGACTGGTCGATCTTCAGGGAATCCACGGGGTAGCGCCTCAGGTAGCTCATGGAGGAATAGCCCGTGCCGAAATCGTCGATGCAGAGCCGGATGCCCTGGGCCCTCAGCTGCACCATCATGTCATAGGCGTATTGGGCGTTCTCCATGATCACGCTCTCCGTCAGCTCCAGCTTCAGGTTCTGCCCGGCCAGGCCACTTTCCCTTAGGGCCAGGTCGATTTGCATGATGAGCTCGGGCTGCAAAAGCTGGATACCCGATACATTGACGCTGACCCAGAGGGAGCGGTTCTGGGGGAAGCGGACCAGCCAGCTCTTCAGCTGCTTGCAGGCGCTCTCCAGAACCCACCGGCCCATGGGAACCACCAGGCCCGTCTCTTCCGCCAGGGGGATGAACTCGCTCGGTTCCACCGAGCCGCGGGTGGGGTGCATCCAGCGGATCAGCGCCTCGAACCCGGCGAGGCGGCCCGTCACTAGAGAGACGATCGGCTGGTAGTGCAGGTGGAAGCCGGACTGCTCCACCGCTCGCCGCAGGTCGGTCTCGAGCTCCAGGGTCTCCACGGTGCGGATGTACATAGTGGTGTCGAACAGCGCGTAGCGACCGCGCCCCATGCCCTTCGCCCTGTGCATGGCGATGTCCGCGTCCCGGAGCATATCCTCCGCTGAATTGTAGGAGGGAGAGCTCAACACGATCCCTACGCTGCCCGACGTAAAGAGATCGTGTCCCTCCACCACAACGGGAGCCTTGAGGGCCTGGTGGAGCCTATCCGCGAAGGCCGTCGCGTCCCCTACGGAGCGGATGTCCTCGAGCAGGATGCCGATTTCGTCGCCCCCGGTCCGCGCCACCGTATCGGAACCCCTGCGGCATCCTTCGAGCCGCCGTGCCACCTCTTGCAGGAGCTGGTCGCCGACGGCGTAGCCGAGCCCCTCGTTGATTAGGCGGAAGCGGTCCAGCCCCAGACAGAGGACGGCGAAGAGGTGGCCCGTTCGTCGGCGGGCACGGGCCATGGCCAGTCCGAGGCGGTCCAGCAGGAGCGCCCTCGTCGGGAGACCCGTGAGGGGATCGCGAAAACCCTCGGCAAAGGCCCCCTCTTCCAGGCCGGGCTCTTGGCCCAGTTCACGCTGCCGGCCCGAGAGGCGCGCGGCCTTGCCACCCGAGTCGCGAATCACCTCGACCAGAGTCAGGAGCCAGCGGTACTCGCCGTCCGCGTGTCGCATGCGCAGTTCGTGCTCCAGATCGGGCGCCTCGCCCGAGAGGAGGGCCTCCAGCTTGTACTGGAAGGCCGGTTGGTCGTCTGCGTGCAGAAGATCCACCCAGGCCCGCAGCGTCTTCGGGGCCTCGTCCTCCCCGTAGCCCAGCAGGGAGCACCACTCGGGCGAGCACGTGACGCGACCCTCCGAGCGGTCCCAATCCCACCGTGCCTCCGGCGCCGGGGCCGGTCGCGAATCGCGGCTCTCTTCCCCGGAGGGCAGAGAGGAGATGACCGCCAGCAGACGTCCTCCGTCCCCTTCCGGCGGGGGTCCCGCCAAGCTGATCCGAACCCTGATGTCCCCCCCGCCGGGGGCCATCATGCGAACCCCCTCGACGTGAAGCCCGTCTTCTCCGGCCAGCAGACGCTCCAGCTTCGGTCCCTCATCCGGCCAGGCCAACTCCTTGATGTTCCTCATTCTCAGTTTTGCCGGCGTGCGCTCCAGCAACACCCCCGCCGCCCGGTTGGCGGACAGGATGGTCCCCTCCGCTCTCAGGATCAGGGCCGGCCAGGGAAGAACTTGAAGGGCTTTCTCTGCAGGATCGGAACTCTTTCGAGGCGGCACAGCACTACTCCCCGCGCTCAACGCGGAATCCCCTCCCGGCTGTCCCGAATGGACATCCCCCGCATCATGCTAGGAGCATCCGCGCAGGGCGTCAACCCCAGCCCCATCCAAAGGGTGGAGGGGGTCCGACGCCGCCGGCCCCCTGCCAATCTCAGATCTTGGGGCTCCCCTGAAGGACGCCTTCCACCGGGAGCACCCAGGCATGAGTGGATTCGGAGAGCTTGTTCTCGGCCATGCACTGCCGAAGGCATCCCAGCAGCTCCTCCACCGCCTCGTCGGGCACCACCGAAACCACGATCACCGACGCTCCCGGGTGAACCCGGTCTCCCATCTTGGCCCCCGTGCGCCCGAAGCCCAGGACCTCGGGAATCACCGTGTAGCCAGTCACCCCCTTGTCCTTCAGCGTGTTCATGCAGTGCGGCTCGTACTCGCTATCCGTCACCAGAAAGAGCATCTTCATCGAAAGGCCCCTTAAGAATTCACCACCAAGACACCACGGCACCAAGAACAACCGTTCTCAGTCCTGCGCATATTTTCACTCCCGGTGCCTTGGTGCCTTGGTGGTTCATCTCCTGTCCTATTCCTCTTCCTCGAAGTCCTCGTCGTGGACGGGGGCCTTGTCGCCGTAGAAGAGCACGTACAGCACTGGCACCGCGCCCCACGAGAGGAGGGTGGAGGCCACCTCGCCGGCCATGAGGGCGATGGCCATGCCCTGGAAGATCGGATCGCTGAGCATCACCGACGATCCGACGACGACGGCGAGCGCGGTGAGGAGCATGGGACGGAAACGCACCGCCCCGCCCTCCACGACCGCGTCCTTGACGGGCATGCCCTGCCGCATCTTCATCTCGGCGAAGTCGATGACGAGGATGGAGTTGCGCACCACGATGCCGGCCAGGGCGATGAAGCCGATCATGGAGGTGGCCGTGAAGAAGGCCCCGAGCAGCCCGTGGGCCGGGATGATACCCACCAGGGACAGGGGAATGGGCGCCATGATGGCCAGCGGCGTGAGGTAGCTCTTGAACCATCCCACCACGAGGATGTACATGAGCACCAGCACCAGGGCGAAGGCGATACCCAGGTCCCTGAAGACCTCGTAGGTGATCTGCCACTCGCCGTCCCACTTCACGGCGTAATGGTCCGTCGTGAAGGGCGCCTCGGTGTAGAAACGGGGAAGGCCCACCCGGCCGTCGGGCAGATGGAGCTTGGCGAGCTTGTCGTTCAGCTTGAACATGGCGTATACGGGACTTTCCAGCTTCCCAGCCACGTCGCCCACCACGTAGACCACCCGCTTGAGGTTCTTGTGGTAGATCTCCTGCGGCACCGTGGTCTTCTCCACGTCCACGAGCTGCGAGAGTGGAACTAGCGTGCCCTGGCGGTTCTGGAGCTGGAGCGAGCCGAGGGCCGAGAGGTCGTAGCGCGCCGCCCGGGGCATGCGGATGACGATGGGAACGGTGTCCCGCTCGCGGGGCAGGTGGGCGTCCGTCACCGGCGCCCCGTGGACCGCCATGGAGACGGCCTGCGTCACCTCCATGACGGAGAAGCCCGCGGAGGCCACCTTCTTGGGGTCTACCTTGAGATCGATCTGCTCCTGCGGCGCCAGGGCGAAGATGTCGCTGTCCACGACGCCCGGCGTCGTCCTGAAGAGGTGGAGCACCTGCTGCGCCACCTGCTCCTGCCCCTCGAAGTGCGGGCCGTAGATTTCGGCCACCATGGTGGAGAGGACGGGCGGCCCCGGCGGGATCTCCACCACCTTGAGGGCCACGCCGAGCTGCTGGGCCAGGGGTTCCAGGAGGTTCCGGGCCTCCTTGGCCAGTTCGTGGCTCTGCTTGTTCCGGTCGCCCTTGGGAACCAGGTTGACCTGGATGTCGGCGTCGTACGGCAGCCGGCGCATGTAGTAGTGGCGCACCAGCCCGTTGAAGGTGATGGGGGCGGAGGTGCCGGCGTAGATCTGGTAATCGGTCACCTCCTTCATCTCGGTCAGCTTGTGCGCCAGCGCCTGGGCCGCGCTCAGGCTCTTCTCGAGGGGCGTCCCCGCGGGCATGTCCACCATCACCTGGAACTCGCTCTTGTTGTCGAAGGGGAGCATCTTGACCTTTACGACCTTGAAGAGGACCAGGGAGACGGCCCCCGCCAGCAGCAGGGCGGTCAGCCCCAGGAAGATTAGCCCGTACTTCCGGTTGTGCGTTAGCGGGGTCATGACCTTGCGGTAGAAGGCCAGGAGCCGGCCCATCATCTTGCCCTCGTTCTCCTCCGGGTGGACTTTGTTCTTCAGGAGGCGGTAGGCGGCCCAGGGCGAAACCATGAAGGCTACGAGGAGCGAGACGAGCATGGCCGCCGTGGCGCCCACGGGAATGGGGCGCATGTAGGGCCCCATCATGCCGCGCACGAAGGCCATGGGGAGGATGGCGGCGATGACCGTAAAGGTGGCCAGAATCGTGGGGTTGCCCACCTCGTCCACGGCCTCGATGGCCTTGCGCATGAGGCTCCTGCCGTCCTTCATGGTGAAGTGGCGGTAGATGTTCTCCACCACGACGATGGCGTCGTCCACGAGGATGCCGATGGAGAAGATGAGGGCGAAGAGGGTGACGCGGTTCAGCGTGTATCCCGCCAGGTAGTAGATGAGCAGGGTGAAGGCCAGCGTCACGGGGACCGCGATGCCCACCACGAGCGACTCCCGCCAGCCCAGCATGAGGGCGATGAGGAGCACCACTGATAGGGTGGCCAGGAGCAGGTGCTTGATCAGCTCGTTGGACTTCTCGTCAGCCGTCCGGCCATAATCCCGCGTGATGGTGACGTTCAGGTTGCGCGGGAGCAGCGTCCCCTTGAGGTCGTCCACCTTCCTCAGGAGCTGCTCGTTCAGAAGGGTGGCGTTCACGCCGGGGCGCTTGGCCACCGTCAGGGTCACCGCCGGGTAGTCGCCCCGGGCATCCTTGGGCACGCCGGCCACCTCGCCCGCGGCGGGACCGACGCCGAAGAGGACGTACTGGTTGGGCAACGGGGGGCCGTCCTCGATGGCGGCCACGTCGCCAAGGTAGACGGGCTTGCCCATGAAGAAGCCGACGAGCACCGAGGCCACGTCCTGCTTGTCCTTGAGCCAGGAGCCCACTTCCAGGCGGATGTCCCGGTTGTTGTTGACGAGGTCTCCGGCGGGCAGTCGCGAGTTGAAGGCCTGGAGGCTCTGGGCGATGGTCAGCGGGTTCACGTGGTGGGCCGCCATCCTGACGGGATCCAGCACCACTCGGACTTCCCGGCGCTGGGCCCCGAGGAGGTCCACGGCGGAGGTGTCGGGCACGTCCCGCAGCTTCAGTTCCAGCTCCTGGGCGATGCGCGTCAGCGTGTAGGCGTCGTAGCCCTTCCCCCACAGCGTCAGCGCGAGGACCGGGACGTCGTTGATGGAGTGCATCTTGATCAGCGGCATCATGGCGCCCTTGGGCATCTCGTTCATGTGCCCGGCCACCTTGTCGTAGATCTTGAGCAGCGCCGTGTCCTCGCTGGAGTTCACCTTGAAGCGGACGATGACCAGCCCCATGTTGGCGCTCGACGTGGAGTAGACGTACTCCACGTTGGGGATCTCCCACATGAGCTTTTCCATGGGGGTGACGACGCGCTGCTCCACCTCCCGGGGGGAGGCGCCCGGCATGGGCAGGATGACGTCCACCATGGGCACGCGGATCTGGGGGTCCTCCTCGCGCGGAGTCATGATGACCGCGAAGACGCCCAGGATCAGGGAGGTGATGATGAAGAGGAGGGTGAGCTTGTTGTTGATGAAATAGTGGGCCACCCGCCCCGAAGGCCCGACTTTGATCATGGCTGCACCTCGACGGGCGTCCCGTCGGCGAGCCCCTCGGGCACCGGCGAGATCACCCGGTCACCCGCCCTAAGGCCCGACAGGACCTGAACCAGTCCTCCGGTCCGCTGTCCCGTCTGGATCCACCGGAGGCGGGCCACGCTGCTGTCCGCCACGAAGACCCCGTCCATCTGTCCCTCGCTGATCAGGGCGTCGGCCGGCACGGCCAGGCCCTTCACCGACAGGGCGTCGAAGCGAACGTGGAGGAACTGGCCGGGCCTGAGCCCCCGGTCGTTGGGCAGGGAGAGCTTCACCGTGGAGGTCCGGCTCATGGGATCGGCCGCCTCCACCACCGCCGTCACCGACACCTCGATGGGTTCCGCGCCGCCCTCCAGGCTCACCTGGGCCTTCTGGCCGGCGGCCAGCAGGCGGGCTTTGCCCTCAGGCACGGCTACGGAGACCTCCAGGTCCTTGGGATTTTCGAGGGTCAGGATGGGGGCCCCGGGGTAGGCCAGGTTGCCCGCATCCATCCACTTCTTGGTGACGATGCCGTCGTCGGGGGCCAGAATCCTGCCATAGGTGAGCATCGTACCGGACATCTTGAGGCCGGCCTCGGCCTGCGCCTTTTGCGCCTTGGCCCCGGCCAGCCCCATCTCCACCTGCTCGAGCTGGTGCTTGGTGACGGCCTTCTGGGCGTAGAGGGCCTTGAACCGCGCCTCGTCCCGCTCGGCGTTGCGAACCGCCACGTCGGCGGCGTCGAGACCGGCCTTGGACTGGGCGTACGCGCCCTGAGCCTCGGAGGCGTCCACGTCCACGAGGGGCTGGCCCTTCCTGACCGCCTGCCCCTCCTCCACGTCGATCTTCAGGATCCGCCCCATCATCTTCGTGGAGATCATGACCGACTGGCGACTCTGCACGTTGCCGACAAAATCCTCCGGGGAGGGCAGGGAGTGCTCCTCCACCTGGACCGTCTTCACCGGCGTTGCGGTTCCGGGCCCGCGCCGTTCCACAGGATGGGAGCAGCCAGCCAGGAGAGCCAGGGCCAGAGCCCCCAATCCCAACATCGTCTTGTTCACCATGGTTCTCTCCATCTCTTCAGCACTCCGGCTTGTCCGCGCCATCATTCCCCCATGGCCCACGCGAGGTGGGCGCGCTCCACCAGCTCGTCGTGCACGGCCTGGGCCCGGGTGAGGGCCGCGGCCGTGACCGTGGTGTCGGCATCGAGAAGATCGGTGATGGTGGCCAGCCCCTCCTTGTACCGGAGGGCCACGATGCGCTGGTTCTCCCGGGCCTGGGCCTCGGACTCGGTGGTCACGGCCACCCTCTGGGCCGCCGCCCGGGCCCGCAGCCAGGCGCTCTTCACCTCCAGCTGGACCTTCTGCTGCTGGTCCAGAAGAGCTTTCTGGGCCTGTATCTCCTGGGACTTCGCGGAGAGCAGACGGCCGGCGCGGGCGCCACCGTCGAAGAGGGGGATGCGGAGCTGGACCCCGAGCATCCAGTTGTCTCCCCACGCCGCGCTGGTCCAGCGCTCCGTGTCCTGCTCGTAGGAGGCCATGAGCCCCACCTGCGGCAGGTAGTCGGCCCGCGCCATCTTGACCCCCTCGCCCGCCTGCCGGGCCTGGATCTGGGACGCCAGGAGGTCGCCCCGTTTGGCCGTGGCGGCCTGGCTGGCCGACTGCAGGCTGGGGAGGGGGCTCTCGGGCGGCACCATGTCGCCCTCCGGCCGCACTTCGCTCGTGGTCCCCATGGCGTAGCCCAGGTAGGAGCGGGCCACCTCTTCATCCGCGGCCCGCGAGGACTCCTGCTGTTTCATGTCGGACACGAAGACCCGCATTCTCAGCAGATCGGAGTCGAGGACGAGGCCCTGCTTGTACATGGCCTCCACCTGATTCAGGTGGGCCTCGGCCGTCTTCACCGATTCCTGCATGACCTGCACCGCCTGGCCGGCCAAGAGGCTGCCGTAGAAGGCCTCGGTGACCCCCTTGACCACGCTGCCCTCTGCGAAGACGCTGCGGTCTCGGGCCGCCTCCACCCCCATCCTGGTGGCCCGGTAGGCCGCCGAGAGCTTGCCGCCCGTGAAGAGGGGCATGGTCAGCTCGACTTTGGACTGGAAGTTGGTCAGGGGCTCCGGGTTGTTGAGCTGGGGGATGGAGAAGTCCATCATCCCGAAGTTGGCCTGGGTCAGCTTGTCCATGAAGACGTAGACCGGATTGTTGGTGCGGCTGTAGTTCTCCGTGAAGGCGACGTTGGGGATGAAATAGGAGCGGGCCTCCTTGAACTGGCCCTGCTTGACCTGCACGTCGGCCCTGGCTGCCTGGAGAAGGGCGTTGTTCTTCCTAGCTTCGAGCACCGCCTCCTGGAGGGTGACGGTCTGGGCCGGTGGGTCGGCCTCCGCTGCCCTGGCCACGGGCCCCGCCGCCAGGAGAAGAAAGGCCAGAAGCGGAAGTGCGATTGTGGCGTTTATCCGTCCTCTCATGGTTCCCCCTTAGCGATCATCTTGGGTTTGCTTGGCCCTATGAGTATACCTCAGCGCGAAAAGCCGTCCCATCGCGGACCACTCACCAAGATGCAGGGGAGCCGGGAGGGTAACACCGTCCCCGACGCCGGCGCCACGGGCCGCCGCTCCCCGCCGTCGAAGGGGGACCGGATCGCTCGTTGACGCAGCCGGGGGCCACCTTTAGAATGGCTCGGCGGAGGCAACCGTGACTCAGGAACGCGAGGGGAAGACGGGCGACGAGGGCCTGAGCATCCGCGCCGAGGATCTCGCCTCCATCGCCAACAAGTTCGCCGAACAGGGGCACTTCGAGGAGGCGGTGGAGCTCTACGAGCGGGGCATCAAGCTCTTCCCCCAGAGCCTCGCCATGAAGATCAACCTGGGCAAGATGCGCAACCTGCTCAAAGAGAAGGACGAGCAGGAGAGAGAGCGCATGATGGGGAAGTTCCACGAGGAGCGCGCGGGCCGGGACCGGCTCTCCTACCAGTTCAGCGCCGTTGGGGAGCTCTACGAGCGGAAGGGGCAGGACGAGCGGGCCCTTCAGTGCTACCACCTGGCGCTGGCCCAAAACCCCAGCAACGAGCGGGCCCACCTCAACCTCGCCCGCTTCTTCTACAAGAACAACGACTTCGCCTCCTCCATCCGGGAGATCCGCTCCCTGCTCGCCATCAACCCTTTCATTCCGGAGGCCCACGCCCTGCTGGGCCGCGCGCTCTTCTACTTGAAGAACCACCGCGCCGCCCTGGCGAGCATCGTGGACGCCATGATTCTGGACAACGCCGCCGGCCGCGCGCCCGCCCCCGAGCTGCAGGAGAAATTCAAGTACCTCCTGGACAAATTGGGCATTTCAAGCAAGGCCGCGCGAAGCGAGCTGGTGAAATCCCGGCTGGCCCTCTTCAACCGCTGCATGACGCAGCTGGATCTCCAGAAGAGCTCGGTCCTGGGCAGGGGGGCGGTCCAAGGGCTGCACGAGATGTCCAAGGGCCCGTCGGGCGATGAAGCCAGGCAGGACCTCCTGAAGTTGGCTCTCAGGCTTCGGGCCTTCGACCTCCTGAAGGAGCTTTCCGACGAGAGCCTCTTCACCGTCGCCAAGGCGGCCCGTCAGATCAAGGTGCCCGAAGGAGGCCTCGTCTTCGACGAGAACGACGAAGGCGACGAACTTTACCTGGTCGAGCGGGGCGAAGTGCGGATCGCCAAGAAGACCCCTTTCGGCGAACAGCACCTCGCCCTGGCGGGCCGGGGCGAGTTCTTCGGAGAGATGAACTTCATCGATCCCAGCCATCGCAGCGCCGATGCCATCGCCAACCAGGACACGGAGCTCTTCTGCCTCAGGCGCTCCGATCTCGAAGGGCTCTTCGAGACCCGGAAGGACGTGGCCGTCCAGTTCTACTGGCACTTCTGGAAGTCGCTCTCCCTGAGGACCCGGGAGGCCAACAACCTGCTCGAAACCTTCTTCGACGAAACCGAGGCGACCACCAAGATCTCGCTGGCGCCCGAGGAGGCCGATCGGTCCAAGGCCATTTCCATCGACCTGGACCAGAAGATCAAGGTCCTGCAGGAGCGGGGCCTCTCCTCCAAGGAGCTCCGCCTGCTCGCCGCCTTCTCTGGCGAGGAACTGTATAACCAGAACCAGGTCATCTTCAGGGAGGGGAGCCAGGGCGACAAGCTCTACATCATCCTGGACGGCAAGGTCAGGATCACCAAGATGATTCCGGGGGTCGGGGAGGAGGCCCTGGCCATCCTGGAAAAGGGCGACTTCTTTGGCGAGATGGCGCTGGTGGACCAGGAGCCCCGCTCCGCGGACGCCAAGGCCCACGTGAACGGGACCACCCTCCTCACGATCTCGCGCTCGGTGCTCAACGAGATCCTCTCGGTGGACGTGGAGTCGGCCTACCAGTTCCTCTCCATCCTGTGCCGGATTCTCACCCAGCGCCTGCGGGAGATCAACCTCAAGATCATCCAGTGGCGCTTCATGGCGGGCGGTTTCTGAGGGGATGGAGACGGGGCACCAGGGAAGGGGGGCCACCCCTGTCTTCGCCAGTGGCGCGGCCATGAACCCGCGTTGAGCGTGGAGAGGTCATGAAGCTGTACTGGGCCAGGGACGTCAGGGAAGCCGATCGGATCGCCATCCAGGAGATGGGAATCCCCTCGCTCGCCCTCATGGAGAATGCCGCCCGCTCGATCACGCAGGCCCTTCTGGAGGAACTCCCGGAGAGGCTGCGCGGCCAGGTGCTGATTCTGTGCGGCAAGGGGAACAACGGAGGAGACGGTATGGCCGCGGCCAGGATGCTCAAGGAGCACGGCCACTCACCGGAGGTAGTCCTGCTCGGGGACCCTGCGCGGCTCTCCGGCGACGCCTCGGTCCAGTACCAGCGGCTCGGACCCGCGGGAGTGCCCTGCGAGATCCTGGACGGCTCCGGCTCGATTCCGGCCCTTTCGGAGCGGCTGCGCTGTGCCGACCTCGTCCTGGACGCCCTGCTGGGGACGGGGCTGGGTGGGCCGGCCGCCGGGCTGAGCGCGGAGGTCATTCGGGCGGTGAACGAGTCGGGGGCCTTCGTGGCCTCCGTGGACATCCCCTCCGGCCTCTCCGGCGATGCGTACGGCCCGACGGGCGATGCGGTCCGGGCGCAGCTCACGCTGACGCTCGCCCTGGGCAAGCCGCCCCTCTTCACCCCCGAATCGGCTCCGCTGTGCGGCGAGGTCAGGATTCTGGACATCGGGATTCCGGCCGAGGCCACCTCGCGCCTGAGGTCCGCCGGCGAGACCCTCGATGCAGGGTGGGCCGGCGCCTTCTTCCACCAGCGCCGGCCCGCTACCCACAAGGGGGACGCGGGAAGGCTCCTCCTCGTGGCGGGCAGCCTCGGCAAGAGCGGCGCGGCGGTGCTCTGTGCGCGAGGCGCGCTGCGGAGCGGGGCGGGCCTCGTCACCGTGGCCACACCCGCCTCCGCCCAGCGCCTCGTGGCGGCAGGCCTGCCGGAGGCCATGACGCTCCCCCTCCCCGAAACGAAGGAGGGGACCCTCAGCATGGATGCCCTCACCCCCATCCTCGCCTTTTGCGACCGGGTGGACGCCGTGGGCATGGGGCCCGGCCTGGGGGACTTTCCGGAGACCCAGGCCCTGGCCCGGGAACTCTACGGCCGAATCCCCGTGCCCTGCGCCGTGGACGCCGACGGCCTCAACGCCTTCCAGGGCGAACCGGAGCGGCTCGCCCTCCACGCCGGCGCCCGGGTGCTCACCCCCCACCCCGGAGAAATGGGGCGGTTGGTGGACCTCACCGCGGCGCAGGTCGTCGCCGAGCGGTACAACCTGGCTCCCGCGCAGGCCGAGGCCTGGCAGGCGGCGCTCCTGCTGAAGGGCTACCGCACGCTCGTGGCCGCCCCCGGAGAGCCCTGGCGCCTGAACCTCTCGGGCGGGCCCCACATGGCAGGACCGGGCTTCGGAGACGTTCTGACGGGCATCGTCGGCGCTCTGCTGGCCAGGGGGCTCTCCCCCCGTGATGCCGCTTCGCTCGGGGCGTGGTGGCACGGCGCGGCGGCGGACCTCGCCTCGGACAGGCTGGGCGGCTACGGGCTCCTGGCCTCCGAATGCGCCGATGCTCTCCCCGTGGTGGAAGGCTCCCTGCGGACCCCATGAGCGGCGGCCTCCTCCTGCGCGACCGCAGGGCCACCCGCGCCTTGGCGGCCCAGCTCGCCCGCCGGCTGACGGGTGCCGAGCTTCTGCTTCTGACGGGAGAGCTGGGCTCCGGCAAGACGACCTTCGTGCGCTACCTGGCCCAGTCGTTGGGCCTCGACCCCGCGTGGGTATCCAGCCCCTCCTTCACCCTGTTGCAGCGGTATCCCCCTGGCCCAGGAGGGTTCGGGATCACCCACGTGGACCTCTACCGGCTCGCCCCCGGAGACGACGTCGAACCGCTCGGCCTGGAGGAGGCCCTCGCCGGGCCGGACCTCGTGGTGGTGGAATGGCCGGAGGCGGGCGCCGCCCTGTGGGCCGCGACCGAGCGCCCCACCTGGACCATCCGGTTCGCCGTCGACGAGTCGGCCCAGAGGCTGGCGTGGATCCGAGAGCCGAAGGGGAGCGACCCGCTGTAGCAGAAGCTAGCCGAGCGTCACACCGAGCAGCCGGCCCAGCGCGTTGGTCACCACGGCCACAGCCCCGCCGATCAGCAGCATGCGAAAACCGCTGGCCAACAATCCCTTCCCCGTGAAAAAGGAAAGGGCCGCACCGACTCCGAAGAGGGCTAGGCCCGCCAGCACCGCGCTGGCCATCACACCCGAGCCTCCCTTCAGGAAGAAGAAGGGCAGGAGGGGGATGACGGCGCCGCTGAGGAAGGCCGAGAAGGAGCTCACGGCCACGCCCCACGGAGAACCGAGATCGCCGGGATCGAGGCCCAGCTCCTCGCGGGCCAGGGTGTCCAGGGCCGAGGCGCGGTTGCCGAGCATGGAGGACGCCAGCTCGATGGCCGCCTCCTTCGGGATGCCCTTGGCCCGGTAGATGAGCTCGAGCTCCTTGCGCTCCTCCTCGGGAGCCGACTCGAGCTCCTCCTCCTCCTTCTGGATCTCGTGCTCGAAGAGTTCGCGCTGGGAGCGGACCGAGACGTACTCGCCGGCGCCCATGGAGAAGGCTCCCGCGAGCATGCCCGCCACGCCCGCGATCAGGATGCTCTTCACGTCGTGGCTGGCTCCCGCCACGCCCATGATGAGGGAGAAGTTGGACACCAGCCCGTCGTTCACCCCGAACACCGCCGCCCGAAGCGAGCCCCCCGAGTCCCGCCGGTGCCAGGATTCCACCCCCAGGATCCCTCCCGGGCGATCGGCCTTCAGGGCCGCAAAGACCTTCGCGTGGGTCTTCTCCACCCGCGCCAGGCGCAGGGCGTCGGCGTCGCGCTGGCCGGCGTAAGTCCGGTCGGCTCCCCGCTCGATGGCCTGGACGATGGGAAAGATGCTGCCCGTACCGAGCCGCCGGGCCAGTGAAGAGAGGAGGCGGGTCTTGAGGGTCACGGGGGCCGACTCTGGCTCCGCTCCGGCGGCTTTCAGCTTGGCCGCCCAGACCTCCGCGTGGGCCCGCTCCACCGCCGCGAGCTCGCTGAAGATGGAGGCCCGCTCCTCGTCGCGCTCCGCCTCCGCCATGGCCTCGTAAAGCGCCGCGCCGTTCAGCTCGTCGTCGAGATTGTCGCGCCATCGCCGGAGTTCCTCTTTCGAGTGTAGCTCCCGAGATCCGTCCGGCTCATCCGTCATGGCACGACCCTCCTCGCCTTGCCGCTCCTGGCCGCGGATTGGGCGCTCGCCGCTGTTGCAAGGGCGCGTGGCTTCATCGCGGCATCCCCCCCTCCCCGACCCACGGAGTCCATCCTCAGAGTGGTGCCGGAGGCCGGGCTCGAACCGGCACAGCCTTGCGGCCAGCGGATTTTAAGTCCGCAGCGTCTGCCCATTCCGCCACTCCGGCTGCTGTCAGTATAACCTGCGCGTGCATTCGCGGTAAGGAAGGCCCTGAAGCAGCGGGGGGTTCTCGGTAAGGCGGGGACCGGACGAATAGGATCCCCGCCTTGCCGTGGACACCCCGGCCCCGTCGCTCGGCTTGCAGGAGACCTGCAAGCGCTCCGCCGAAGCCAGAGGGAGAGGCTCAGCAGACCCCTTGGCAACTCCCTCTTTGAATGGGATAGAAGTGGAGGCGCCGACCGGAATCGAACCGGTGATGAGGGCTTTGCAGGCCCCTGCCTTACCGCTTGGCTACGGCGCCGAATCCTTATTATGGCGGGCCTTCAGGACACCTGTCAACCGCGTCGGCGCGAACCGCGACCCTTCTGCGGGATGCCCCCGGCCCCAAACGAACGGACAGGCCGCGCGCTGCAGTCCGTCGGGTGGGCCGCCGAGAGAGAGGGCAACCTCTCCCATGGAGTGAACTTCCCGCGCCCTGCTCGGCCAGCGGTGGCATTCACCCTGACTCCGTGGTGGAATTTGGCCTACCGCGCAGCGGCCGCCCTGCTCGCCCGTTGTATTCAAAGGGAGATGGGCTATATTACTCATGTTGACCCCTTACGAGGGACGGCCTAGCCGCGGAGGGGGCAACGTCCGGGGCTGCCATCGCCCCGGTTCGGCCGGTCCGAGGGAACTGCCCCCGGACGGAGCCGGGGGGCTCAGGCAGGGGCGAATCTCGTCCGGGGGGGCGAAGCGATGCCGGTCATTCTGATTTCCAGGGGAACCATGTCTGGAGCCACGCTGCTCGTGGATTGCCTCCGGGAGCGGATGGGGTATCGGTGCATCACGAGGGAGGACCTGGTGGGCCTCGTGAACCAGCACGGCGAGATCGCCAACCGCACGGTGGAAACCATCGGGAGGGCCGCTCGGGCCTATGAGCAGTTCAGCCAGCTCAGGCGTCCCTACGTGATCCTCATGCGGCTCGCCCTGCTCGAGTTCGCCCTGCACGACAACGTAGTCTACAGCGGGTACTCGGGGCACCTGCTGGTTCCTTACGTCCGGCACTTCGTCCGCGTGCGGATCAGCGCGCCCCTTCCCCTGCGGGTGCGGATGACGATGGACCGGCTGAAGTGCGGCGAGGAGGACGCCAAGGAGTACATCCTTCAGGAGGACCAGCGGCGGGCCCAGTGGGCCCGGTTCATGTACGGGAAGGAGATCCGCGACCCCCACCTGTACGATCTCTGGGTCAACCTGGAACGCATGAGCCTCCAGGCCGTATGCTCCCTGATCCAGGAAATGGCTAGGGAGTCGGAGTTCCAGGCCACACCGGAATCTCAGGCCGAGGTGGAGAAGCTCCACCTCGAGACCCTGGTGGAGGCCGCGCTGGCCATGGATCCGAGGACTCAGGCGCTGGAGGTGGGCGCGCAGGTGGGCGGGGGGCAAGTCGAGGTCCTCGGGCCCTACCTGGAGGACGACCAGCTCAAGGTGGTGGAATCGATCGTCCTGGGGGTGGATGGGGTGCAAGGCATGATCTACACGCCGGGATATGCTCCCACCCTCAGTATGACCCCCTAGGGGGAGAGCGTTCGGCGGGTTCGGGAGCAGAAGGGAGGTGGGGGATATGGCTTGGCAATCGATCACCGGAGGTGCCCGCGGAACGCTGCGCTCCGTGAAGTCCCTCCTGAAGCGCTCGGTGGATCTCCAGGAAACCGGGACGGAGCTGGAGCGGAGCATCAACGACCTGGAACGCCAGCGCACGGAGACCACGAGCAACCTCCTGCACTTCGCCTCCACCACCAACGAATACACCGAGCGCCAGACGGAGATGGCCCAGGAGAGAACGGCCCTGACCCGCGAGCAGACGAGGCTGTCCACTCGGAGCACCGAGCTGGCCAACATCCGGACCGAGCTGGGCCGCGAACGAACCAGCATGGCGGGACAGAGGACCGACCTGGCGGTGCTCAGGACCGACATGGCCCGCGCCCGCACCAACCTGGCCGACCAGCGGACCACCCTCGCCCGGACCCGCTCGCGCCTGGCCGAGGACCGCACGGATCTGGCCCGCCAGCGCACCGATCAGGCGCTGCGGCGGACCCAGATGGCCGAGGCCCGCACCGAGCTGTCCACCCAGCGGACCACCCTGGCCGAGCAGCGCAACACCCTGGCCGAGGGGCGGAACCTGATGGCCCAGACGCGGACCCGGCTCTCCCTGATGCGGACCGAGCTGGCCAGGGGCAGGACCTACCTAGCCTTCATCCGCACGGGGCTGGCCTTCCTGACCCTTTCCGTCGCCTTCTTCCGGTACTTCGGTCTCTCCTGGTGGAGCCTTTTCGACGTGTTCCTGGGGGCCTCGAGCCTCATCATGATCAGCTTCGGCGGCCGGGGCTACTTCCGGAGCATGCGGGCCACGGGCAAGGCCGAAAAGGACCTGCCGCCCAACGTGGGGCTGCCGACACCCTGACGCCGCTTGACAGGAGGGGCTCCGCCGGATAAAATTCGTAGTCCACTGGGGAGTAGTTCAACTGGTGGAACGCCTGGCTCTGGACCAGGATGTTGGGGGTTCGAGTCCTCCCTCCCCAGCCACTCTGGCCCGTTCGTTCAGCGGTTAGGACACCGGCCTCTCACGTCGGTAACAGGGGTTCGATTCCCCTACGGGCTACCATCCTGTACTTCCCGAGGAGGGTTTCAGCCCTCCTTTCGTTTTGCCGGGGATGGCGGGCCCGGAGGTGCGACCCGAGGGACCCCGAAGCCCCATGCACCAGGAAGGGAGGAGCCGGGCAGCGAGGGGTGGCAGCCGAAACCGCTCCGGCGCTTCCTCCTCTCCTCTTCCGCTCCCGGACGCAGCCATGACGAGCACGACCTTGGACGCCCTGAATCCTGACCAGAAACGAGCCGTCACCTCCCTGGGTGGGGCCGCCCTCGTGTTGGCCGGGGCGGGCTCGGGAAAGACGCGGGTGATCGCCCACCGCATTGCCCACCTCATCACGGACCGCCACGTCTCTCCCCACAACATCCTCGCGGTCACCTTCACGAACAAGGCCGCCGGCGAGATGCGGGAGCGGGTGGCGACCCTCCTGAACAAGCCGGCCCTGCCCTTCCTGTGGATCGGAACCTTCCACGCGGTCTGCGCCCGCATCCTGAGGGCCGACGTTCAGGCTCTCGGCTCCCGCTACACGACGGACTTCACGATCCTGGACGCGGGCGACGCCTCCGGCCTGGTCCGACACCTCCTGCGGGACCGGGGGATCTCGGACCGGAACATCCAGCCCCGGGCCGTCCTGTCGGCCATCAGCAAGGCCAAGACCGGCGGGATGGACGCGGAGGCCTTCGCGGAGAAGGCCTATGGTCACTTCGCCCAGACCGTGGCGCCGGTGTACCGGGATTACGAGCGGCGGCTGCTGGACTCCAACTCCATGGATTTCGACGACCTGCTGGTGCTGGCCCTCCGCTTGATCGAGGAGCGGGAAGAGGTGCGGCGGCGCTACGCCGAGCAGTTCCAGCACATCCTCGTGGACGAGTACCAGGACACGAACCGCATCCAGTACAACCTCCTGCGGCACCTCTCCGGCCGGTGGGGCAACCTCTTCGCCGTGGGCGACGAGGACCAGTCCATCTACCACTGGCGGGGGGCCGACCTGCAGAACATCCTGGACTTCCAGCGGGACTTCCCCCAGGCGGAGGTCATCAAGCTGGAGCGCAACTACCGCTCGGCGCGGCCCATCTTGGAGGCGGCCAACCACCTGGTGAGCCACAACACGCGCCGGCTCGGGAAGAGCCTCTGGACGGAACGCGAGGGTGGACCTTCCGTCAAGCTCTTCGCGGCTCCCACGGACCGCGAGGAGGCCGCCTTCGCGGCCGACACCCTCAGGGCCATGAACGCCCGCTACACCTGGCGCCAGATGGCCGTGCTCTACCGGACCAACGCCCAGTCCCGCTCCTTCGAGGAGGCCTGCCTCAACCGCAACATACCCTACCAGGTCGTCGGCGGCCTGAAGTTCTACGAGCGCAAGGAGGTCAAGGATCTCCTCGCCTACCTGCGGCTGGGCCTCAATCCGCTGGATCGTCTGGCGCTGCTCCGGATCCTGAACGTACCCACGCGGGGCATCGGCAAGGGGACGGTGGACCAGATGGAGAGGCTGGCCGTCGAGCGGGGAACCTCCCTGCTGGAAGCGGTCCGGCTCGCTGTGGCCGAAGAGCTGCTCCCGACCAGGAGCCGGCTGGCCCTCCAGGGCTTCCTGGAGATTCTCGATGGGCTTCGGACCAGGATCGCCACCACCCAGCCCGCCGCCCTGACCGAGTGGGTCCTGTCGGCCACGGGCTACGTGGAATACCTTACGGGCCTCTCCGAGGCCGGACCGGATCCCGAGTCCCGAATCGAGAACATCCGCGAGCTGGTCTCCGCCATGCGGGAATTCGAGAACCAGGAGCAGGGCGATCTCCGGCTCTTCCTGGAGCGACAGGCCCTCACCAGCGATCAGGATCAGATCAAGGACGGATCGCTGGACGCCGTGAAGCTCATGACCCTGCACGCGGCCAAGGGGCTGGAATTCCCGGTGGTCCTCCTGTGCGGCCTGGAGCAGGACCTCATGCCTCACGTCCTCTCCGCGAATTCCGAGGAGGGCGTGGAGGAGGAGCGCCGGCTCTGCTACGTGGGCATGACCCGCGCCATGGACGCCCTGTTCCTGAGCTGGGCGCGCCAGCGGTACGTCTTCGGAGTCCCCCAGGGGCGCCTGCCGTCGCCCTTCCTCAGGGAGATACCCTCCGCGCTGCTGGAGGAGGTGGGAGGCGTAGCCTACGAGGAACGCTCCTCCAGCCTTCACGAGGCGGCCCTCCTGTTGGAGCGGGCCCAGCAGGCGGGAGCGAAGGAACCGGCCTTCCGGCCGGGCGGCCGGGTCCACCATCCGAAGTACGGTTTCGGCATCGTGCTCTCCACCGAGGGACAGGGCGACGGATTGAAAGTGACCGTCTCCTTCAACCGCTTCGGCCGGAAGAAGCTCCTGGCCAACCTCGCCAAGCTGGAGCCGGTCTAGCGGCCCACTCCAGGGGCATTTCCCCCAAGCCCGACTCGGCCGGCCTCCCCCTCTCTCGCAAGCCACCGATTGGGGAGAAATCCGCGCCACTTCTGCCCGGGCGGTCCCTCGTCGCCGGATGGGTCCGCCGGCGCCCAAGGACTTTCACCCACTAAGACGCGCAATTTTCCCCACGGTCTCGCGTTGGAGTAACCGCATTAGACTATTCCGCCTTGACAGACCAGGGGGGCACCTCGTATATTGCCCCCCTCATGGGCGAACACTGCCCGCCCACCAACACGGAGGTCTTGCTATGCTCTCGTCCTACCTGCCCATAGGGATCTTTCTGGGCATTGCGGTGCTCATCGTCCCGCTCACCATGGCACTGGGCTGGCTGTTCCGGCCCAAGCGGTACGACGCCGTGAAGCTAGAGCCGTACGAGTGCGGCGTCGAGATGCATGAGGCGCCGGCAGGCAAGATTTCGGTCCACTTCTATCTGGTGGCGGTGGTGTTCCTCGTCTTCGACGTGGAAACGATCTTCCTCCTGCCCTGGGCCGTTGCCTTCGACAGGCTGGGGCTCTTCGGTTTCGTGGAGGTGCTCGTCTTTCTGGCGCTCCTTCTCGCGGCGTACGGCTACGCCTGGTTCAAGGGTGCCCTGAGGTGGGAAGAATGACCGACAGCTATCCCTCCTGGGTCGGATTCACCAAGCTCGACTGGGCCCTCGATTACTGCCGCCGGAACTCCCTCTGGCCCATGACCTTCGGCCTGGCCTGTTGCGCCATCGAGATGATCGCCACCTCGGCCTCCCGCTACGACATCAGCCGCTTCGGGTCGGAGGTGTTCCGCCCCTCGCCCCGCCAGAGCGACGTCATGATCATCGCCGGCACCGTGACCGAAAAGATGGCGCCTTTAGTGCGCCGCCTCTACGACCAGATGCCCGACCCCAAGTGGGTCATCGGCATGGGCGTCTGCACCGTGGCCGGAGGGCCCTTCGACACCTACGCGGTCCTCCAGGGCGTGACAGGCCTTCTTCCCGTGGACGTGTTCGTCCCCGGCTGCCCGCCCCGTCCGGAGGCCCTCCTCTACGCCCTCCTCAAGCTCCAGGACAAGATCCACAGGCCGGAGGTGGCCAGCCAGAAGAACTTCCATGGGCCCCTCACGGACCGGCCCACCAAGGGCTGGATGAAGAAGGGGGAGGAGATTCCCGAGGTGGTGGCCGACTACGAGTCCAAAGGCCACACGGTCCAGATCGGCCAGCTCGTGAAGGGGTAACCATGACGGACGAGACCAAACCCGGCCAGCCGGAGACCCCGGCCTCGCAATAGCCCCCCAAGGCCGAGGCATCGAAGGCGCCCGCCTCCCCGCCGGAAAGCCGGCCCGAGGCGCCGAAGGCCGAGTGTGCGGCCCCCGCCGCGGAGCAGCCGGCGCCTCCCAAACC
>JBAWEQ010000019.1:0-40279 GCA_049591295.1 Acidobacteriota bacterium
CCGGCGTCTCCATCCGGCCGCCGGCGAAGAGCTGCTCGATGCGGCCGTAGCCCAGCGCCTGCTGTCCGGAGGAGCGAGTGGCGATCCATCCGCCCAGCGTGGAGTACTCGAAGGACTGCGGATAGTGGCCGAGGGTGAGGCCTCGGGCCCGGAGCTGGGCCTCCAGATCCGGCCCCTGGACTCCCGCCTGGAAGGTTCCCAGCCGGCTGGTCTCATCGAGGGCCGTGAGGCTCCGCATCCGGTCCATGGCCACCGTCAGGACGGGGCCGCCCTCCCTCACAGGATTCACGTGACCAACCACGCTCGTGCCGCCCCCGTAGGGGATCAGGCGGATCCCCTCCTGCGCGCAGAGGGCAACCAGCTCCCGGACCTCCTCCTCCGTCGCCGGGTGGGCCACACCGTCCGGGAAGGCCGAAATACGACCGCTCCGGAGGGCCACCCAATCGGGAAAACTCTGGCCCCGGGCGTGGCGAAGCCGCTCCTCCGCCTGCGTGAGCAGGAGCCTCCGGGCGGGAAGGCGGGATGACGGAACGCGGGACAGAGCTTCCTCGAGAGTCGCATCGCGCGGCACCGTCCCTGGGCCCAGCGCCGACTCCAGAAAACTCCGGCCGGCTTCTTCCAGCGGGAAGATCACGCCGTCGTCGCCCCAACCGTTCCAGCGCCTCATGCCGCACCTCCCGGCGACGGCCGGCGCGCCCGTTCCGCTTTCCTGGGCGCCTCGCGCCACCTGAGGCTCGCCTCCTGCCAGAGGGCGATGCTGGCCTCCATCGCCTTGCGCGTCACCTTCTCGGCGGCGGCCCCGTCGGCGCGGCTCGCCGCCCGGGAGAGACCCTCGTAGAAGTCGCGCGAGGCCTCCTTGGCGCGGGGCAACCGGAAGTAGAGCCTAGCCATGCGCTCGTAGAAACCCTCGAAGCCGTTGAGGATCAGGGTCACGATGGGGTTGCCGGAGAGAACCGTAAGACGGTAGTGGAGGCGCCAATCGTAAGCCGCGAAGGCCCTCGGATCATGGGCGAGGGCGCCGCGCTCCGCGAGGAGGGCGGATACCTCCTCGGCCGAGCGCTCCACGGCCAGGCGGGCGTAGTAGGGGGCGATGTGGAGCCTGAGGTCCAGGAGATTATCCACGAAGGCCGGCGGGAGGGCGTGGGCGCTGCGCACGACGCCGCTGATCACGCCGAGGGCCCCGTGCCGCCAGATGTCGTTCACCAGCGTGGGCCGCCCGTGGCGGATGACCAGCCAGCCATCCCGCTCGAGGCGTCCCAGCACCTCGCGCAGCGTCGGGCGCGTCACGCCCAGCTTGAGGGCCAGCTCCCGCTCGGCGGGGAGCGCCGAACCGGCGGGGTAGGTGCCGTCCAGAATCGCGCTAATCAGCGCCTGCTCGGCATGAGCGGCCGGTCGGTACGGCTCTCTAACGGGTCTCATTCCATCCTCCCTGGCCCAACTGGTAAGAGGTCTGACCAGTTGAACTTAAGATAAGGCCCTCCACCGAGGCTGTCAAGCCGTGCGGAAGGAGGCCCAGTGAGCGGCCGAGAGAGAGGCGGGACGCGAGACGCAGGAAGTCGGGCGCAAGGAAACGGGTGATCGTCTGATGCCGTGATCGCCCGGCCCCCTCCTCAATCGCCTGCTCTTCTCCGTGCTCTCCAAGGCCTCCGTGGCACGGAGGGGATTGAGGAAGATGCCGGATGGTCTTTCCGCGCCCGTCTCGTCACCCGGAGCTGTCCGATCGTCCGCCAGGCCTCAGTTTTCCCTCCGCACCCTCTGCGGCTCCGCGATGGATCTTCCTTCCCATTTCCGAGTTGCGCCCTCCCCTTGCATCCCTCCAACCTGCCCCGTATAATCCCTTGGGTGTAGACCGGATGGAAGGAATCCTCCTGCTGGAAGACGGTACGACCTTCTCGGGGCGGGGCTTTGGCCACCGCGGAACGAGCCTTGGCGAGGCCGTGTTCACGACCTCCATGGTCGGCTATCAGGAGATCCTCACCGACCCCTCCTACGCGGGCCAGATCGTGACCATGACCTTCCCCCACATCGGCAACTACGGCGTGACGCCCGAGGACGTGGAGAGCCTTGCCCCGCACCTGGCTGGCTTCGCGGTCCACGACCTCTCCCTGGCCGCCTCCAACTGGCGCGCCCACGGCAACCTCCAGGACTACCTGCGCCTGCACCGCGTGGTGGCCCTCTGCGGCGTGGACACCAGGGCCCTCGCCCGCCACATCCGGTCGAAGGGGGCCATGAAGGCCCTCGTTTCCAACGACGGCACGGCGCTGGCGGATTTACGCAAGAGGCTTTCGGAGTTCCCGGGCATCGACGGGGTCGACCTGATGGCCCGGGTGACGGCGCGGGAGCCCTACCCTTTCGCCAAGACCTTCACGGGGCCGGAGGGCTTCGCCGAGGCCCTGCGCCCGGCAAGGAAGCCCTCCCGCGCTTTCCGCGTGGCGGCCCTCGATTTCGGCCTCAAGGAGAACATCCTCAAGAACCTCACCGCGCGGGACTGCGCGGTGACGGTGGTGCCCGCGTACACGCCCCTGGACGAGATCCTCGATCTCAAACCGGAGGGCATCTTTCTCAGCAACGGGCCGGGGAACCCGGAGATGGCAGGCCGCGCGTTGCCGACGCTCCGCGCCCTGGCCGAGCGCCTCCCCACCTTCGGCATCTGCCTCGGCCACCAGCTCCTGGCCCTGGCCTTTGGCGGCAGGACCTACAAGCTCCCCTTCGGGCACCGCGGCGCCAACCATCCGGTGAAGAACCTCCGCACCGGCCGGGTGGAGATCACCTCCCACAACCACGGCTTCTCCGTGGATGCCGACCGGCTCCCTCCGGGGTTCGAGGCCACGCACATCAACCTCAACGACCACACGCTCGAGGGGATGCGCCACCGGGAGCTCCCGCTTTTCTCCGTGCAGTACCACCCCGAGAGCAGCCCCGGGCCGCACGACTCCCTCTACCTCTTCGACGACTTCATGGACATGATGGAGCGGTTTCACGGATGAAGAGAAGATTTCACCACGGAGATCACGGAGCCCGCGGAGGAAGGACAAGAGTGGTCTTTCCAAGAAAGATCCGGTCCTTCTCCGTGATCTCCGTGATCTCCGTGCTCTCCGTGGTTAGCCAAGCCGAGGCTTTAAGATGACATACCCCGCGAAGCCCAAATCGGTTCTCGTAATCGGAAGCGGGCCCATCGTCATCGGGCAGGCCTGCGAGTTCGACTACTCGGGCGTGCAGGCCCTCAAGGCGCTGCGCGAGGAGGGGATCCGGACCATCCTCGTGAACAACAACCCCGCCACCATCATGACCGATCCCGATCTGGCCGACGCCACCTACCTGGAGCCCATCGAACCTTGGGCCCTGGAGGCCATCCTCGAGCGCGAGCGGCCCGAGGCCATCCTGCCCACGGTGGGCGGCCAGACGGCCCTGAACGCCGCCATGCTCCTGCACCAGCGGGGCTCCCTGGAGCGCTTCCGGTGCCGGCTCATCGGTGCCAGCCCCTCGGCCATCAGGGCCGCGGAGGACCGGGAGGAGTTCAAGGCGATCCTCCACCGCGAAGGGCTGGAGACGAGCCGCTCCTTCGTGGCCCACAGCCTCGAAGAGGGGCTCTCCCGAGTCGGCGAGGTGGGCTTCCCCGCCATCCTCAGGCCATCCTACACGCTGGGAGGTGCGGGCGGCGGGGTGGCCCGCGACGAGGGCCAGCTCTCGAAGCTACTCGCTTACGGGCTGGCCGTGAGTCCCGTCCACAGCGTCCTCGTGGAGGAGTCCCTCATCGGCTGGAAGGAGTTCGAGCTGGAGGTGATCCGCGACCGCGCCGACAACGTGGTGGTGGTCTGCTCCATCGAGAACCTGGACCCCATGGGCGTTCACACGGGCGACTCCATCACCGTGGCGCCGGCCCAGACCCTCTCCGACAAGGAGTACCAGTGGATGCGGGACTGGGCCAAGCGCGTGATCCGGGCCGTGGGCGTGGACACGGGCGGCTCCAACATCCAGTTCGCGCTGCACCCCGGGACGGGGCGCATGGTCGTTATCGAGATGAACCCGCGCGTCTCGCGCTCCTCGGCCCTGGCGAGCAAGGCCACGGGCTACCCCATCGCGCGGGTGGCCACGCAGCTCGCCCTGGGCTACACGCTGGACGAGCTGCCCAACCGCATCACCGGCACCACGCCGGCGGCCTTCGAGCCGGCTCTCGACTACGTGGTGGTCAAGATCCCGCGCTGGTCCTTCGACAAGTTCCGCGAGACCGATCCCACCCTCTCCACCCACATGAAGTCCATCGGGGAGGTCATGGCCATCGGCCGCACCTTCAAGGAGGCGCTCCAGAAGGCCCTGCGCTCCCTCGAAATCGGCCGGTACGGCCTGTTGGACGGCGTTCCCCCCGTACCGGACCGCGAGGCGCTCCTTAGCAAGCTCGCCATTCCCAACTGGGAGCGGATCTTCTACACGGCCCTCGCCTTCCAGCACGGGCTGCCCGTGGAGGAGGTCTCGGAACTCTCCGGGATCGACCCTTGGTTCCTCATCCAGATGGCGTCTCTGGTGGCCACCGAGAACCGCCTGCGCTTCTTCGGCCTGCACGACTGCCCCGCGGACCTCTTCCGGAGAGCCAAGGTGGAGGGTTTCGCGGACCGGCGTCTCTGCAAGGTCTGGGGCGAGAGCGAGGGGGCCGTGAGGGAGCGGCGCGAGGGGCTCGGCCTGACGCCGGTCTACCTTGGGGTGGATACGTGCGCCGCCGAGTTCGAGGCCAGAACGCCCTACTTCTACAGCTCCTACACCGGGACGAACGAAAGCGAACCCCGAGCGGTCCCGAAGGTGGTCGTGGTGGGAAGCGGCCCGAACCGCGTGGGCCAGGGCATCGAATTCGACTACTGCTGCTGCCAGGCCGTCTTCGGCCTGAAGGACGAGGGATACGAAACGGTGATGGTGAACTGCAACCCCGAGACCGTCTCCACCGACTTCGACACGGCCCACAGGCTCTACTTCGAGCCGGTGACGCTGGAGGACGTGAAGGCCATCCTGGACCGGGAGCGGCCGGACGGGGTCATCCTCACCTTCGGGGGCCAGACGCCCCTCAAGCTGGCCCGGGAGCTCGACCGCCTCGGTTATCCGCTCTGGGGCACCTCTCCCACCGCCATCCACAGGGCCGAAGACCGAGAGGAGTTCGCCTCGCTCTGCACCCGCCTCGAACTGCGCGCCCCCAGGGGCACCACGGCGCGGAGCCTGGAGGAGGCCCACCGGCGGGCGCGCGAGCTGGGCTTCCCGCTCATGATCCGCCCCTCCTACGTGCTCGGCGGCCAGGGCATGGCCCTCTGCACGGGGCCGGACCACCTGGACCAGTACCTCGCCCAGGCCGTGGAGGTCAGCGAGGACCACCCTCTCCTGTTGGACACCTTCCTGCAGGAGGCGGTGGAGCTCGATGTGGACGCCCTCTGCGACGGCCGGGAGGTGGTCCTGGCCGGCATCCTGGAGCACGTGGAGAAGGCCGGCATCCACTCGGGCGACTCTTCGCAGGTCTTTCCTCCCCAGACGATCCCCGCGGCCATCCTGCGGGAGGCGGAGGAGGTCACGCGCCGCGTGGCCCTCGAGCTCAGCGTGGTGGGCATGCTCAATCTCCAGTTCGCCTATAACGCAGACGGGCTCTTCGTCCTGGAGGTGAACCCCCGGGTCTCGCGCACCGTCCCCTTCCTCTCCAAGGCGCGGCGCATCCCCTTCGCCCGGCTGGCGGCGCGCATCATGGCCGGCCGCCGCCTCGCCGAGATGCCTGAATTGAGAGGGCTCGATGCGATCCCGACCGACTCCCCCCTCGTCTTCGTGAAGGCCAGCGTCTTCCCCTTCGCGAGGCTCCTGGGCGAGGACCCGGTGCTCGGCCCGGAGATGAAGTCCACGGGCGAGGTGATGGGCGTCTCGCCTGGATTCGGCCAGGCCTTCGCCAAGGCCCTCGCCGGTGCCGGCGTTCCCCTTCCCACCGGCGGTGCCGTCTTCGTGAGCGTACGCGACCAGGACAAACAGGCCTTCCTTCCAGTCGCGAAGGGCCTGGTGGAGGCCGGTTTCGTGCTGGCGGCCACCAAGGGCACGCGCGCCTTCCTCGAAGCCAACGGCGTGCCCGCCGGGCTGGCCTTCAAGGTGGGCGAGGGGAAGCCGGACGCCTTGGACATGCTGAAGGCCGGGACCCTGCACCTGGTCATCAACACGCCGCTGGGGCGGAAGAGCCAGTACGACGAGGCGGCCATCCGGTGCGCCGCCATCGCCATGGGCGTACCGTGCATCACGACGGTCGAGGGGGCTCGGGCCGCGGTGGAGGGGATCCGGGCCCTCATGAAGAGCCGGCTCGGGGTCCTTCCCATTCAGGCCTGGGGCGGCCTCCCGCCCACCTCGCCGTCATGAGCCTCGCCGGCCTTCGAACCGGCGTCCCCCTTGCCCCTTTCACGACGCTAGGCCTCGGCGGACCCGCCCGTCATTTCCTGCCCTGCCCTTCGATCGAGAGCGTCGCCGCGGGGGTGCGCCTCGCCGAAGAACGCGGCTGGCCCCTCGCCGTCTTCGGCGGAGGAAGCAATGTTGTCGTGGCCGACGAGGGCTTTCCTGGGCTGGTGCTCAAGATGGAGATCGGAGGGCTGGCCTTCCGCCGGAAGGGCCCGTTGACGCTCGTCACGGCCGGCGCGGGCGAGTCCTGGGACGGCCTCGTGGCGGCCTGCATCGAGCGTGGGCTTCGGGGTCTGGAGTGCCTCTCCGGCATTCCCGGTAGCGTCGGGGCGGCACCCATCCAGAACATCGGGGCCTACGGACAGGAGCTCGCTCAGACCCTTCTCTCCGTGACCTGTCTCGATCGGTCTACCCTGAAAACGGCGGAGATCCCCTGCTCCGAGTGCGGCTTCGGCTACCGCACGAGCCATTTCAAGGCCGCGGATCGAGGCCGCCTCATCATCCTCGGCGTGACGCTTCGCCTGAGCGAGGGGGCCCCGGGGGAGTCCCGTTACCCCGAGCTGGCCGAAGCCCTCGCCAACCTACATCCTCTGGCCGACCACCGCTCCGCCCTCCAGGCGGTGCGGGATACCGTGCTGTCGCTCAGACGGAGCAAAGCCATGGTGATCGATCCCGCCGAACCCGAGAGCCGCTCCGCCGGCTCCTTCTTCCTGAACCCCGTGCTGGCCGAGCGGGACTTCGACAGGCTCCAAGCGAAACACGGACCCATCCCGTCGTTCCCCGCGCCAGGGGGAATCAAGGTGCCCGCCGCCTGGCTCGTCGAGCACGCCGGATTTCCCAAGGGATACCGCCTGGGCGGTGCGGGCATTTCGACCAAGCACGCCCTCGCCCTCGTGAACCGGGGCGGAACTACGGCTGACCTGCTGGCCCTTGCCTCGGCCATCGAGGAGGCGGTACGCCTGCGGTTCGGCATCGGCCTGGAGCGAGAGCCGGTGGTCATCGGCTGAGCATCGAACCGGTCCCGACTGGCGCGCGGACGCCGGCGTGCGCCATATTGTCTTCAAATGGCGGGGCGCGAGCGGGGGACGATCCTGATCACGGGCACCGACCAGGGCATAGGCCTGGAGGCCGCCCGGCAGTACGCGGAGGCCGGCTGGCGGGTGGTGGCCTGTGCGCACCATCCCGAAACGGCCCTCCAGCTCAAGAAGGCGGCGGGGAGCACGGATTCGGGACGCCGCCTGAGGATCGTCGGGCTGGACGTCACCGACCCATTGGCGATCCAGGCGCTTGCCCGCGAGCTCGAGGGCCAGCCCATCGACATCTTGCTCAACAACGCCGGACTTTACGGCCCGAAGCAACTGACCTTCGGCTTCCTCGATGCGGAGGAGTGGATCCGGGTTTTCCGGGTCAACACACTGGCCCCGCTCCTCATGGCCCAGGCCTTCACCACCCACGTGGCCCAGAGCCGCCGCAAGACCATCGCCGTCATCAGCAGCCTCATGGGCAGCCTCGGGAACAACATCTCCGGAGGCCACTACATCTACCGCACCACCAAGGCCGGGGCCAACATGGTGGTCCGCAGCCTGGCGGTAGACCTGCGGCCCCTCGGGATCATCGTCGTGGCGCTCAACCCGGGGTGGGTGAGGACGGACATCGGAGGCCCCCACGCCCTCCTCTCCGCCCAGGACAGCGTCCTGGGACTGCGGCAGGTGCTGGAGCGGATCACGCCGCAGAAGTCCGGGCTCTTCCTCGACCACGACGGAGAGATGCTCCCCTGGTAGAACCCGCCGCGAAGCTCCCGCCCGCCGACTGGTCGATGTCCATGGTTGTCCGAAACAAATTCAGATCGCACTTGTGCGGTCTGCCTTCCGCAGCGAAGCGGAGGAAGGCGCGTCCCAGACCCAGCCGTGGTTCGGAGCCGGCAAGGCGGCCTGTTTTGGAAGGGGATGGTCGGTGTCCTATTCGACGAGTCCCCCTCTGAACTCGATCAGGGTGTTCCTTCTGAGCCAGGGCGGCTCCTTGCCTCCGGATGCCCCGATCATCTGCGCGAGGCAATCGCGGGCGGTGTCCGCATAGGGGAAGGGGGCGGAGCGGGTCATGAGCGCGGCCACGTGAACCTGAAGCTCCTCGGTGCGGAGCCGCGGCGAACCCATCAGGGGGCCGGCATCGTCCAGCAGGATCAGGAAGCGGTTCCACAGCTCCGGATCCGCCTCCTCCGGGTCCGGCCATCCCCCGGCCGCGCACAGGGCCTTCAGCCTCCGCTCCAGGCCGGGCGGGCCCGGCGGCGCGTCCACGTCCACGCCCTTCGACTGGAGACCCTCCGCCACGAAGGATTCCAGAGACAGGTAGGCGAATACCAGATTGACGGCCACCACGGAGAAGACCGCGTTGCGCACTCCCTCGTGGCCGTGGCGACCCAGAATGCCTTCGGCGGCATCCCGAACGCCCGCCACCTCGCCAGCCGCGCGGGCCACCTCCAGGTAGTCGTGGACCAAATCAAAGCTCTTCGTGTCCATGGTCCCTCCCCGTCCCGCACGCACTCCCCAGACCCGGTGCTGAATGGGCGCTGGAAGCGGCGCGGACGATTCCTCTGCTTCCTTGTACGCAGGGCTGGGGCGGGAGTTCCGTTGCGAGGCGGGCGGAGATAAACCGGTTCGGCTCACCGGCAAAGAGAAGAGATGGCGACCCGCGAACAGTGGAAGGAGAAGACCTTCTGCGATCTGTCCGTGAGCGGCCGGCTCGCCTCGCCTGCTCGTCACGGCCTCAAACGGCCCAATAAAAGGGGGAGCGGTGGACATGGCCACCACTCCCCTTCCAGGCCTACCTCAAATCCGAAATCCCAAATCCCAAATGCCCGTCAGACCTTCTTCACGGGCTCCATGGTCTCCAGGGCGCTGGCGACCATGTAGTCCCGGTTGAGGCGGGCGATGAAGTCGATGCTGATGCCCTTGGGGCAGACCGCTTCGCATTCGCCGTGGTTGGAGCAAGCCCCGAACCCTAGCTCCTGCATCTTGGCGACCATGCGCAGGGCCCGCTGTTTGCGCTCCGGCTGGCCCTGCGGCAGGAGGCCGAGGTGGCTGATCTTGGCCGCCGTGAAGAGCATGGCCGAGCCGTTGGGGCAGGCCGCGACGCACGCGCCACAGCCGATGCAGGCGGCGGCGTCCATGGAGAGATCCGCGTTCTTCTTGGAGATGGGGATGGCGTTGCCGTCGGGGCCCGAGCCCGTGCGGGCCGAGATGAACCCTCCCGCCTGCACGATCTTGTCCAGGGCGCTCCGGTCCACAACCAGGTCCTTGATGACGGGGAAGGCCCTGGAGCGGAAGGGCTCCGCCACGATGGTGTCGCCGTCCTTGAACTGCCGCATGAAGAGCTGGCAGGTGGTGGTGAGCTTCTGGGGCCCGTGGGCCAGCCCCGAGATCATGAAGCCGCAGGAGCCGCAGATGCCCTCCCGGCAGTCGTGGTCGAAGGCCACGGGGCGCTCGCCCTTCTTGATGAGCTTCTGGTTCAGGATATCTAGCAGCTCCAGGAAGGACATGTCCTCGGCCACGTCGTCCATCGGGTAGGAGACCAGTCGGCCCTTGTCCGTCGGGCTTTCTTGCCGCCAAATCTTCAACGTCAGCTTCATTTGTAGCTCCGCTGTGCCAGGTGCACGTTCTCAAATTCGAGGGGCTCCTTGTGCAGCTCGGGGCTCTTGCCCTCGCCCTTGTACTCCCACGCCGCGACGTAGGCGTACTTCTCGTCGTTGCGCAGGGCCTCCCCGTCGGGCGTCTGGTGCTCTTCGCGGAAGTGGGCGCCGCAGGATTCGTCGCGCATGAGCGCGTCGTAGGCAAGCAGCTCGCCCAGCTCCAGGAAGTCCGCCACTCGCCCGGCCTTTTCCAGCTCCTGGTTCAGGTCGGCGCCGGAACCGGGCACGCGGACCTCTTTCCAGAAGCGCTCGCGGATCTGGGGTATCTTCTGGAGGGCCGTCTTGAGCCCAGCCTCATTGCGTCCCATGCCCACGTACTCCCACATGACCTGGCCGAGCTCCTTGTGGAACTCGTCCACGGTCTTGGTGCCGCCGACGCCCAGGAGCTTTTTCGTCCGCGCCTCCACCTGACCTTCGGCCTCCTTGAACGCGGGATGGTCCACGCTGGGCCGAGCCCCCGGCTTCACCTTGGTCAGGTAGTCGGCGATGGTGTAGGGGATGACGAAGTAGCCGTCGGCCAGTCCCTGCATGAGAGCGCTGGCGCCCAGGCGGTTGGCGCCGTGATCGGAGAAGTTGGCCTCGCCCAGGATGTGCAGGCCCTCCAGGTTGCTCATGAGGTTGTAGTCCACCCAGAGGCCGCCCATGGTGTAGTGCATGGCGGGATAGATGCGCATGGGCCACTTCCAGGGGTCCTCGCCGGTGATGCGCTCGTACATCTCGAAGAGGTTCCCGTAGCGTGCCTCGATCACCCCCTTGCCGAGGCGGCCGATGGACTCGCTGAAGTCGAGATAGACGCCGCGGCCTCCGGGACCCACCCCGCGCCCCTCGTCGCAGACCTGCTTCGCCGCGCGGGAGGAGATGTCGCGAGGCGCGAGGTTCCCGTAGCTGGGGTACTTGCGCTCGAGGTAGTAGTCACGGTCCGCCTCGGGGATGTCCCAGGGCTTCCGGTTGTCGCCGGCCTTCTTGGGCACCCAGACCCGGCCGTCATTGCGCAGGGACTCGCTCATGAGCGTGAGCTTGCTCTGGTGCTCGCCGGCCACCGGGATGCACGTGGGGTGAATTTGCGTGTAGCACGGGTTGGCGAAGAAAGCTCCCTTGCGGTGGGCGCGCCAGATGGCGGTCGCGTTGCACCCCTTGGCGTTGGTCGAGAGATAGAAGACGTTGCCGTAGCCTCCCGTGGCCAGGATCACCGTGTCGCCAACGTGGGAGCTGATCTTCCCGGTGATCATGTCGCGCACGACGATGCCCTTGGCGTGGCCGTCGATGACGACCAGCTCCAGCATCTCGTGGCGCGGGAACATCTTCACCGAGCCCAGGGCCACTTCGCGGCTCAGCGCGGCGTAGGCTCCGAGGAGAAGCTGCTGCCCCGTCTGGCCCCTGGCGTAAAAGGTACGAGAGACCTGCGCACCACCGAAGGAGCGGTTGGCGAGGTAGCCGCTGTACTCGCGGGCGAAGGGCACGCCCAGGGCCACGCACTGGTCGATGATGGCGTTGCTCACCTCGGCCAGCCGGTAGACGTTTGCCTCGCGGGAGCGGAAATCGCCGCCCTTCACCGTGTCGTAGAAGAGGCGGAAGACGCTGTCGCCGTCGTTCTGGTAGTTCTTGGCCGCGTTGATGCCGCCCTGGGCCGCGATGCTGTGGGCACGCCGGGCGCTGTCCTGGTAGCAGAACGCCTCCACCTCGTAGCCGAGCTGGCCCAGGCTCGCCGCCGCGGCCCCGCCGGCCAGGCCGGTGCCCACGACGATGACTTTGTATTTGCGCTTGTTGGAGGGGTTCACCAGCTTCATGTCGAAGCGGTGCTTCTCCCACTTCTTTTCGATCGGGCCCGAAGGGACCCTGCTGTTCAGTTCCATGGAATCACCCTCCGCTCAGTGCACGATGCCCAACAGGACCGACACGGGAATGGAGATGTAGCCCGCCGCGAGGAGTATCGCCAGCACCGCCGAGGCGATCCTCCGGAGTCGGTTCAGCTTGGGGTGGTTGATCCCCAGGGTCTGTAGCATGCTCCAGATCCCGTGGTAGAGGTGGAAGCCCAGGACCAGCATGGCCACGATGTAGACGGCCGAGATGCCCGGCTGCTGGAAGGCCTTCACTACGTTGCCGTAGACGTCCGTATCGCTTAGGCCTTGGGGGGTCTGGAGGAAGGTGAACATCATCAGGTGGTAGATGACGTAGAGGAGGATCAAAGGCCCGCTCACGATCATGGTGCGGGCGGCGTATCCCGTCTCGATGTCCTTCTTCATCGCGTAGCCCACCGGCCGAGCCTTCCAGTTCGCCAGCGTAATCTGCACGGCCGCCAGGATATGCAGAAGAATGGCGGCGAGCATCACGATCCTCACCCCCCAGAGCAGCTCTCCGGTGCTCTTGAGAAAGTGGGCGTAAGCGTTGAGCCTCTCGGCCCCGATGAAAATCTGGAGGTTGCCCAGCATGTGCCCAATGAGAAACAGCACGAGCAGGACTCCCGTGGCGGCCATGACCACCTTTTTCCCGACCGTTGTACTGTAAAATGTCATCGCCCGGGCCATTCACCTCTCCTTATGCCGCTGGTAGGATAGAGTTCCCCCAAAAACGAGGCTGGATTATACGTCCGCCGGCACCAAATGGCAAAGCGGTACGGGCCGAATCTCGTGGCGTGCTGGGTGAAATGGAGCAGGCGGGCTCCCCGTGTCAGCCCGACAGGTCCCCGGAGGCGCCGTCGCGCGGCTCCCTCAGCGGCCGCCCGGCCCCAAGGCCGCAAAGGCCTCCTGCACGGCCCTCACGAAGGTCCTCCGGTGGAAGAGAAAGGCCGTCACGTGGCCCGAATCCAGCCAGTGCAGGACCGAACCCGGCCAGTGGCGCTGGAGCCTGACGGGCGAATAGGAGGGAATGTAGGCATCACGGCGGCCCGCCACGATCACGGCGGCGTCGGGCCGGCGGGGAGGCGGCATCGAACAGAGGTCGGTGACGGCCAGCAGGCCGCGGACCCGCTCCACGGGATCGGGCGCCCCACTCATGGCCTCCCAGGCCACCTGCCGTTTCAGAATACCCTCCGTGAAGATCACCTGGGCCGAGTGCGGCGTGATGCAGCAGGCCGTGGCGAGAGGCCCAGGCCAGAGTGCCGCCGTGCCCGCGGCCATATGGCCGCCCATGCTGATTCCCGTCACCCCCAGTCTCGTGAACCCCTGCTCCTCAAGCCATCCCAGAAGGGCCCTCCCCTCCTCCACGGTGGCGCTGCCCATGCGCCAGAGGTCGGCAAAGCTCCGCAGGAATTTGCCCCTCTGCCCCGCAGGGCGGCGGAGTCCGTAGTAGGGGTTCTCCAGCAGAAGGCTGGCGATGCCCTGGCGCAGCAGCGGCAGGGCCATGGCCCTCCTCCTCCGCCCGAAGCCCTCGTCGCCGGTCGCCGCGAAGTGCAGGCAGACCGGAGTATCAGGTCCGGCCCCAGGGGGAAGAATCCACTCCAGGTAAGCCGTCCTGCAGATGTCCGGAAACCCGGGCGCCCCGTAGGAACTCTCGAAGCGGCCGGTCCGGATGAACGCCCCATCCTGCCTGCGCTCCTCCACCCATTGGATGTCCGGCGGCGCTGGAGGATCGGCGCCCGCCCATCCAGGCCCCGCAGCCAGCAGGCCATCCACATCTCCCCAGCCGTCCGCGAAGAAGCGCCTCCGATTGGCCAGGGCCGAGTAGATCAAGTCCATCTTGCTGGGAGGGGACGGATTCAGCAAAGGATTCTCTCGCGCATGTCGCCCTTATACCATCCTCGCCGGGTGGGGCAAGACGGGGCCCGGTTGACACTCCTCCCGCAAGACGCTATCTGTCAGCCAGGTTTGCCCTAATGTCCTGCGGCCGGCTCTGGTAGTCAACACCTCGCGGAGCGCTGAAGAGAGGGGCGGAGTATGAACCCAGAAGGTCCACGGCTCGGCCCCGGCACCATGCTGGGCCCCTATCGGATCTTGTCGCCGCTCGGGGCGGGCGGCATGGGGGAGGTGTACCGGGCCCGCGACACGAAGCTTGACAGGGACGTGGCGGTGAAGGTTCTCCCGAGGGCCTTCGCGGAGGACGCCGACCGGCTCGTGCGCTTCGAGCGCGAAGCCAAGGCCCTCGCCGCCCTGAACCACCCCAACCTGCTCTCCATCCACAACTTCGGCGAGGCGGGCGGCATCGCCTTCTCGGTGACCGAACTTCTGGAGGGGCAGACCCTTCGCGCCAAGATTCTGGCAGGCCCGATGGATACCCAGGAGGCCCTGGGGATCGGCATCCAGATCGCCAGGGGCCTCGCAGCCGCCCACGAGAAGGGCGTGATCCACAGGGACCTCAAGCCCGGTAACGTCTTCGTGACCGCCGACGGTCACGTCAAGATTCTCGACTTCGGCCTAGCCCGCTTCGAGGCGCGGTCAACCCCACGCGGGGAGCCGGTCTCGGAAGCGGCCACGGCCGATCGGCCCACGAGCCCCGGAACCGTCCTCGGCACCGCGGGATACATGTCCCCCGAGCAGATCCGCGGCCAACCGGCCGACTGCCGGAGCGATCTGTTCTCGCTGGGGGTCATCCTGTACGAGATGGTCAGCGGGCGCGGGCCCTTCCAGGGCGATTCGGAGGCGGACGCCCTGGCCGCCGTGCTCCGGACGGAGCCGCTACCTCTCTCTCTGCCTGAGAGCCAGATGTCACCTGGGTTTGATGCCCTCGTTCGCCGCTGCCTGGCGAAGAGGCCCGAGGAGCGCTACCAGACCGCGCGTGAGCTGCTCGCCGCTCTCAAGGATTTGTCAGGCGGCAGCTCGTCCTCCTCCACGCGGGTTTCCACCGGGTGGAACAGGTCGAAGCGGGGAGTCCTCCTAGCCGGACTGTTCCTGACGGCCGCCGTGGTGGTGGTCGGTGTGTGGCTGAGGGTGGGTGCGAGGTATTCCGGGCTCCCATCCTTCGAGCCAAGGCAGGTCACCAGCCGCCCGGGGCTGGAGGAGAGCCCGGCCATTTCGCCGGACGGGAACACGGTGGCTTTCTGCGCCTGGGAGGGGGGCGCCAGCCAGGTATGGGTAGCCGACGTGAGCGGCGGCACACCCCTGCGATTGACCTCCGGCACCGCACATCACGCGGCGCCCTGCTGGTTCCCGGACGGCAGCGCCGTTGTCTTTTCCTCGGAGGTCCACGGGAAAAAGGCCATCTGGAAGATCCCGCGTCTCGGCGGAGCGCCCGTCCTCCTCGTCGAGGATGCCGAGGAGCCCGCCATCTCCCCGGATGGTACCCGCGTCGCCTTCGCCAGGCCGGCGCCGGGCGGCAGCTACCTGAGGATCTGGGTGGCGCCCCTGGCCGATCCGCGGGCGGCCCGGATGCTGACAAGCGATGGAGACGGCACCTGGGACCACCAGGACCCCGCCTGGTCGCCGGACGGTAGAACCCTCTGCTACTGGGACCAGAACGACCTCTGGCTGGTCCCCACCGCCGGAGGGAAGGCCCGGCCCCTCACCCACGACGTGCCTCCCGACATGGACCCAGCCTGGTCGCCCGACGGCGCGACCCTCTATTTCGATTCCCTTCGTGAGGGAACGTGGGCCATTTGGAAGGTCCCGGCCGGAGGGGGAAGACCCGAGCGGGTGACCCTGGGCACGGGCGGAGAGCGGCATCCCACCCTCTCCAGGGACGGGCGCCGCCTCGCCTACGAAACCCATACGGACAACTGCTCCATCGTCCTGCTGGACCGCCGGTCAGGACTGCGCACCGACGTGCCCATGGGCCGCATGGCTTACACTCCGGCCCTCTCCCCCGACGAGAAGTCGCTTCTCTTCAGCTCGAACCGGGAGGGAAGCTTCGACCTCTGGCGGATTGCCCTGCGCGAAGGGAAACCGGCGGGCGAGCCCGAGCGCATGACGGAACAGGCCGGCTATTGCTCCAATCCCGTCTATTCACCGAACGGCCAATGGATCGCCTACCAGCGCCTCCTCGAAGGAGCGGGCGGCAAGGGGAGCCTGCGGGACGTCTGGGTCATGCCGGCTTCGGGCGGCGCCTCCACCAACTTCACGGACGACCCCTCCATGGAGGGCCTTCCTCGATGGGCGCCCGACGGATCGGAGATCGCGTTTCTCTCCGATCGAGGAGGCTCCATCCAGGTCTGGTCGGCTCCGTTCCGGGATGGACGGAGGGCGGGCGAGCCCCGCCAGATAACGCACGCTGCGGGGGACGTGGGGGGCTTCGCCTGGTCCCCAGACGGGAAACGCCTGGCCTGCACCATGGAGAACGGCCAGGGCCAGGATCTCTGGCTGTGCGCCGCCGCCGGCGAGGTTCCAATGCGGCGCATCACGACGGGCGCGGGGATCACGTGGTTCTGGTGGGACAAGAGCAGCGGCGACCTTCTGGCGGTGGGACGCTGGGGCGGCGACCGCCTTTCGCTCCGGGTGGTCCATCCCAATAGCGGCGAAATCGCCGAGATGCGATTCAGCGAGCCCCAGGACCCCCAGCGGGAGCTGGTGCAGGTGACCGCATCGGAGCGGGGAAACCTCATCGCCTTCCTCGAGAAAGCCCCAGAGGGAGACGTATGGGTGCTCTTGGCGGACAAGGGCTCCTTCTGACTTGGCCTGGCACCGAGGCCAGAGGGGGAGGACGATCACTCTTTCCGAGGAGGTGCGGACATGGTCAAACCCTTATCGCAACACATTTCCATGAGAGGCATTTGGCACACCTACCGCGAACTCGATGTGCTCCTCCGATATCTGGACGAATGGTTCCTGGTGAAAGCCGCGCAGGCTGATGTGGCGGCCCTGGGAAGGGCGCAAGAGGCCCGGCGGGAACTCCAGGCAATCATCCGCCATCACCTCGGCGAGGACGAGATCGAGTATGGCCGTGAGTTCAATAATCTGGTGACGGCTCTGGACAACGCGCTGCGAGCACTGGATTCGGCGGCAGCCACGCACCCGCCGTCCGCTGGGGAAGGACGCTCGCACAATCCTCCGGGCGCGCAAGGAGGCGGAGCGGTATTCGCTGCGGGAGCCGGCCACGGCTTCTACTACTTGGACTGCTAGGAGGCCTCGCCGCTCCCCCGCGGGCCGTCCCAGGGGTGCATTAGAGCGGGAAGAGCCGGGCCTTCGGGCGGATGCCTCCACGGCGGATGGCGCTCCGGAGGGTCTGACCCTGCTGATTTCCGGGCGCTGCAACCTGGCGTGCTCCTACTGCTATCAGGACCGCAGATCAGGGCCTGGCCGCATGCCATGGCCCATCGCCCGCGCGGCCCTGAACTTCATCCTGGAGCGGGGGCGCCTTCCGCTGACCATCGCCTTCAGCGGCGGCGAGCCGCTCCTTGCGGAGAAGCTCCTCGTCCGGTGCATCGAGTTCGTGGAGCGCAATGCTCCCGGGAACGAGGCGGTGCACTTCGTCCTCACCACGAACGGGACGCTCCTTACTCCGGAGTTGCTGGCGTTTCTGGCCACGCGGAACCTCTCCCTCCAGCTGAGTTTCGACGGCGTGGCAAACGCGCAGGGACTCCGGGGGGCCGGCACCTTCACCACGCTCGACGGACTTCTGGACAGGATCCGGCGCGATCACCCCCTCTTCTTCCGCGAGCGTCTGCGGGTCCATGCCACGCTGCAGCCCTCCACCATTTCCCTATTTGCCAGTTCAGCCGGTTATTTCCTTCGGAAGAAGGTCCCCGAAGTGCGCTTCTTCCCGGCCACCGGACTGGCCGGGGCGGGAGGACCGGAGGAGTACGCACTTCTCCGGAGAGAGGCGGAGCGGGTGGCCGAGGCGAGCCTCCGTCATTACGAGAGGACGGGCCAGGTACCGGTGCTCTTCCTCCGAAGGCCGGAGTGGCCGAGAGCGCCAGAGCGGGCCGACGGGCTGATCTGCGGCGCGGGTTGGGGAAAGGGATTGTGCGTGGATGCGGGCGGCCTCGCCTGGAGCTGCCCGCTCTTCGCGGGCAGCCTGCAGTCCCTTTCCCCCCTGGCTGGGGAGGCATCGAAAATCCTGCGCTTGGGTGACGTACGCTCCGCCGCCCTGGCGGAGCAGCTCGCCAGCCTCGACCGGCGCTCGATTTCCCTAAGGCTCCTGCGCGGCCGCCGGGAGAAATATTCCTTCCTGGGCCCCTGCCGGGAGTGCGAATTTTTGGACGAGTGCACGCTCTGCCCGGCGGCGGTCAGCCACTCGCCCGGCAACGAAGATCCGGACCGGGTGCCGGATTTCGTCTGCGCCTTCGCGCGCGCCACGGGCGAAGCTCGGCGCGTATTTCAATCCCGGATCGGCGACGCGAAGAATCGCCCCGATACCAGCGAGGTATTGGCGAGCCTGAGGCGGCGCTTCTCGAATTTCCTCCCGCCCTGACCCATCCTTGCCTCTCACTTCCCGTAGGTCAGGGGGTTCTCCTCCTTCTCCCACCGGTAGGACCAGGCCTCCGGTTCTCCCTTCAAGTACCTGTCGAACCACTCCTGCATCATGTCCTCGCTGGCCATCCGGTTGCTCGGTTTGCCGTTGATGCCGTGGTCCTCCCCGGCGAACCGGACGTACTCGCAGGGCCGCCCCAGAATCCTCAGGGCAGTGAAGATCTGGTCCGATTCCTCGTGCGGGACGTTCACGTCCGAGTCGCCGTGCAGGAGGAGCAGCGGCGCGTGAATCTTGTCCGCGCTGTAGATCGGCGAGCGGTCCACGAAGATGTCGCGGCGGTTCCAGGGGTAGCTCATGGCGATGGCCGTATCGCCATAGCTGAAGCCCCACCAGCCGGCGCCCCAGTAGGAGGTGATGTCGCTGATGCCGAAGAAGTCCACGGCGGCCGAAAAGAGGTCGCTGTGGCTCACCAGGTAGAGGGTCATGAAGCCGCCGTAGGAGCCGCCGTAACAACCCACCCGCTTGGCGTCCACGAAGGGTTTGGCCGCAAGGACGGCCTTCGTCCCCTCGATGATGTCCTCGCCGGCCTTCTGGCCCCAGTCGTTCACGTGGTCGTCCGCGAAGGGGAGCCCGTACCCCACCGAGCCGCGGGGAGTCACGAGATAGACCACGTAGCCCTGGCCCGAGAAACGGAAGAACTCGGGGCGGAAGCAGTCGGCGTAAGGTTCCACTCCGCCGTAATAGGCGACGATCATGGGGTAGCGCCTGGCGGGGTCCAGGTGCGGAGGCAGAAAGAGCCAGCCGGGGATGCGAACCCCGGCCTGGTCGGTGAAGTCGAAGCGCTCGGGCCGGGTGAGCTCCACGCGGGCGAAGGTCTGGGCGCCGGGCTCCCAGATGTCGCGCACCTTGCCCGTCGCGGCATCGTAGTAGCGGACCGTCCAGAAGGTGCCGAAGGAGGAGCCCACGTAGCCGAGGCCGGCTCCCGAGGAGGCCATGTCGGGGCTGCCCAGGCAGGAGTCGGGAAGGTCGGCGGGCGTGAAGGTCTTGCCCTCCGGATCGGTCCGATAGAGTCGAACGCGGTCCCCCTCCGTGGCGATGAAATAGACCTGTCCATCCTTGGGGCTCCACCAGACATTTCGCCGACCGGGCAGAACCCCGATGGCCTGTGAAGAGGCCGCCGGGGCGAAGTGGTCCGTAAGGCAATTCACTCGGCCGGTGGCCAGATCCACGGTGTAGAGCATCAGGTTATAGGCCAGCTCCTCGCGGGGCTTGTTGCCCCCTGGGGGCATGTCGGCCGGGGGCGCGATGAGGGCGAGGCGCTTGCCGTCCGGCGAAAAGGCGACCTCGCTTATGTCCGGCCAGCGCCGCCAGGCCATCACCCTCCGGGAGGCACCGCTCGCGGTGTCGTAGCTCCAGATCTCCGTGGTCAGGTAGGGACGCTGCTCGGTGAAGACGATGCGCAGGAGCGCCAGGGTGCGGCCGTCGGGGCTCAAGGCCATGCTCTGGACGTTGGACGAACCTGCCGTGAGCTGGTGGAGGCTGCGGTCCTTGAGCGAGAGCTCGAAGGCCTGGGGGCGGTCCTTCCAGTCGCTCCAGCGCTGGACCATCTCCGTGAACCGCAGGTAGTCGGGAACCTTCGCCGGCGTGGGGCGGGGAGGGACGGCGAGGAAATAGATGAAATCCCCATCGGGCGCCCACACCACTTCCCTGACATCCCGCTGTTCCTTGAGCAGCGGCCGGACCTGTCCCGTCTCCGGGTCTGCGATCCACAGGTTCTCGGTCTCCTTCTCCTCGGTGTCCGGGGCGGTGAAGACGAGCCTGTTGCCGTGGGGCGAAAAATAAGGGGTGCTCGTCCCCTCGGCGACCCGGAAGTTAGCCAGGATCCGGCCGTCCACGGTGGACCTCACTTCCAGATAGACGGGCCGGTCGTCCCTCTTGAGGTCGTCGTTTCTGACGACGAGTGCCATTCGGGAACCGTCGCCCGAGACCGCGATATCGGAGACGAAGGACGAGTCCATGACGTCGCTCTGCTGAAGCGTGTGCCGCCAATCGGTCGTGGCGGCGGGAAAGGGGAGCGGCGACTTCTTGGAAAGGGTCAATACCGCCTTGATCGGGGCCGGCGCCCCGCCATCGAGAAGGGCTACGAGAAGCAGCCGGTGCAGACCCGTGGGCAGGATCAGATCGACGGTCATGGGTTTAGCCTGCCGGGCGCCCTCCTCGGCCTTCGCTCTCATCTCCAGTTGGGTCCCGTCCAAGTAGACGGAGAGAGGGCCGGACCAGTCCACCGAGAGGCCCACCTTCTCCCAGCGCTGCGTGCGGAGGTAGGTGGAGGCATAGAAGAGTGCGGGCGCCTTGACCCCTCCCGGCTCCAGGCGGCCATCCTTGGCCTCATCTACCTTCCAGGCCGTCTTGCACCCTGGAGTCCACTCCAGCGCCGCCCCCGGCTGGGGCCAAAGCCTCGATGCGTCGAGCGTTTCCGGCCCGATAAGCCTCTTGATCCCCTCCTCGTCAAGCTTAGGGCCATACACCAGAGGGGGAACGGCCAGCGGCCCGGCTACCATCCATGGCGTGATGAGGCTCTCTTTCTGGGCCGCCTCCTTCGGGGCAGCCCCGAGCACAAGCCCCGAAAGGAGCAGACAGAGAGACGCCAGGACCACCTTCTTCGAAACGGAATGCATGAGCCCTCCTGTTGAAACGTTTCGTCTCGCCCCATGCCGGACAGGCGCGGGCCCGCCGACAGAATTCTCATAGCACAGGATACCCCCCATCCAAAGGGGCCGCTCTTCCCCCAGTGTTCCAAACTCGGGGAATTGGCGCGGCCCCGCTCCGGGCCCCCTGCCATTTGCCTTGCACCCGCCGCCGGGAGGGGCGATATTTGCAGATAGTGGCATGCACTCTGAAGCGGGATCTCCAGAGGCCCCGCGGGAGGTTGCGATGAATACGGCACAAATCCTCAAGAAGCACGAACTGTTTCAGGGATTGACCACTTCCGAGGCCGAGGTCTTGGCGGGGGCCTCCGATCTGCGCTCGTGCGCCAAGGAGCACGTGATTTTCGAACACGACGCCAAGGGGACGCACGTGTTCCTTCTGCTGGAGGGCCGGGTCCGGCTCTGGATACCGACGGCCACCGGGGAGTACAGCGTGGTTGCCGGCCAAATCGGCGCGGGCGAACTGTTCGGACTCTCGCCGCTTCTGGGCTCGGCCCGCTACACGACCTCAGCCAAGTGCGCCGGACCTTGCGAGGTCCTGGCCATCGAGGCGGGCGAACTCGGAGGCCTCATGAGGGCCAATCCGGTCTTTGGTCGCGGTTTCCTGGATGCCGCGGCACGGTCCTATTTCGCTCGCTACACGGAAAGCCTGCGGCGGCTCCAAAACGTCTTGAACCAGATCGTGTGGCCGGGGTAGGTCCGCGCACCGGCGGACCATCCCAGCAAGGCGCTCACATCGTGGATGGTCCCGAACTTGCATTCATGCACTCCGGGCGCGACATTATGGCTGCAACATCGGCATGCCAGGGGGACCCATGGGCGGCGACATCGTGACGCGAAGGCGCTTTCCGAGAATCGAGGCGCAGGACGCCGTCCATCTGCGCAAGATCGGCCCGGAGGCCATGGAGACCTGCGGGAAGACACGTCAGATCGGCTTGGGCGGGTGCACTTTTGTCAATCGTGAGCCCATCGGCCGCGGCTCCGCCGTAGATCTCCTGATCTCGATCAAACCGCACAGGGTCATCCAGGCCGTAGGCCGAGTGGTCTACGAAAAGCCCATCCAGCAAGACCGCTTCGAGGTCGGCGTGGAGTTCCTATCCATCTCTCCCTCCGACCGCGCCGTCCTGGAGAGCCTCTTTCAGCCCGAGCCGCGTTCGGCACGGGAGGACTGAAGCCAGACCGGGTGCGAATGCTCTGCCCGCCGGGTCACGCGGGCATATGTTCCATGTCCTCCAGCAGGCCCATGCGCTACGGGAGAATCCCCTTTTGCGGAGCCTGCCCGTCGGACCCTCCGCCGCCAGCCACGCCGTCCATCACGGGATTGGGGCTCAGAGGGACTTGCCGATCGGCAAGCCTTCGGATAGAGTTGGGGCAGATTCGGAGGCGGGCGATGTCGGAGGAGTTCAAGAAGCAGCGGCGCTACCCCAGGATCAGGTCCGAGTACCCTGCGCTGGTAAAACGCCTCGACCCGGAGCTGTTCACCGGTCTGGCCACCGCGCGGGTGATGAGCCTGGGCGGGTGCATGGTCGAGCACGAAGGCCCGCTGGGGGAAGGCACGCCCGTGGAGCTGCGCTTCAGCGTCGCCGGCAGGATCATTTCCGCCCGGGGCATCGTGGCATCGGAGAGGAAGGCCCAGGGCAACACCTACGAGGTCGGCGTGGAATTTTTCTCGATTCCCCTCCCCGACCTCGAGCTGCTTCAGCAGATCACGCGCACCGCCGACGAGGTCTGATCCCAGAAATCACTCCAACACCTCGGCACCATCCCCCGAAGCACCATCCTGCCTGGCAATGGTATTGCGGCGTCGCGTACTCCCCCTGACCGCCAGCTGGCGCGAGCCGCCCCCAGCGCCCGCGGGAGCCGAAGCCGTCGCCTTCTGTTTGCACGGAAGGCGGCGCAGGAGCTACAATCTATCGTCATCAACGGAGAGGGGCTCGAATGAAGGACGCGATCGAGGAGAAGCGGCACTTTCCGCGGCTCACGCGGGATGTGCGGATCACCGTGAAGAAGCTCCTTCCGGGAGGGCACGAGTGGCCCGCCGCGACGCGTGAGCTGGGCCTGGGAGGCCTCAGCTTCATCCACCCGGTTCCCCTGGGTATGGGCACGCCCCTCGAACTGCAAATCCCCGTCGGCGGAGCGGTAGTGACGGTGCAGGCCCGCGTCGTCTATGAACGGGCGGAAATGGACGGGGTGGAGATCGGCGCCGAATACACGGCTTCGTCCATGGGGGACCTGGAGCTGCTTCAGCGGCTGTTCGGCCCGCACGCCACGGCCTTCCCCTGAGGCTATCTCCCAGACTGCAAGGCGAAGGGCGGCGAGCGAAGGAAGGAGGGGGCCATGCCCATCATAACGATTTCGAGAGGATCCCACAGCTTGGGTCACGCGCTGGCCCAAAAGGTGGCCACCGAACTGGGGTATCCCTGCGTGGACCGCGAGGTGGTCCAGGAGGCGGCCGAGAGGCTCGGTGTCCCCCAGGAGGTGGTTCGCAAGAGGGTCGATTCCGCTCCCAGCCTATGGGAGAGACTGACCTCCGAACGCAAGATGTACGGAGCGGCCATGCAGTCGATCCTGGCCGACCACGCCGTACAGGGGGACTTCGTCTTCAATGGATACGCAGGGCATCTGCTCTTCAGGGGGCTCCATCCCATTCTCAAGGTCCGGATCGTGGCACCCATGGAAGTGCGGATCCCGCTTGCCATGGAGGCCCAGGGGCTGGACAGGGAAGCGGCTGCGGCCTATATCGCCAGAATGGATGACGATCGGGCCCGATGGACCCGATTTGTCTACGGCGTGGACTGGCGGGACCCCTCGCTCTACGACGTCGTGTTGAACGTGGGCCTGGTCTCGGCCGACTCCGCCGCGGCAGCGATCCTCGCCCTGGCTCGGCGCCCTGAATTCTCGGGGCCGGAACCCTCCCCCCAGGCCCGCGAGAATTTTGCCCTCCAGTCCCGGGTTCGGCTGGCCCTGGCCCTCAACCCCGCGAGCCGGTCGCTGGAGGTGAGTATCCATGCGGAGGGAGGCGCAGTGACCATCAGCGGCGACGCCCCCGAAGTCTCCATGATGCCCGACATCGCCGGGTCCTTCGAACGGGAGATCCGCGCTATCGCGCTCGACGTGCCAGGGGTTCGGGAGGTGCAGCTCCGCTTCCGGCCGAGCCCCATGCCGGCCCTCTACTGACGCTTCTCTTGCGCGACCAGGCGCGATCTCCTCCCGGACGGCGACAGACTCCGTCTAATACGTGGATCGTTGCGCACCAAGAGGGGGAAGGGCGATGGTCTTCGGCTGGCTCCGAAAAAGGCGGCGCTCCCGGCTGGTGGCCGAGCCGTTCTCGGCGGCATGGGAGTCGGTTCTCGATGGGCGCTGCGCCCTGTGGGGAACCCTCTCCGAATCCGAGCGTTCCAAGCTGCGCGATGATCTCCGCATTCTCATGGCGGAGGTGAACTGGGAGCCCTGCGGCGGGCTGGAACTCACCGAGGAAATGCAGGTGCTCGTCGCGGCCCAGGCCTGCCTGCTCACGCTGGGCCACCGAGTGGACGATCTCCTGGCCGTAAAGACCATTCTCCTCTACCCGTCGAGCTACCGGGCCCCGGACGAAACGATGGACGAAGCGGGAATCGTGACCGAGGAGATGGACGACCGGGAGGGTGAGGCCTGGGACCTCGGCACGGTGGTGCTCTCCTGGAAAGATGTCCGAAACGACGCCCGGCGGCTGGACGGCCGGAACCTGGTCCTCCACGAGTTCGCCCACCAGATAGACCTTCTACACAGACTGGAGTTTCGGGATCCCCCCGCCCGGGGCGGGGCCGCCTTTCGTCGGTGGAACGCGGTCATGCACCGGGAATTCGACGCGCTTTCCTCGCGGCGCCGCGATCGGGTGTTGGACGTTTACGGGGCCGAGGACGAGGCGGAGTTCTTCGCGGTGGCCACGGAGGCCTTCTTCGAACGTCCCTCGGACCTGCTCAGGGTTCACCCGGAGCTGTACGAGGCGCTGAGCGCCTACTATCGACAGGACCCGGCACGACGAATTTTCGGCGGCCCTTCCGGATCGTGATAGAATCGGCATCCTACGGAGGCTGGTGGGGGAAGTGGCAGGCGGGAGAGAAACCGGGGGCAGACACTCCGCACACGACCGCGGACAGAGCTCCGCTCCTCCGGGGGGCGGCCAGGGCAATGGCGGGTGGAGGCATCTGACCTTCCTATCGCTGGCCGCCCTGGGCATCGTATTCGGCGACATCGGCACCAGCCCGCTCTACGCTCTGCGCGTCTGCTTCGGCCCCGACTACGCCGTGGAGACCACCCCCCAGAACGTCCTGGGGGCTCTCTCGCTCATCTTCTGGGCGCTCGTTCTGATCATCTCGGTCAAATACCTGGTCTTCATTCTGAGAGCCGACAACAACGGGGAGGGAGGAATATTGGCCCTCATGGCCCTGGCCAGGCCCGCTCTGGCGGGAAGCGCGCGCCGCCGCGGCATGGTCCTGGTGACCCTGGGCCTATTCGGGGCGGCACTCCTGTACGGGGACGGCATCATCACCCCCGCCATCTCCGTGCTCTCTGCCGTGGAGGGGCTGGAGGTCACACGCCTGCACTTCACCCCCTTCGTCATCCCCATCACCGTCGCCCTCCTCGTGGGCCTTTTTCTGCTCCAGCGGCGGGGCACCACCGGCGTGGGCGTCCTCTTTGGACCGGTGATGCTGATCTGGTTCATCACCCTTGCCCTCCTGGTGATTCGGGGCGTGTGGCTGGAACCGTCCGTCCTGGCGGCCGTGAACCCCTATCACGCCCTGCGTTTCTTCGTCGACAACCGCGTGCACGGGTTCCTCATGCTGGGAGCCGTCTTTCTCGCGGTGACCGGCGGAGAGGCCCTCTACGCCGACATGGGGCACTTCGGGAGGGGACCCATCCGCTTCACCTGGTTCTCGCTGGTTCTGCCCTCGCTCCTCCTCAACTACTTCGGGCAGGGGGCTCTGCTCATCCTCGACCCCTCGGCGGAGCGCAACCCCTTCTTCCTCCTCGCGCCGAAATGGGCCACCCTTCCCCTGGTGTTCCTGGCCACCGCCGCCACCATCATCGCTTCGCAGGCGGTCATCTCCGGCTCTTTCTCCCTCACCCGCCAAGCGGTGCAGCTGGGATTCAGCCCACGGCTTCTCATCCGCCACACCTCCTCCGAGGAGATCGGCCAGATCTACGTCCCTGCCGTCAACTGGGTCCTCATGCTCGCCACCATCGCGCTGGTCCTGGGGTTCCGCAGTTCCGCGAATCTGGCGGCGGCGTACGGCGTGGCCGTGACCACGACCATGGTCATCACCACCCTGCTCTTCTACGTCGTGGCCCACGAGCAGTGGGGATGGAGGCAGTGGATCGCCGGACCCGCCGCGGCGGGATTCCTCGTTGTGGACCTCTCCTTCTTCGGGGCGAACATCATCAAGGTGGAGCACGGCGGCTGGTTCCCCCTGCTGGTGGCCGCGCTCGTCTACACGATCATGGCCACCTGGAAGCGGGGCAGGAGCATCCTGGCCCGGCGCCTCCTCGACGAAAGCCTGCCCATGGAGCTGTTCCTGGAGGACTTGAAGCGGAGGCCGCCCCTCCGGGTGCCGGGCACGGCCGTGTTCATGACGGGCAGCCCCGAGGGGGTTCCCCCGGCCCTGCTCCACAACCTCAAGCACAACCAGGTTCTCCATGAGAGGGTGGCGCTGGTGACGGTGGTCACGCAGGAGATTCCCCACGTCGCCCCGAAACAGCGTTTGACGGTCGCCGACCTGGGGTGCGGAATCTATCGCCTGGTGGCCCGCTACGGCTTCATGGAAACGCCCAACATCCCCAAGCTGCTGGCCGCCGCTCAGGCGCGGGGGCTCCAGTTCGAGATCATGAAGACCACCTTCTTCCTCGGGCGCGAGACGCTCGTGCCCACGGGGCGGCCGGGTATGGCCGTCTGGCGTGAACACCTCTTCGCCTTCATGTCGCGCAACGCCCAGCGGGCCACCACCTATTTCGATATTCCGGTGAACCGTGTGGTCGAGATGGGAGCCCAGATAGAACTCTGATTCAGCCCATCTCTTCCGGCTCTCCGAGGCAGGCGGCCACGACGTTGCCGAGCGGCGGGCTCGTCTTCGGGATATCCTCCCTCCGAAGCCCTGCCGCGCCGAGAACGGGTCCCGCGAACTCGCGGACCAGGGCATCTGAGGAGGGGTGGCTCAGGGCCACGCCGAGCAACTCGGCCGCCGCTGCCGCTTCGCCTCCTGCCGCCTTGAGCCAGGCGAATCCCACCACGGCGCGCAATTGCGGCTGGGCCTCTCCGCTGGCGCGCGCCAGCCGCAACGCCTCCCGCAGCAAGTCCTCCGCCTCCACGTATGCGCCCCTCTCGACCCGCACAAACCCGAGGTTGAGAAGCGCCTGCAGACCCTCGCTGTGCAGGCCCGTGGCCCGGGCCAGCGCGAGCGCCTCCTCGAAGAGCGCGTCGGCGCCATCCACATCACCCTGGTGCCTGAGCACCTCGCCCAGCCCGTTCAGGGCCTCGGCCAGACGGTCCCGACTGCCCAGTTCGAGAGAGACGGCCCGGCACTCCTCCAGACGCCGCCGGGCCTCCTGATAATCACCGGAGGAGTGGGACAGCCAACCCAGGCGGCTCAGGACGGCCAGCTCCTGGGTCCGGTCGCCCGCCTCCCGAGCCAGCATGAGGCTCGCCTCCAGGTGTCCCAATGCATCCCCGTACTCGCCCCGCCTCCAGGCCACTTCGCCAAGGCCGAGAAGGGCCTGCCCCTGGGAGGCGCGGTCCTCCACCTCGGCGGCATCCAGGCTCTGCTCGAAACGGCGCTGGGCGCCTTCCACCTCGCCCAGGCTGAGGGCCACTTGCGCAAGACCGAAGAGGGCCCTGGCCTGCAGCGGCCGATCGACCGCCGTCACCGAGCCGGCCAGAGCTTCCTCAAAATGGAGGCGGGCTTCGGCGTGCCCGCCCAGATGCCAGAGTGCCTCTCCAAGCCGCAACTCCAGCCGCGCCTTCTGGGGCGTCCCATCGGGGCCCTCGGGCAACAGCTCCAAGGCGCGCTTCCAGAAACCAGCGGCGTCTCCATACGCGCTCACGCGAACCGCCTGCTCCCCCGCCAGGGCGTAGCACCGGCTTGCCTCCCCGGGGACACCCGCCAAGTCGAAATGCTCGGCGGCCACCGAGGCGAACTCCGCAAACCGCTCACCCGCCGCGGTTTCCAGCCACCGCGCCACGCCCGCGTGATAGCCGCGCTTCTGTCGGCCTGGAATGGAGCCGGCCACCACGTCCCGGAACATGTTGCTCGCGAAGAGAAACTCGCGCGTGCCCTCGAAGACCGAGGTCTCCCGCTCGTGAATCAGCCCCTTGGAAGCCACGGCCCCCAGGGCACTGATCGCATCGGCTGTGATCCCGTCCGCCTCTTCGAGGGCCTGCACGGCCCCCTCCCAGAAGTGCCGCCCCGCTACCGAGGCCCTTTGCAGAACGATCTTCTCATCGGGCTGGAGCATGTCCAGCCTCACCTGCATGAGCCCCGTGAGCGTCGCGGGGACATCGAGCCCCCTCAAGCGGGAGAGGTCGATCCGCCATCGCTGCTCGCCCTTGAGGACTACCTCCTCTTCCAACAGCACCTTCAGCAGTTCTTCGACGTAGTACGGATTTCCCTCTGCGCGATCCACCACCAGCCGCCGCAGTTCGGAGGGCACCTCCTCGACCTTCTGGAGGATCTCGTCCACGAGGGCCCCGCACTCCTGCCTCGTGAGCGGCGCCAGATCGATGCGCTGGCGGCCAGGCCAGGCCTCGTCCCAGGCGGGACGGCGTTCGAGGAGTTCCGGCCTCGCCAGGGCCACGAGGAGCAGGGGCAGGTCCGCGTTCCTGGCCAGCAGATCGTTCAGCACGTCCAGGGAAGGGTCGTCCGCCCAGTGGAGGTCGGCCAGCTCCATCAGGACCGGATGGCGGTTGCAGGCGTGGCGCAGGAGGCTCCCGATGGTCCGGGTCACGCGCTCTCGGAACTGGCGCCCCTCCGAGCGGGTGGACGGCCCGCGGGAGGGCTCCTCCGCGGCGGCCCCCAGCAGCTCTGACAGGAAGCGGACGGTCTCGCCGACGGCTTCGGGCTCGGCGATAGCCATCAGGTCCGCCACGCCCCGCTCCAATTTGGCGCACACCTCCGCAGGACCATCCGGGGCCTGCACGTCAAACCGCACGGCCAGGAGCGTCCTCAAGAGGCTGTAGGGACGCTGGGCCATCTCGCGGGTGGCCCGGGTGCGGAACAGCCAGACCTCCTTGGGGTCCAGTTCCACCCACTGGGTGAACTCATAGAGAAGGCGGGATTTGCCCATCCCCGGCGCCCCCAAGACGGTGAGCGCCCGGACCCCTTGCCCTGCCGTAGCCTCCTGAAAAGCACGACGAAGGATGGCCAGCTCGTCGGTCCGTCCGACCATGCGGGTCTCCACCCCCTCGATGCCGCGCGAGGCGAGGCGGAAGGGCTTGGGCTTGATCTGCAGGACGAGGTAGGTCCTGAGGGGGTCCCTTCTCTCCCTCAACCGAATGGAGTCGAAGGGCGCCACCTCCACAACCCCGCGGACGTGGCGATAGGCGTCGTGTCCCAGGACGATGCCGCCCGGGGGAGCGGTCCTCTCCAGCCTGCGCACCAGGCTGATGGTCGTCCCCGTGGCCGCGTACGACCCGGGCAGTTCCCTCGGCGTGAGGAGCACTGGGCCCGTAGTCACGGCGGCCTGCATGGGCACCGGGTCCTCTCCCCAGGCCTGCTCCCGGGTCGCATCCCGGATGGCGATGGCCGCAGTCACGGCCCTTTCGGGATCGTCCTCCCGCGAAATTGCGGCGCCCCACAAGGCCAGCATGGTATCGTGGGCGCGGGCATCCACCGAGCCCCCCCACTCTGCGACGACCCCCTCCAGACGAATCCAGAAGGCCTCCAGCCGGTCCTCCGCCCCCTGTGGATCCTCGGCCACGAGCCATTCGGCGAGTTCCGCGATGTTGACGAAGAGGGCGGTGACCTGCTTGGTTTGCTGGCTGGGGGTGATCCCGGAATCGGGGCGCGGGCCGCTCGACCGTCCGGGCTTGGGCCGCTCCACGCCGCGGCGCACCACGTCGTCCCGCTCCTCACTCTCCCTGAGCAGCGTGTTGATGGATTCGAGGGCGGGGGTCGCGAGGCGCAGGGGTCCGCTGGCCGAATCCGCTCCGAGCGCCTCCGCGACGCCCCTCGCGAACTCGCCTGCCGACGGAATCCTGTGCTTCGGATCTTTGGCCATGGCAGCGGCCAGGAGCTGGTCCACGGCCGCCGGAAGGCCGGGGTCGAGGTCCGTGGCCCTCGGAATGGGCTCGTTCACGTGCGCCATGGCCACGCTGACAGGCGTGTCTCCCTTGTAGGGGAGCTCTCCCGTCAGCAGCTCGAAGAGGACGACGCCCAACGAGTAGATGTCCGCCCTCTGGTCCAGGTCGCCCGCTCCTACGGCCTGTTCGGGGGCCATGTAGCCCGGGGTCCCCAGGACGGTCCCGGGAAGCGTCAGCCCGGCGGCCCCGGGCGGCCGCGCCGGCCTGGCCAGCCCGAAGTCCCCGAGGAAGGCATTCCCCTCCTCGTCCACCATGATATTGGAGGGCTTGATGTCCCGATGCACCACTCCCTGCCGGTGCGCGTAGTCCAGCGCCGAGGCCACCTGCGTGATCACCTGTGCCGCCCCTTGCGGTGGGAGGCGTCCACGGCGCAGGAGCTGTTTGAGGGTGCCGGTCCCCACATACCTCATGACGATGTACGGCGGTTCGTGCTCCCCGTCAAAATCGTAGACGGGCAGGAGGTGGGGATGCTCCAGCCGGGCCACCAGGCGGGCTTCGCGCTGGAACCGGGCCATAACCTCGGGGTCCCCCGCAAAACCGTGCTGCAACACCTTGATGGCGACGAAGCGGTCGGTCGGAGGGTGATAGGCCCGGTAGACCGTGGCCATGCCCCCCCTTCCGATCTCTTCGAGCATGTCGTAGACGCCGAGCTTGCCGGCCGCCATGGGTCTGTCGCTCCCTCGTTTTTTTGGAGTGTAGCACAGCTTAGGGGCCGTCTTTAGAGAAGGGGACCATGGAAAACGAGGGCCGTCAGGCAAGTAAGGGGCCCTTGGAAAGGGGCTTCCCCCCTCTACTGAGGCGCAGGCCCCATGGCGCCGGCCGGCCTGTCCCGGGCGGGGACTAGGGATCGGGCAGGAGCCGGTCCCGGTATATGCCGGGATCCGATCCCGGGATCTCGGTGGCACCCGCCACCCGCTCGTAGAACGCCGCTGAGTCGGCGCCTCCCACGATGGCGTAGGCGAAGCCAAGGGTCTTCATGGCCTGAAGGGAGGCCAGGAGCAGGGCCGCGCCGATGCCTGCCCCGCGATGCGCTTCGAGCACCCCCGTGGGACCGAAGAAGTTCCGGCACGTGGCCTCGTAGCAGGCGAAGCCCAGGATGGTCCCCTCCCGGGTGGCCAGGAAACAGGAGACGGGATGGTTGGCGAAGGAGACCTCTGCCTCGCTCGCCCAGCCCTCTCCGAAGGCCCTCGCCACAAAGGCCGAGACCAGGTGCTTCTCGTAAGGCATGGCCCTGCGGATTGTGATTCCCAGCTCGCCCAGGGCCGCTCGGGCCCCTTCTCCATCGGGCAGGTCGTAGAGCTTGACGAGAAGGTCCGGCATGCGAGTCCTCCGTCCATCCTTGGCCATAGTAGCATACCGGCGGGAAGGGCCCTGCGGGGCGCGACCACGGGGCATCTCAGGGGGCGTGAGGCCGGGGAAACAGGCCAAGCTTGCATTTGCCTCCGCACTGCGGTATATTGTTTATGCACCCTTCGGCAAGTAGTTTGTTGGAGAGTGGTCCGCAACGGACAAGGTAGTGTAGGAGTACAGTGTGGTAAACGGCATCGTAAAATGGTTTGACGAGAAGAAGGGCTACGGCTTCATCACGGTCGAGGGCGGCAAGGACGCCTTCGTCCATCACACCGCCATCGAAGGCACCGGCTTCAAGACCCTCCAGGAGGGCCAGAAGGTCACGCTGGAGGTCACCCAGGGCCCCAAAGGTCCCCAGGCTGAGCAGGTGCGCGTCGTTCGCGACTGAACGATCCTTCCAGTCATCCAAACGAAAGGGGCCTTCGGGCCCCTTTTCTTTTGACTGCCGGGGACCGAGTACCGAGGAGCCTGCAGGCGACTCGGTTCATCCTCTGCCCATATCTTTCATCCTCCTCACAGCAGCGGCCCGACCATGCGGGCGATGCCTTCGATGGTGTCCCGAAACGGGCCGACTTCTCCCACACCCTCGCTGCACCCCGCCGCCAGAAGCCGGATCCACTCCTCCGTCGCAGCTACCGAGGGGGCATCGTAGGCAAACACCGCGCACTCGTAATTCAGGAAGAAGCTGCGCATGTCCAGGTTGGCGGAGCCGATGACCGCCAAGTCGTCATCCACGAGCGCCGCCTTGGCGTGGACCATGCCTCCCGGGTAAAGAAGGATTCGCCCCCCCGCCGACTGGATCTCACGGAGGTAGGTTCCGCGCGCCAGGTCGGCCATGCGGTGGTTGGAGCGGGCCGGAAGCAGAACCCGCAGGTCGATGCCCCTGTGGGCGGCCACCAGGAAGGCGGTGGCCATGGTCTCGTCCGGCACGAAATAGGGAGTCACGCACCAGAAGCGCCTGCGCGCGCTGAAGAGCGCACTGAGGAGGGCATCGTAGAGCGGGTCTCCCGCCACATCGGGTCCCGAGGGAACCACCTGCACCACGCCTGAGCCGGGCAGAGCCCCGGCTGTATCGAGGCGGGGGGCCACGGGCTCCCTCGCCGCAAAACGCCAGTCCGACCGGAAAATCTCCGCGTAGTGGGCCACCGCGGGCCCCTCCAGAAAAAAGGCCAGGTCCTTCCAGCGGTCGGGTCTCGGAACCGGACCGACGTACTCGGAGGCGATGTTGGTGCCTCCCGCCATCACTCGGCGATCATCGAAGACCACCAGCTTGCGGTGGTTCCGAAGGTTGCTCCTGCCCCGGAAAGGCCGGTGGATGACGGGCGTGAAGAAGGCCACCCGGCCGCCCGCCTGCCTGAGCACCCTAAAAAAGCGCCGCCTCGTGCCCCAACTGCCCACGCCGTCCACCAGGACGCGGACCTTGACCCCCTGTGCGGCCCGGCGCGCCAGCGCCTCGAGCACGGCGCGTCCCACCTCGTCGTTGGCGAAAATGAAGGTCAGGACGTCGATGCTCTCGCGCGCCCCGGCGATGTTTTCCATGAGGCAGGCGTAGGTCTCCTCCCCGGTCCCGCAGAGCCTGAGCCCGTTGCCGGCCGTCGCTCCCGGCACGCCGAAGCTCCGCAGGAGGCGATCCGGCGCGGTGGCCTCCTTCTCGGGAATCGTGCCCCTCGCCGGCAGGTCGAGCTTCCGCCTGTCCGCCGCGGCCCGCCGGGTCTTACGTCCGCCGAACATGAGGTAGAGCGGAACGCCCAGGTAGGGGAAGAGAACGATCACGAGCAGCCACAAGGTCGTGGCGGCGGCGGAGCGCCTCTGGCGCACCACGTGCCCCAGCCCAAACACGGCCAGCGCGAAACCGATCACCACGAATAGGTGGTCCAGGAGCAGTTGCAACACGGTTCCCCCAATTATCCCGCGGCCATAGGGCCGCCGTCACGCGTCGCGAGTTTGACGCGACCAAGCCGGGCGGCGCCTTGGTGGCTCCCGCCGCGCACGCCTCCGACGGAGGTTCAGCGCGCGGGCCGCGGCGATGGACGAGGGCGCAGCATCCCGCCGGACGGGCGCCGATGCGCGGGCGAACGCCGTCTGAATGCCACCGCCGAGGCTGCGGAATCGTCCCGATCGTCCCCATCCTCTTGGGGGATCACACTCCCCAGGACGGCCACGAACTTCCCGTCACGGACGATGCCTTGAAGAACGACCTCATCTCCCACGTCCACCGTGGGGCCGTCACCCCCGCCGGGGCCCCCTCCCTCCGGAGAACCGGACCCGCTTGTCACGCCCTCCCCGAAATCGGCGTCCTCCACCTCGACCCTGTACCGTCCATCCAGGGTCAGCGCCGTCACATAGCCGCGGCGGCCCATCCTGAAATCGGTCACCGTTCCCCTGAGGGTGAAGCCGCGCCCCAACAGGACGAGGATCGCCGTCGGCGAGCCCTTCCTGTCCTGTGCGAGCACCGTCACTTCCGCATTCTTGCGCAGGTCCCTGGAGCGCAGGTCCACGACCCGGCCCCGATCGTCCAGCCCCTTCAGCAGGGTGTCGCCCGTCAGCTTGATGGCCTGCCCCTGCACCGTGATCCGCGTGGAGGCCAGCGCCTCGATCGGCCCCGAGAGCATGAGCCGCGCGAAGGACTCCGGGGCGGCCTGTTGTCCCGGGGAGCCGAGGCCCCACAGGGCCAGAAGAACCGCCAACGCGCTCCCCAGAAGGCGTCCCATCTTCACGGCCGCCACCGTCCCTTCGCCCGACTTCGCATTGCTCCCGGACCCTCCAATCGTACGTTCTGCTATCCTAGGAATCCTACGCCGCGGCACCCCACCCGTCAAAAGGGGTTCGCGGGAAGAGGGAGGCGCCATGAGCAAGAAACTGGTCGGAGCCCACGTGAGCGCCGCCGGCGGGGTCCAGAACGCCCCGCTGAGGGCGAAGGAGATAGGAGCCAGGGCCTTCGGGCTCTTCGTCAAAAACCAGCGCCAGTGGTCGGCGCCGCCCCTGGCCGAAGCGGACATCTCGGCCTTCCGGGAAAACTGCGTCCAGGCCGGGTTCGATCCCTCCCACATCCTGCCCCACGACGGATACCTGATCAACCTGGGAAATCCCGACCCCAAGGGGCTGGAGCGATCGCGCAAGGCATTCCTGGACGAAATGCGGCGCTGCGAACAACTCGGGCTGCGCCTCCTCAACTTTCACCCGGGCAGCCACAAAGGCCTCGTCCCCGCGGAGGCCTGCCTGAATCTCGTGGGTGACTCCATCAACCTCGCCCTGAAGGAAACCCGCTCCGTCACGGCGGTGATCGAAAACACAGCTGGGCAGGGCGGGTCGGTGGGAAGAACCTTCGAGGAGATCGCCGCCATCATCGAGCGGGTGGAGGACAGGAGCCGGGTGGGCGTCTGCCTCGACACCTGCCATCTCTTCGCCGCTGGGTACGACCTCCGGAGCCGCGAGGCCTACGAGGCCACGTTCTCGGCCTTCGACCGCGTGGTGGGCCTGCGCTACCTGAGAGGCATGCACCTGAACGACTCGAAGTCTGCCCTCGGAAGCCGCGTGGACCGCCACCACAGCCTGGGGGAGGGGGAACTCGGGTTCGAGTCTTTCCGCCTCATCATGAACGACCTCCGCACGGACGGCATCCCGCTGATCCTGGAGACCATCGACGAATCCCTCTGGGGGCGGGAGATCGCCCTCCTGTACGGCTTCGAACGGGGGCGTTGAACGCGAGCGCCCCGTCCGGCCGCGGAATAGGCTGCCTCCCCGCTCTGTTTCGTGAAATCAAGGAGGCAACGCCATGGCGCTCGCGAAGCTGGACGCCGAAGACTCCGTTTCCAAGTTCAAGACTGCCATCTACAGCCAGCTCTTCAAGCTGGGTCCCACCGATCCCGAGAGCTGGGGGAGGGCCGTGTTCCGGGCCCTCACCGGCGCCGACCTGGAGGAGGTGGACTGGAGCCAGGAGCAGAACCGCACGGGCTACAGGCTCTGGACCCAAAGCTTCAACCTCCTGGTCCACGAGCTCCTCCAGGAGGGGATGGTGCGGGTCGAAGGCGCCGATGCCGAGGGCCGCCTGATCATGGCCACCGCCACCCGCCCCGCGGTCTCGATGCCATCCGGCAGCCTGCTGAACTGACAACGCCTCAGGCTAGCCCCGGGCGGCGCCGCTCCTTCGCCTTGGCCTCCAGGATGGCCTCCACGCGAGCCACCGAAGCGTCGGTCCCGAAGGGATCGTCGGTCCAGTGCTCGCAGCCGCAGTAGGTGAGCAGGACCCCCTGGCTGGGAATGCCCGCCTCCTCCGCGGCCCTCATGCCGGCAGCCAGCATCCAGATGCAGGCCACGCCCACGACGGACAGGTCGGGATGGGTGCGCCGCAGCGCGCGGAACTGCCTCGCGTGCCCCATCTGTGCGAAGTAGGCCTGCGCGCCGAAGCGGCGGCCCGCGGCCGTGATCCTGCCCACCAGACAGTCGGGATGGCAGATCGTGCAGCGGGGACCCATGCGCGTGTTCTTCCGGCCGCAGCCCTTCTCCTTCAGCCTGAGACAGTCGGGCAGGATGAGGACCGTGTCCTTCCTGGCCGCGAAGGCGGGCCAGAACTGCCGGGCCATCACCGTGACGGCGAGCAGTTCCGTGAGATACCGCTCGCGCGTAGTCCTCCGGTAGAACTCCTCCTCCCGTCCTCCCTCGGCGGCAGCCCGCCCCAAGAATGCGGGTACGCTTGAGAAGGCCGGCCCTACCTCGCGGTCCGCCAGCTCTCCGAAGCGGTCCGCGAATGCATCGAGGCGCGAGTACAGATCATCGTCTTTCCCGAGGGTCCTGAGATCGTACGTGGGCGGGAGCCGCTGGTTCAGGCCGCGTCTCATGCGGCCATTGTACCCCCTCTGGGTGTTGCGGCCGCGAGCAGCCCTGAAGGGCGGGGCCTTTGGCCGTGTCGGGACCGGCCTCCCGGCCTGTGTCCCGCTCCACCCTCTCCGTCCAATTGACTCCCGGATCGGGCGCCTGTAGAGTGAACTCATGATACCGAAGACCGGTAGGCTCCTGGCCTGGGCGGCGGCAGGGGGCTGCCTCGGCGGCGGACTGAACGCCGTGCACGCCCTGCTGACCCTTTCGGAGGATCTGAAGTGGCACATCGTGCCCGCGGGGGCCCTCCACGGCGGCCTCCTCGCCCTGCTGGCCCTGGCCTCTGCCCGACTTCTCCTTCGCCGCCCGCCGTGGCAAGGCATCCTGGGCCTTCCGGTCCTAGGCTGGGCCTGCGGCTACCTGACCTTCTTCCCGCTGGCCCTGTCCGCGGGATTCGATCTGCCCAATTTCTACCTCTTCAGGGGGTCCAACCTGCTGGACTCTCCAGGGCTCATCTGGCCTTACACCGCCTTCGGGCTCGTGGCGCTCGTCGCCGCCTTCCTCTGGGGGCTCCTGGCTTGGATCGAGCGAGAGGGTAGGGCCTGGCACCTGGCAGCCGGATGCTTCGCCGGGATCCTCGGATCGCTCTGGTGGTGGATCACGTGGGAGCACCCCTTCTACAGCCTTCTCCACGGCTGCGCCTGGGGCCTTCTCGTCGGATGGGGCGTCCTCTGGGCGAAGCGACCCTCCAGCAACGTGTAGTCGGCCCGCCCGAGCGTGCGCACACGCCCTGGGAGCTTGCACCTGAGCTTCTTGAGCGGGCCACGACCTCCAGGAGTGCGCAATCTGCCCTTCCGAGCACGCGAGCGATCTCCCTGCGTTCGCAACGATCCCCTCAAGACGTACGCAGGAGCTTGCTAAAGGTGCAATTGGCCCCCAGAAAGACGCGCGATGGCTCCCTCCGGCGCACAACAGTCATTAGGACCGTTGCGCGCCGGGGAGCCGGGCTGTGGAATCCCGCGCATTGGCCGGCGGACCGACCCCGGAAGCGCCGCCCCGCCTAGGCCCCATGCCGACCACTACTTGTACGCCGGCACGGGAGGGGAATTGTGATGATGCCGGTTGCGAGGCTCCGGCCTCTTGCCGGCCGGGTAGGCATGCGGCGCCTTCGGCCTTCTCCCCGCGTTGCCCACCCTGGCAGAACTCGGCGGCTTGACCGGGTGACCGGCGGGCCTGTCGACCCTTCCCGACCCGACTTCCATCCTATTCAAGTTGGCGCGGGGAGGGAGATTGTTTCTCGATGGACGGATTTCCCGAACGCCCTCGCGCGGCCCCTTGGCGGGTACCGCCCGGCGTAAGCTGAAGAGGCCGGGCCTCGGCGTCGCAGCGATGGCGGGCCGTCCGTGATTCACCGACGCCAGAAGCTCCCGGTTCCTGCTGGCGCTTCGCTGCTGCTCCATCTGCACGGCCGTGGGGGGCCTGCGCCCCTCACGCTCGGCCACCTTCTGTTCGCGGGTCGGTCGCGCCGCGATTCCGCCGCGCCCGCCGTTGTAACTCACGCGCGTCTCCCTGCGTACTGGCACCGGCCTGCGGTATACGTTGCGAATCACAGTGGTGTTCACGTTGGTCACGGTGGTGTTGTAATAGAATTGGGAACCTCGCCAGAATCCGCCTCCGTAGCCGACGCCGTCGTATCCGAATCCATACACCACCCCGCCGTAGAATCCGACCTGGCGACCCCAATAGCCCGCGTGCCAAAGGAAGATGCCATCGCTCCAGCTCCAATAGCCGGGCGTCCACAGGAGCCCGACCGCGGGCGCCTCCACCCACGTTCCGGGCACCCAGAAGTATCCTTCCGGCCCCCACGCCCAGTAACCCGGCGTCCAGATGTAGCCAGGAGCCGGACAGGGGGGCTGCACGTAGACCGGAAGCACCGGCGGTGCGATGGTGATGGATACCGCCACCTGGGCGGACGATGCGCTCGGAACGGCCAGGATACTCAGCACGATCGCCGCCAGGACGGCGATGACCGAAAACCTCTTCTCGGCTCTCATCGGGCACCTCCTTTCGGTCAGATCTGGCACTGCAAAATTGCCGCCAATTCGCCAGTCGCTGCGGGCGGCCTTTCGCAGTTCCGGTCTGCGCGTCCCGGGCCACATAGGAAACGCCGTTGGCGTTGAGGCGCAATCCAGGTCCTGCCGAGCTCCCGGATGGCCAGCGGCCCCCGGAAGCAGATGCGGTCATGCACAGCGAAGCGGCACCTCCCTCATCACGAGGCAGGCCCATAGCCCCTTGAGGCCCGTTGGTTCCTAAGCCTAGCCTTGGAGGAACAGGGAAATTTTCTCTGCGATGAGCTCCCCTCTGGTCGCGGCATGTCCCGGCGCCCGTGCCCGGGAGGCGACAAGCGTCCGCGGTGGATCGACTCCGAGGAAGCTTCGGCCTTCCCCCCCGCCGAGGGGCCTCGCCTCCAGGTTGCTCTGGTGCTCACGGCGGGGCTTGAGGGTTCTGGTCTCCGGGCGCCGCTGCGGCAGACCTTGTCGACGAATGGTCGGTGAGACAGCCGGAGAGAGTCAGCCACGCCTTCCCATCACCGGACTCGAGCTGCTACGGGGTAGGCGGCGCCTTCGGGGGTCCTTCGCTTCCCCGGGGCAGGTGAGGGTCACCTGCAGGCCGAGCCCGTCGAATGTCGCCGTCGTCCTCACACTCTTTTCCGAGAGGCCGAGGAACCGACCGGATTCCACCCACGCGATGATCTCGGTGGCGGCCTTCTGAATGACCCCCGCCCTTCGAATCCCTCTCCCGCTCAGCTTCGTTGCGCTGGCTCTCTGATTCCCCGTTTTCCCGTTTCAATCTTTTGGGTGGAGAGAGAGCAAGGGCCGCGGCGACCTCGCCTCATGGCGTCATGGTAACTTGCCGCGCAGGTGGACCGGGAGCCGCCTGCGCCGGGGAGCCTGCCGCCATCAGCGAATCGCCCTTTCTACGCACTTTTCCTCGATCCCCCCGCTCCGCGTACCCAGCCATAGGGCTCAGGCTTCGTGCTCCATGGTCTCTCGGCCTCGCACCGAGCCTTTTGCAGTTGACTATGGTCCCCCGCCTGACAAGAGGCTACATTATGACCAGATAAGCCGGTCACGGGCGGAGTCAGCCGCGAGTCGGAGGAGGGCGCCGGGATGCCGTTGCTTCCAGGCACTCGTCTTGGCCCGTTCGAGATTCTCTCCCCCCTCGGTGCTGGGGCGATGGGCGAAGTGTACCGCGCGAAGGACATCCGGCTTGGGCGGGAAGTGGCCGTCAAGGTCATCCTGGGGCGCTTTGCGGAAGACCGGGGAAGGATGTCGCGGTTCGAGCGGGAGGCCAAGGCCTTGGCTGCCCTGAACCATCCCAGCATCCTGGCCATCCATGAATACGGGAAAGAAGCGGGGGTCGCCTACCTGGTGACCGAACTTCTCGAAGGCGAGAGCCTGCGACAGAAACTCCAGAAAGGGCCGCTTGACGTGCGCAGCGCGCTACGCGTCGGGATCCAGGTTGCTGAGGGCCTCTCGGCGGCTCACGAGCAGGGCATCATTCACCGTGACCTGAAGCCTGGAAACATCTTCGTCACCAAGGCAGGACACGCCAAGATCCTCGATTTTGGGCTGGCGAGGCTGGAGGTACTTACCCTCCCCAAGGGCAACGACCTGTCCGAGGTGCCCACCGCCGAGGCACCCACGAAAC